>NZ_LTAY01000058.1 GCF_002050515.1 Clostridium thermobutyricum DSM 4928 | reverse complement strand
GATATTTGTATTTTGATATATATTATATTTAATATGAAAAAGGTATGAATTGAATATTTTATAGTTATTGCTTAGAAAAATAAAAAAAACTATTTAATAAAAATAATTTCAAGAAAAAATATGTTAAATAATAACTAATTCCTATAATAAAAAGCTATAAAATATATGATAAAATAATAACAACAAAAATAGAAAATATTATAAATTTTATAGGAGGGAAAAATTATTTTAAATATAGATATAAATAAACTAAATAATTTAGAAGTAGAGATTTACAAATACATTTTAAATAACAAAGAAAAAGTTCCATATATGACAATAAGAGAATTATCTGAAGAAATTCATATATCTACAACTTCTATTTTAAGATTTTGCAAAAAATGCGGAGTTGAAGGGTTTTCAGAATTTAAAACTGTTTTGAAAAGTAATAATAATTTATATAAAATAGAAAAGTCTTTTGGGGAAGTTGATATTTTAGATGAATTTTCTAAAAATCTACCTATGATAAATAAAAATATAGAAGAAGTAGCAGAAAAGGTAAAAAGAAAAGATATAATTCTTTTTATTGGTTTTGGAAATTCTGGAGCGATAGCTTCTTATGGAGCAAAATATATGGCTCATTTTGATAAATTTACAATAAGTATAGATGATCCATATTATAATTTAAATGCTAAAGCTTTAAATAATAGTGTGGCAATAATAATATCTGTATCAGGGGAAAATATATCTAGTATAGAAATAGTTGAAAAGCTCAGAAGTATTGGAATAGAAACAATTTCTATAACAAATAAAAAAACGAGTACTTTAGCAAAGTTAACTGATTATACAATTAACTATTATATTAGTAGAGAAGGATATACATATCCAGATAGTAAATTTTTAGAATATGGAGATGTAACATCTCAATTGCCAACTATATATATAATAGAAAGATTATCTAAAATTATAGGAAAATAATATAAAACATTGTGTTTTTTTATAGTAACAAATAACTAAAGAAAGATATTTGTTACTATATTTTTATTTAAAGGATTTTTAGAAAAATGTTGTGATAAGATAAAGGCAAAGAAAGGGGATGTGTTTATGAAATATGATAAGTTAGATAGTTTTGATAAAAATTTCCTATGGGGCTCAGCTTCAGCAGCATATCAAGTAGAAGGTGCATTTGATAAAGATGGAAAAGGAAAATCAGTTTGGGATATATATTCTAAAATTGAAGGAACAACTTTTAAAGGAACAAATGGTGATGTTGCAGTAGATCATTATAATAGATATAAAGAAGATGTAGCTTTAATGAAAGAATTAGGACTTAAAGCTTATAGATTTTCAATTAGTTGGGCAAGAATTTTTCCAAAAGGAAAAGGAGAAATAAATAAAAAAGGATTAAAGTTTTATAGCAATTTAATTGATGAATTAATAAAAAATAATATAGAACCTATTGTTACAATATATCATTGGGACTTGCCACAAGCCTTAATGGATGAATATGGTGGTTGGGAATCTAGAAGTATAATTGAAGATTTTAATAATTATTGTATTACTTTATTTAAGGAATTTAAAGGTAGAGTAAAGTATTGGGTAACTTTAAATGAACAAAATATATTTATAAACTTTGGATATGGAATAGGAATGCATCCACCAGGAGTAAAAGATTTAAAAAGAATGTATGAAGCAAATCATATAGCAAATTTAGCTAATGCAAAAGCAATTTGCTCTTTTAGAGAAATAATAAAAGATGGTATGATAGGTCCAAGTTTTGCATATAGCCCAAGTTATTATAATTCACCAAATCCAGAAGATGTTTTAGCAGGTGAAAATGCAGAGGATATGAATTCAAGTTGGTGGTTAGATGTATATTGTAATGGTAGATATCCTAAATTAACTTGGAAATACTTAGAGAGAAAAGAGTTAACTCCTAAAATAGAGGAAGGAGATTTTGAGCTTTTAAAATTAGGTAAACCAGATTTTATAGGATTAAATTATTATCAAACTACTACATTTGAAGAAAATCCTTTAGATAGTAATATAGCAGAAGGTAATTTTAATAATTCTGGTAAAAAAGGTTCATCAAAAGATAGTGGAATACCAGGAGTATATAAAACTATAAAAAATTCATTTTTAGAAACAACTGATTGGGATTGGACTATTGATCCAGAAGGATTAAGAATAGCTTTAAGAAGATTAACAAGCAAATATAATTTACCTATTTTAATAACTGAAAATGGATTAGGTGCATTTGATAAAGTTGAAGATGATAATAAAATACATGATGAATATAGAATAGATTATTTAAAAGCACATGTTAAAGCATGTAAGGAAGCAATAACTGATGGAGTAGAGCTTTTAGGATATTGCACATGGTCATTTACTGATTTATTAAGTTGGTTAAATGGATACCAAAAAAGGTATGGATTTATTTATGTTGATAGAGATGAAAATGAGGGTGGAACCTTAAATAGATACAAAAAAGATAGTTTTTATTGGTATAAAAATGTTATAGAAACTAACGGAGAAGATATATAAATTAAAAACTTCCACGAAATTATCGTGGAGGTTTTTCTTTATTTATAAAAATATGAACAAAAATATTCTATTAATTCAAAAAGATGTAATTAATTTGATCGAAAATTACAAGGATAAAAATAGTATAATTAAATCTATAACTGTATTTTATAAATATGTAGTATTAATTAGTAATATTCAATATTAAATAAGGAAGTAAAATAGTTAAATTGGATAAATTAATAATATAGTTTAAATAAAAATTCTATGTTAGAATATTATTATTAAATAATTAATATTAGTTAGGAGAGTTTATAATGTTAAATATAGGATGTCATTTATCAACTACAAAAGGTTTTGAACATATGGGAAAAGAAGCTTTAAGTATAGGAGGAAATACTTTTCAATTTTTCACTCGTAATCCAAGAGGCGGAAAAGCTAAGGAAATAGATCAAAAAGATATAGATGGGCTTTTAAAAATTATGAAAGAAAATAATTTTAGCCAAATTTTAGCTCATGCACCTTATACTTTAAATGCTTGTTCAGGAACTGAAAGTACTAGACAATTTGCAATTGAAACTATGAAGGATGATTTAGAAAGAATGGAATATTTACCAAACAATCTTTATAATTTTCATCCTGGAAGTCATGTAAAGCAAGGAGTTGAAGTTGGAATTAACTATATTGTAGATATGTTAAATCAAGTTTTAAAACCTGAACAAACTACAACAGTTTTACTTGAAACAATGGCTGGAAAAGGAACAGAAGTTGGAAGAACATTTGAAGAAATTGCTGAAATTATAAGTAAAGTAGAATTAAAAGATAAAATGGGAGTATGTTTAGATACTTGTCATATTCATGATGGTGGTTATGACATAGTAAATGATCTAGATGGAGTTTTAGAAGAATTTGATAGAGTGATTGGGTTAGATAGATTAAAAGCTATTCATTTAAATGATAGTAAAAATCCAATAAATAGTCACAAAGATAGACATGAGAAAATTGGTGAAGGATTTTTAGGAGAAGAAGCGATAAAAAGAATAATAAATCATCCTAAATTAAAAGGAATACCATTTTTCTTAGAAACACCAAATGATATTGAAGGATATGCAAAAGAAATCGAATTATTAAAGAGTTTGTATACTCTAGAATAGAAAATATTAAAAATAATTTATTTAATTTTAATATTAATTAACAAAAAAACAAAAAAAATTGATCTAAATCAATGTTTTTTTGTTCTATTAATGGTATTATTTATATAGTACCAAATGACATAGGTTTATTAGCGAAAATTAATTGGTACGATGCTAATAGATCAGTGAATACAAAATATTTAAATTTTGTATAGTGACATAGTAGAGTTTATATATAATTTAAAAGTAAAAGCCTTTACAAATCGAAAAAGACTGTTCTGCCTTAGAGAACAGTCTTTTTTATTATAAGTAACAAAGTTTTTCATTACAGTATTTACAGCCGAGCTTTTCTTTTACATAATCTAAATCATTTATAATTATAAAACCATCTTTTTTTGATAATATATTCTTTTTTCTTAAATTAGAAATTGTTCTTGAGACAGTTTCTTCAGTTATATCTAAACATTTTGCAATATTAGTGTTAAATATCTTTTTTTTGATAACATGATAATCATCTATTTTAACTCCATAAGTATTATAAGCTCTTAGAAGTATAGATAAAATAGCATCTTCAGTTTTGAATATTTGTAAATCTCTTAATTGATAGAAGTTTTTTTCGTGGAATAGACCATAAAACTTATAAAGCTTGTACATAAGTTTTTCATCTTTATAAATTACATTTTTAAAAGTATCTATAGATACAAATTCTATAGTTGAATCAAAAGAAGCACTTATATTATATGATGATATTTCTTGTTTTTCTAAAGAGCATTCTTCAAACATACTACTTAAAAACAATATTGCATTAGAACTATAGCAACCTAAGGATAGTTCTCTTCCTGCTTGGATTGAAGTATTATAGTTAACCATACCATCTGTTAATATAGCAATTTTTTCATCTAAAAAATCATCTAAGAAAAGTATTTCACCTTTTTTTAAATGTACTTTTTTAGAAGAATATTTTAAAAGTTCTTTACCAAGGTCTCGTCTAAAATCTAAAAATTTACTCATATCATCCCTCTTTTGTTTTTTTGAATTATAATTAATTATATCATATGTTTTGTTAAATTTAGATTATAATAATGTTATATATATTATATGTTTTGTTAAATTTAGATTATAATAATGTTACGAGAAAAATAATTATATTTATAATACTTGATTTAATTATGGAAAATATATAGATTATAAATAATAAAAACTAGGAGGTTTTTTATGGGATTCATAGATAGAATGTCTAAAGATGAAAATGAGGATAGAAAAATAAAAATGGATAGTTCAAGATTGCCTGTTAGAAATATGCTAAAAAAGGGTTTACCTTTAGATTTAGTAGCAGAATTGTTGAATGTAGATATTGAAATTGTTAAAGCATTAAGTGAAGAATTAGAAAATGAAAAATAAAAATAAGCCATTACAAAATAAATATTATTTGTAATGGCTTATTTTTTAATATATGAATTAGTATAAAATGCATTAGAAATAATTAGAATTGAAAAAAGAAAATTTTAATATATAAATTACTATAAAATAAATGGTATAATATACAAAATCAAACTGAAAAGAGGGGAATGATTATGAGGATAGGATTAGTTTTATCTGGAGGTGGAGGAAAAGGTGCTTATGAGCTTGGAGTATGGAAGGCACTTACAGAGTTAGAACTAGACAAATACATAGAAGTTTTTTCAGGAACTTCTATAGGTGCTTTTAATGCGGTTCTTTTTGCACAAAATGATATGAAGGCTGCGGAAGCTTTATGGGATGAAGTTACTATGGAAAAATTAGCTCCAATAAGTAAGGCACAACTTTTAAAAAAAGGATTTGAATTAGCAATTGGGGGAAGACACATAGAACTTATAAAGAAAAGAATGGCAAAAATGATGGAAGAGGGAATTGCTCCAAAAGATGGAGCAAAAGAAATAATTGATAAATATTTAAGAGTAGACAAGGTAAAAGAAAATAAAAGAATTTGTTATGCTGCTTGTACAGAGCTTCCAGATTTTACTGCAAAGTATTTTAAATTAAATAATTATGATGATGAATTAGCGAAAGAAATAGTAGTTGCATCTGCAACTTTACCAAGAATATATAGTTGTACTGAAATATTAGGAAATAAATATATTGATGGAGGAGTAGTTGATAACACTCCTATTCAACCTGTTTATGAAGAAGATTGCGATATTATAATAGTAGTTCATTTATCAAAAGAGAATTTTATAGACAAATCTTTGTATCCGAAAGCAAATATAATAGAATTAGCTCCACGACATTTAAATGAAAATATGATAAAAGGAACTTTAAATTTAGATATGGAATGCAAAAGAATGAGAATAGATGAAGGATATAAAGATACTATAGAACTTTTAAAGCCAATAATGCTAATGGCAAAAATGAAAAGTGAAGTAGAAGAAAAAGAAATGCATCCTAAATTATATAAAGCTTATAGTTGGATTAAAGATAAAACTAGAAAAAATAATTAAAATTTAATAATAATTATTATTGATTAATTCTGAGTAATATAGTACAATTTGAATAAAGAAAGATATATTAATTGGAGGAAAAAATTATGAGTAAAATGATATGTGGATGCATGCAAGTAGATGAAGATACAATAAAAGCTGCTATAGCTGATGGAGCAGAAACAGTTGAAGATATAGAAGAAATGACAGGAGCAGGATCATGCTGTGGAAGATGTGTTCCAGCAATAGAAGGTATTTTATTAAAGAAATAATTGAATTATAAAATTAAAAAGCTGCTATAAAAGTAAAATGCTTTTATAGTAGCTTTATTTTTTTATAAAAAATAAATTTTATTAATATGTATATGATAAGTAACAATAATTTCAAAAGAATAAATAATTATAATATTAAACATAAAAGTAGTATTAAAATATTAATAAGCTTTTATGTTTTTTATTGTTTGTAATTACTTGTAATAATGGATATACTTATTATAAATAAAATTTGGGAGAATATTGAATGGATTTATTTAAGCTAGATATAGATGTTGAAAATATAGTGATGAGAGCTATTGCATGTATAATATTGATAATGTTTAATATTAATTTAAAGGGTGATGAGTTTTATATAATTTTATACATATTAACAGGATGTATATTTACATTGACACAGGAAATATCTAAAAATATTAATATTAAAAAATTAATGTGTGTTTTGAATTTTATTTCTGGAATAATATTTTTATTTAGTGGTTTTAGAGTATGTGCTATTGTACTTATAGTATTAATATTAGAAATGTTGGTGCAAATAAAATTTGGAGAAATTTTAAGCATAATTATTATGGTAGTGAGTGTATTAGCTGTAAATATAAATAGTATAGATAAAATAATATATATAGTAACTATTTTAAATACTGTATATATTCTTAAGAGTTTAAAATATACAAAAGAGAAGTTGAGAATGGAAAGAAAAGAAAATGATATTCTTAGAGATAAGCTTTATTTAAAAGTAAAAAAGTTTAATGATTATATAGAATTTAGTAATCAAAATGTTAAGATGGCAAAGCTTGAGGAAAGAAATGAAATAGGAAGAAAAATGCATGATAAAATAGGGCATGTTATAGCTGGATCTTTAATGAGATTAGAAGCAGCAAAAATAGTTTTAAACTCTAATCAAGAAAAAGGAATTGAAATGATAGATGAATCGATTTCTAATTTAAGAACTGGAATTAATGACATAAGAGAAATAATTCATAAGATAACGCCTAAAAATGAAGAACTTGGCGTAAGCAGGATAAAAAATATATTAAAAGATAAACTTTTAAATAGTAGTATTAATTTAATGTTTAATGTAGAAGGAGACATAAAAAATGTATCCTCAAATAATTGGATTATTATTGAGAATATTGTAGTTGAATTATCTACAAATAGCTTAAAATATTCTAAATGTAAAAACATAGAGGTAAAAATTCAAGTTTTGAATAAGATAGTAAGAATAAGTTTTAAAGATGATGGGATAGGATGTAAAAATTTTAAAGCTGGATTTGGATTAAAAAAGATAGAGGATGAAGTAGTACGAAATGGAGGGCTTATAATAATAAATAGTGATATTGGGTTTGAAGTAATAGTAAGCTTAAAAATCTAAGGGGGTTAAAATGAAGATTAATTTAGTTATAGCAGATGATGATAGTTTGATAAGAGAAAGCTTAAAAATAATTTTAGGTTCATATGAAGATATAAATATTATGGGAACTTTTAGTGATGGTTTAGAAGCACTAAAATTTATAAATGAAAATGATGTTGATATTGCAGTTTTAGATGTAAGAATGCCAAATTTAAATGGAGTTGAAACAATAAAAGAAATAAGAAATGAAAAAACTAAATCAATAGTATTAACTACTTTTGATGAAGATGAGTATATAGAAAAGGCTTTAAAGTATGGAGCTAAAGGCTATATTTTAAAAAATACTGAACCAAAACAAATTATAGAAACAATAAAGATGGTTTATAGAGGAAAATCAGTAATTCAAGAAGAAGTTTTAGAAAAAATAAAATATGGATTATCTATAGAAGAAAAAGAAGATTTATCAAAATTTACGCAAAGAGAAATAGAAATAATAAAAGAAATAACTAATGGATTAAGTAATAAAGAAATTAGTAAAAAATTATTTATTTCAGAAGGAACAGTAAAAAATTATATAACTTCTATTTTACAAAAAACAAATTTAGATCATAGAACACAAATAGCAATTAAATATTTAAATAAATTATAAGCTTATATGACTTTTGTCATATAAGCTTTATTACTTTATTCAGATTAAAAACAATTGGTATTTATATATACTTAGATTAGAGAAAGAAAAGAGTATATATTTATAGATTCTTAAACTAAATAATTAAAGTGGAGGGAAAAAATATGGATGCAATAAAAATAGATGGTTTAATAAAAAGATTTGGTGATTTCATTGCAGTAGATAATATCAATATAAATATAAAAGAAGGCGAAATATATGGATTACTTGGACCAAATGGAGCAGGTAAAAGTACAACTATAGGAATAATGTGTGGGCTTTTAAAGCCAACTAATGGGAAAATAGAAATTTTAGGTGTAGATGTAACTAAATCTATGAAAAATCAAAATAAACTTATAGGTTTAGTTCCACAAGAAATAGCACTTTATGGTGAACTTACAGCTTATGAAAATTTGAAATTTTTTGGACAACTTTATAATTTAAAAGGAAGAGAATTAGAAGAAAGTATAGATAGAGTTTTAGATTTTATAGGATTACAAGATGTTAAGAAAAAGGTAGCAAATACTTTTTCAGGAGGAATGAAGAGAAGGCTTAATATAGGATGTGCACTTATTCACTCACCTAAGATTGTTATAATGGATGAACCTACAGTAGGAATAGATCCTCAATCAAGAAATCATATATTAGAATCAGTTAAAAAGTTAAACGAATCTGGTGTAACAGTAATATATACAACTCACTATATGGAAGAGGTTGAGCTTATATGTAATAAAATAGCTATTATTGATAAAGGAAAAGTTATAGCAGAAGGAACTAAAGAAGAACTTAAAAATATAGTAAGTGATACTAATAAATTAGTTATATCAGTAAATTATATTGATAAATTAAATTTAAATAATTTAAAAAGTATTAGAGGTGTTAGATTAGTCGAAATAGTTGATGGAAAATTAGAAATAACATCTTCTAAAGAGATTAATAATTTAAATGAAATATTAATGGAGCTAAGTAAAGAAGATATAGAAATACTAGGAATAGAACAAAAAGAAATAAATTTAGAGACAATATTCTTAGCTTTAACAGGAAGAAAGCTTAGAGATTAGGAGGAGGATTATGAGCGCAGTAATTAAAAATGTTATTTTAAGAGTTTTTAGAAATCCTAAATACTTAATTTTTTCAGCTCTATTTCCTATATTTTTAGTTCTTATATTAGGAAATCTTTTATCAAATGCAAATGATTCAGTTTCTTTTGAACAAAAAACTGTGTATTATATGCAAAATAATCCAAGTTCTCAAATAATGACAGACTTTAATGCAGTTAAGGACAATATTGATAAAAGTGATATTAAATTTGATTTTAAAAAGGTAAGTAATAAAGAAGAAAGTTTAAAAAATGTTGATACAAATGGAGATATATTTCTAGAACTTAATAAGGATAGTATAAAAATATATGTAAATAAAAATAATGAAAAATATTACACATATTTAGATGCTATTTTTAAAAGTGTAGATAAATCCATTGAAACAGGAAAAGAGATTTTTAAGATTTCTCCAGAAAAAGCAACTAGTATTTTAAAGTCCAATGAAAATATAAATGTAAAAGTATTACCAAAAGAAAGAGCACCAAGCGGATTTGACTATTATTCAGTAGCAGAAATAACTATGATGTGTCTTTATATAATGTTATTTCCTATATCAGGCTACTTTGAAGATAAAAAAAATAAAACTAGAGAAAGAATGAAAATTGCAGGGATTTCTAATAAAAAATATTTTTTAGGTTCAATATTAGGATATTGCATACTATCATTTTTAATAACAGCTCCAGGATTTATTTTTACGAAATTTGTACTACATGCTAATTGGGGGACTCAGCCTCTTTTATATTATGTAGCAATACAATTATTAGCATTTATGATAATTATCCTAGGAATGATAATAATATACATTTTTGATGATATGGACAAAATAATTGGAGTAATTCAAGGTATTATTTTCCCAATGTTATCATTTCTTGGAGGAGCTTATATTAGCATACCTTATGGAAAAAATACTTTAGGAATATTTGGTTATATAACTTATATATCGCCTATAAGATGGATAAATCAAGGTATATTTTTAAGTATATACAATGGAGAAAATAGTTTTCTTATAAAGACAATGATAGGATTTTTAATAGCTATAGCAATATTCTTAGTTATATTATTACAAATAACTAGAAAGGATGAGGCAAGAATATGAGTGTGATATTAAAGTTAATTAAGCATAATTTAAACCTTATGATATTTAAAAAGAAAAGTAAATTTATATTTACAATAATATTACCTATAATTGCAGTTGTGGTTATTTCAAAATTAATGTTAGGTAGTAGCGGTATGCTTAAAGTTGGTGTTGTAAATAATGATAATACAGTTGTTTCAAATTATTTAGTAAACCAAATAAAAGATAATAAAAATATAGATATTATATCTATGAAAAAATCTGAATTAAATTCGAATTTTGCAAGTAATACAATTCAATCAGCAGTAGTAATAGATAAAGGATTCGAAAAAGAATTATCTAAAGGGGATTTAAAAGGAATAGATATTATAGGAAAAGAAGGAGATGAAACTTATAAGCTTGTACAAGGAATTATATCCTTAGATGTAAGTAATATGGCCAAATTAGGAAAAGTAAGTCATAATGAAACTCAGTTTTCTAATTTAGTAAAAAACTATATGAGTAATAATTTAAATGTAGAAAGAGGAGTATTAAAAGGTGGAGGAGTAGATTACGAAGCTTCAAGTATATTTATTGGATTTTTAATTATGTTTATATTCTTTAGAGCTATGTCAGGTGCTAACAGAGTAAATGAGGATAGAGACCAAAAAGTTTTTTCAAGAATATTTGTTTCAAGTATAAAACCATGGCAATATTATTCTGCTAATATTTTAGCAAGTATATTTTGTATAGCAATACAAGTTATTATTTCTGTAATTGCAGTTTCTTATTTTAGTAATATAAACTTTGGAATGAATTTAATTACTCTTAGTTTTATATTAATAATTGCAGGTCTTATAGCAGTTTCAATAGGAACAGTTTTTGTTTCTATAACAAGAAATACTCAAGAAGCTTCAATGATAACAAATGTTGTAACCTTTGCTTTGGTTATGGTAGGAGGATGTTTTATTCCAGTTTCAATATTTCCTAAAATAATGGCTGATATATCGAAATTTCTTCCTACAAGATGGGTAATGGATATTATATATAATATTCAAACAGGGTCTAGTTTATTGAGTCAGTGGAAATATTTAATAATATTATTATTATTTAGTATTGCGTTATTATTAATATCTGCATACTTTACAAAAAGAAAAGATAAAAGTTTTTTAGAAGTGTAAATTTAAACAATAAGTTAAACTTTAAAATAAATACTATTCTATCATTAATAAAATAATATAATTAAAGCACTAGAACAGTGTATTTTTAATTTATATTTGAAAGGAAAGAATAGTATGAAAAAGATGAAAAAGCATACTAAAGAAACAGTATTAACTGGAATAGTGCTTATAGCATTATCTGCATTTTTATATTTTTTACATTATAAAATATTTCATGATTTACATCATACATTAATATTTCTTTTTGAAGATATAGCATTTATTCCAATAGATGTTTTCTTTACAGCTTTAGTAATAGAAAAGTTTTTAGATAAAAGAGATATTGCACACAAGCTTGAAAAGCTTATAATTATAAAAGGAGTTTTCTTTTCCGAATTAGGAGATGAAATTTTAAAAGAGTTTGCTAAATGCGATAAAAATGTAAAGTTAATTTCAGATGAAGCTCATATTAGTAAAGAGTGGGGAAAAGAGGAATTTAAGAAGCTTGAGAAGCTTTTAAAAGATTATGATTTTGAAGTAGAAGTTGAAAATTTAGATATAGAAAAAGTATCAAAAATTTTAAATGATAAAAAAGATTTTATTATTTCAATAATAACTAATCCAACTTTGATGGAGCATGAAAGTTTTTCAGATATGGCTATATCATTATTTCATTTAAGAGATGAACTTCAAGATAGATATTTTAAAATGGAATATGAATGTGGATGTTATGATAGACAACATTTAGCAAAAGATATAAAGGTGTCATATAGACTTATGGTAAATGGATGGGTTATGTATATGAAACATTTAAAAGAAGAATATCCTCAATTATTTGTTAAGGAAATGATAAATAATCCATTTGATAATAGGTCATTTGAAGAAAAATTTGAAGTTTATAAATTAAAAAGTAAGAATAAAATAAACTCCTAGGATTTTACCTAGGAGTTTTTTTATAAAAATTAATACATTTGCGTTATTATATATCCATTATCCATTAGATTAGTTTTAATTCTTTCAATATGTTCAAGTCCATTAGTTTCAACAGTAACTTCAAGTTGAACATTTTTTAATTTGTTAGCAGCTTTAAATTGATTATGATCTAACTTAACTACATTTGCATGTGAGTCACTTAGAATTTTTGCAATTTGCATAAGTTGTCCTGGAGTATTAGGTAATTCAAGTGTAAAACAGAATAATCTATTTCTTTTAACAAGTCCACTATTAATTAATGATGTTATAGTAAGCATATCAATATTTCCACCACTAATTATAGATACAACATTTTTATTTTTTACTTTTAATTTATTTAAAGCAGCTAATGAAGCAGCACCAGATGCCTCTGCAACTAATTTATGTTTTTCGCTTAGAACTAAGAAAGCATCAACTATTTCAGAATCATTTACTTCAATTATTTCATCTACATATTCTTTTATATAAGAGTATGTTAATTCTCCTGGAGACTTAACAGCAATACCATCTGCAATAGTATTTACACTTTCTAAGTTTACTATTTTATCACTATAAAAACTTTGTTTCATTGCATTTGCACCAGAAGCTTGTACACCTATTATTTTAATATTAGGATTTATTTCTTTTGCAGCAAGTGATATTCCACTAATAAGGCCTCCGCCTCCAATAGGACAAAGAATTATGTCTACATCTTTTAATTCTTCAAAAATTTCTAAAGCTATAGTACCTTGTCCATATATTACATCAATATCATTAAAAGGATGAATAAATGTCATACCTTCTTCTATTTCTATTTGTTTAGCAGCACTATAAGCATCATCATAGCATTGTCCACTAAGAATAACATTTCCACCTAAATCTCTAGTTGATTGAACCTTTAAATATGGCGTTGTTTTAGGCATAACTATAGTTGATTTAATATTAATAAAATTGGATGCGTAAGCAACACCTTGAGCATGATTTCCAGCAGAAGAACAAACTACCCCTTTTATTTTATCTTCTTCTTTTAGAGATTTAATTTTATTTAATGCGCCACGAAGTTTGTATGCGCCTGTTATTTGTAGATTTTCACATTTCATATAAACATTATTATTACAAGATTTTGAAAATACATTACTATAAAGTAATGGTGTTTTAACTATTATATCCTTTATATTTTCTCTTGCAGCTTTTATATTTTCTAAATGCATAAAAATTCACCTCTCAAATTAAATTACTATTTAATTATACAATATATTTATAAAATTTAACAAATATCCAAAAAGTAGATATTTTTATGGAAGTTAAAAGAATATTTTAATTAAAAATTTACATCTGCATAAAAGAAAATAAAAAAAATTAATATATACTGTAGTTAAAATTAAAAGTGAGAATGTAAAGTATGAATAATAATAAAAAATTATGTTTATTTTTAGTGTTATTTATAGTATCTAATTTTGTGCCATTTTATATTTATATAAATAATATACCAATATATATAATTTGGATAAGTAATTCAATTTTAACAATGTATTTACTT
>NZ_LTAY01000057.1 GCF_002050515.1 Clostridium thermobutyricum DSM 4928 | reverse complement strand
ATTTAAGTAACAGAAAAAAATATAATTCATAATATATTCCAAGGGGGATATTTAAAAATGAGTAAAATAAGAATTATTGAAAAAAATAACATATCTAAAAATGGATTAATAAGTTTTGGGGAAATAATTGCTGAATCTATCTTAGAAAAGAGAGGAATAGATGAGTGTAAAAATTTAATTAATTTATATAAAAAATCAAAAGATAAATAGGCTTTTAGCCTTAAAAACGCGATTTACATAATTTTCGATATATTATAAAAATTTAAAATGAAAATGTAATAAATTTATAAATATGTATTTCTTATAATACTTTTGTAAATACTAATCTAAAATAGATGTGTTGAAAACATATATTATAAATTATCAATTTACAAAATTATTGATTTAAAAATAATGTATGTATAAGAGGAGTTAAAATGAAAGCATATATTTTATATTATAATAATGGGAAAGAAGATATATTACAAAGGGCTTTTAAAGATAAGGAAGAAGCATTTAGCATTTGTAGTAAATGGAATGCTAAAAAGGTAGAAAATGGATACTATAAAATAGTTCAATGTGAAGTTTAATAATTACTTTATTTATAGAAAGGAATTTTTTTATGGCAAAAAGATATAGTTGTAGTGGGTATGGGTGTTTTTTGGTTCCTATATTTTTAGTTTTAATATTTAATATATTAATTGGAGGATGGAGTATAGGAGAAATATTAAATTTAGGAGGAATTAACTTAAATTTTTATATTAGAGGACTAATTGGATTATTTGTTGCAGAATTTACAATTCCAATTGCATTTATGATATGGGTGTTAAGACATTTACTATAAAAATTAGCAGTTTAGACAAGCATGCAGAAGCAATGACAACTGGAACTTTAGCAGGGTTAAATGCAGTTAAATATGCTATGGGTATGAAACTTTTAACACTTCCAAGAAGTCTTGCAACTGGAGATTTGATTGCTTTTGCAAATGAAATGTCTAAGACTAGTGAGGGAAGGAAAATGAGATATACTTTTGCTGGATCTGTTTTCTTTAATAGAATGAAAGCAGAAGGTTTATATTTAGAAAATCCAGATGATATAAAAGTAAAAGTTAAAAAACTTGGATTAGATGATATTTTTAATTTGAGAATAGTTTAAAAAAGGCCACTCATTATTGAGTGGCTTTTTTTATTATTTATAAAAAAAATAGAAGTTTAAAATTAATAATATTTTAATTTTTTTAAGAATACTATATCATTAAATTGAAGATAAAAAATACTTTTTATATACTTCGTTAAAATAGTTATTTTTATAAAAGATTGTAAAAATTTAATTTTTAACAAATAACATTTTAATATATAATAGGTATAACTGTGATTTATATATAATTTTTATTCAAAGTTATAAAAAGTTTATATAAGTAAATGTTTAATTCGGTAAAAATTTAACAAATTAAGAGGAAAGTAGGGATTGTTATGAAAAAGATACAATCAACATGCAATTATTGTTCAATTGCATGTAATCTAGATTTTTATGTGGAAAATAATAAAATAGTAAAAGTACATCCAACAGAGGGACATCCAATAAATAATGGTTTTTGTTGTATAAAAGGATTAAATTTAGATAAACAAAACACTATAATAAAAACCCCTAAAGGACCTAAAATAAAAAATGAAAATGGAGTTATGGAAACTGTTTCTTGGGATAAGGCATTTGAAGAAACAGCTAAAAGAATTAAAGATATTCAAGAAAAATATGGGAAAGAAAGTTTTGCTTTTATTAGTACAGGACAACTTGATACTACTGAAATGGCACTTATAGGACATATAGGAAGAACATATTTGGGAGGAAATGGAGATGGAAATACTAGACTTTGTATGGCTACATCTGTTGTTGCCCATAAACAAAGCTTTGGATTTGATGCACCTCCATATTCATTAAAGGATTTAGAGCTTTCAGATACAATATTCTTATTTGGATCTAATCCAGTAGTTGCACATCCTATAATATGGGGAAAAATAAGAGATAATAAAAATGCAAAAATCATTGTTGTAGATCCAAGAAAATCAGAAACAGCTAAAAATGCACATATATGGGTTGATATAAAACCTAAAGCTGATTTAACTCTTCTTTATACAATGGCTAATGTTTTAATAGAAAAAAATTGGATTGATAAAGAATTTATAGAAAATAATACTGAAGGATTTTCTGAATTTAAAGAATTTGTAAAAGATTTTACTTTAGATAAAGTTTATGACGAAACAGGAATAAGTAAGGAAAGAGTGTTAGAGCTTGTAGATTTAATACATAATGGAAAGAAAGTATCATTATGGTGGACTATGGGAGTAAACCAAAGTTACCAAGCAGTTAGAACTGCTCAAGGGATAATAAACTTAGCATTAATAACAGGTAATATAGGTAAACCTGGTACAGGACCAAATTCAATAACAGGTCAATGTAATGCTATGGGATCAAGATTATTTAGTAATACTACAGGACTTTATGGTGGTGGAGATTATGGAAATGAATCTGAAAGAGAAAAAGTAGCTAATGCTCTTAAGATAGATAAAGATATGTTACCAACTAAACCTACAATTCCTTATAATATGATAATTGAAAAAGCAATAAAAGGAGAGATTAAAGCTCTTTGGATAGTTGCAACTAACCCTGTTCATTCATGGACTAATAATGAAAGTTTTAAGAAAGCTATAGAAAATTTAGATTTATTTATAGTTCAAGATATATATGATGATACTGATAGTAGTGTATATGCTGATATACTTTTACCTTCAACATCAACTCTAAAAAAAGAAGGATTCTTAATAAATACTGAAAGAAGATTAACAGGACTTCAGCCAGTTTTAGAGAAAGAAGAAAATGAAAAAGATGATTATGAAATATTCTTAGGTGTTGGTAATGCACTAGGAATGGGAGATGCACTTAATGTATGGAAAACAAAAGAAAGTGCATTCAATGTATTAAAAGCTTGTACAAAAGGATTACCTTGTGACATTACAGGTGTAAATTATGAAGATTTAATGAATTCTAAAGGAATTCAATGGCCTTTTAAAGAAGGAGATAAATTAACTTCAAATGAAAGAAGATTATTTGAAGATGGACAATTCTTTACTCCAAATAAAAAAGCTAAAATATTATTTGAAAATATAAGTGAGAATCCAGTAAAAGAAACAGAAGAGTATCCTTACATATTAAATACTGGAAGAGGTACAGTAGGACAATGGCATACTCAAACAAGAACTAGAGAAATTGCTTTTACAAATAATGTTGTGGAAAAAGAGGCTTATGTTTATGTAAATAGAGAAGATGCAGAGAAATTAGGAATAAAAACTAATGATTATATAAATTTAAGTTCAATCAATGGTAATAAATCAAAATTTGTTGCAAAAGTTACTGATGATGTTAAAAAAGGTCAGTTATATGCACCACTTCATTATATAGAAACTAATGCATTAACACCTTCAGTATATGATACTTATTCAAAAGAGCCATCATATAAAACAGTTGCGGTAAATATAGAAATTATAAAATAAAAAGGGGAAAATTTCATGAAAAGAATTAAAATTGATAGAAATAAATGTATAGGCTGCTTAACTTGTACATCTGCATGTATTGTTTCTCATGATTCAGAAGAAACAAGAAGTAGAGTAGTTATAGATAGTAGTGGAAAATATGCTCCTATATTTTGTAGACATTGTGAAAAACCAGAATGTGTATTTACTTGTATGACAGGAGCTATGCACAAAGATAAAGAAACAGGATATGTTTTATATGATAGTAAAAGATGTGCTAGTTGTTATATGTGCATAATGGCTTGTCCTTACGGAGTTTTAAAAGCTGATCAAAGAACTAAAAAAGAAATAATGAAATGTGATATGTGTATTTCAACTAAAGAAGGTACACCTCAATGTGTAAAAAAATGTCCTATGACAGCAATAACACTAGAGGAGGTAAAAGAATAATGAGATATGTAGTTATTGGAGCTTCAGCATCAGGGATTAGTGGAGCTAAAACTTTAAGAGAACTAGATGAAAATGCAGAAATAATTTTAATTTCTAAAGATGAATATATATATTCAAGATGTATTCTTCATCACTTTATAAGTGGAGTAAGAACTGTAGAGCAATTAAATTTTTCAGAAGATGATTTTATAAATAAATATAATATTAATTGGAAAAAAGGTGTTGAAGTATTAAAACTTAATTCTAAAGATAAAAATTTAGAACTAAGTAATGGTGAAATTTTAAGCTATGATAAAGTTTTAATTTGTAGTGGAGCTTCATCTTTTATTCCACCTGTAGAAAATTTAAGAGAAGCTAATAATGTAGTAGGACTTAGAAATTTTGATGATGCAGAAAAAATAGTTGAAGTAGGAAAAAAAGCTAAAAGTGCAGTAGTATTAGGTGCGGGATTAGTAGGTATAGATGCTATATCAGGTCTTATGAACTATGACTTAGAACTTAGTTTAGTTGAAATGGGAGACAGAATTCTTCCAATTCAATTAGATAAATATGCTGCAAAAGAATATGAAAAAAGATTTGAAGAAAAAGGAGTCAATCTAAAGCTTGGAGTAATGGCTAAAAAACTTATAGTTGATGAAAATAATAATCCAAAAGCATTACTTTTAAATACAGGAGAAGAAATTCCATGTGAACTTGTAATAGTAGCAACTGGTGTTAGATCAAATATAGGATTTTTAGAAAATAGTGGGGTAGAATGTGATAAATTTGGACTGTTAATATCACCAGAAGGAAAGACTAATATAGAAGATGTTTATGGTGCAGGAGATGTAACAGGTAGAAATCCTATATGGCCAACAGCAGTAAAAGAAGGTATAATAGCTGCATCAAATATGATAGGATTTAATAAAAAAATGACTGATTTCTTTGGAAGTAAGAATACAATGAATTTTGTAGGATTAGCAACATTATCTTTAGGGACAGTTAATTTAAAAGATGAAGAAAAAGAAGATTATATAATAGATATAAAAACAGATGAAACTGGATATAAAAAAATAATTCATAAAGACGGAAAGATATATGGAGCAATAATACAAGGGGATCTTTCTTATGCTGGAGTATTAACTCAGTTAATAAAAGAGAATATTAACGTTTCAAAGGTTAAAAAATCAATATTTGAAATTGACTATTCTGATTTCTTCAATATAAAAGAGAATTTAGAATACGATTATAAATAAGATTAATATAAAATATAAAAAATGCATCTTATCATTATATAAGATGCATTTTTAATTAATAAAGGTAAGTAATAAAAATATATAATATATTTTTATTACTTACCTTTATTTAAATTATAATATTGGTGGATTATGTGTAAACATTGCTATAACAAGTAATGCTATAATAATTAAAAGAACAATTATTTTAGATTTAGCACTCATTTTGTTGTGTGCTATAACTTCATTTGAATTACTGTTTTCATTCATAATAATCATCTCCTTTATTTAAAATTATCACAGAGAAGTATTATAGTAAAATGAATTTAAATGGTAATAATTTAATTTTTAAAGGGTAATTACTTAATTAATTCAAATAAAATAAATTATTTTAATAATATTTTATATTGAAATTATTTTGAACCACAAAACATATAAAAATTTTAAAATTAAAATAATCTTAGTAAATATAATTTTGAAAATTAAAAATCTATAAATTTAAAATATAGGTTGTTATATTATAGATTATTTTCGTCTTTTTTTATTTATGTAAATTTTAAAAGAAAAATATATAATAAGAATTCCAGTTATCATAAATAAAATTTCAAAAGGAATATTACTATATCTATCAGAAAGAGATATATATTGGCCTGTTTTAGATATATATCCAGTTTTAGCATTTATATCTTCATAAAATTTTGAAAATGATAATGTAAGCAATATGAGGCCTATTAAAACTCCACTTAAAGATTTATAATCTGAATTATGTCTTCCATATACAGATTCTGTATCTGATCTATAATTTTCTTTTTTAATATAAAGATTTTCATTAAATTTTTGTTTGCAAAATGAGCAATAATTATTTTTTGTATGTTCTCTATGTGCTCCACAATTATTACAATATTTTAAATCATTTTTTATTCTAGAACCACAATTAGGACAGATTAATTTGTTTGTAGTTTCTACTTTTTTCCCACAATTACCACAATACATAAGAAATCCTCTTTTCTTTAAATGCTAATTTATGTATATAATATAACATTTTATGGACAATAGATATATAGATAAAATTTAAATAAATATTAAAAAATGTTATTTTTTAATTACATATGGTTATATTAACATAATATTGAAATCTAATTTACAAAATAGTTCTAGCAAAATAGCAAATAAATGATATAATTATAAAAAATAAAAAAGGAAGGTGAATGATATGATAAAAGATATATATTACAATAAAATGGAATCCTTCTTAAAAGCACAAGATGCAAAAAATAAAGCTTTAAAGCTAGGAAGAAAAGTAACAAAAATGGATACTGAGATAAATTTATTACTTTTAAGGTATATGGCATCTAAATCTGGACAAGATTTGTATGATTTAGCTTTAGAGTGTGAGAAATATCTAAATCTTAATTTAAAATATGTTTATGATAGTATACCTATATATTTCACTTATAAAGTTAATAGACCATTTTATGAATCAGAAGAATATAAAAAATATATTGAAAGTGTTTCTATTAAAGAAGATTAAATTAGGTATATATTTTAAATGGGATATTTTCTAATTATTATAACTACTAGTATAGCTATTGGATTATTTATAGTTAAAGGTTTTAAAAAAGAAAAGAATATATCTAAAAGAATTATTAGGTTAATTAAAAATATAAATAAAACTTATATAGATATATTTAAGCAAAATAAGGTGAAAATGGGGATGGATATTATACTAATAATATTTGCTGAAATTTTTACTTTTATAACTATAACTACAACTATATATAAATATGTAAATATGAATTTTATTAATAGTGGAGAATCAATAATTAAAGGAATTTTTAGTATATTTATTTTTATAGTTGTATATCATTTAATAGGATATATTCTTTTATTTAGTTCTAGAATAAATAAATTTATAATAAAAACAGAAAATAAAAGTTTTAAAACAAATTTTATATTAAGTTATTTTTTAATAAGTACGTATTTAGCAATAATGTTGCTATTTCCTAAAGAGTTTAATAAAATGGCTATTATTGTTCTAATTGGAATTGTAATTAGTTATATATTAAATCTAAAGTTGTTATTAGATCTAATGATTAATCCTACAAATGCAAAATCAATAAAAAAAGATGGAGTAGAGTTTTCTAGAATAATGATAGCAGCTCTTTTAATTTTATTAATAATAGTACTTAATCTTTATTTAGCAGTTTGTGCAATAAATGGAGTAGAGCCAAACTCATATACAAATGCTAATGGAGATTTTAGCCTATTTTATTATACTATAATTACATTTACTACTGTGGGATATGGAGATATAGTTCCTTTATCTATAGGAGCACGTATAGTATCAATAGTAATATCTTTAACCAGTGTAATTTGTATAACTATATTTTTGAGTAGTATATTATCATATAGAGATAAGTTTAAAGAAGAATAAAAAAGAAAACTAGAAATTATAAAATTTCTAGTTTTCTTTTTTATATTTTTCAAATTTTCCACTTTTTATAACAGAAGCAAAAATAACATTTGTCTTTAATGGGCATAATGTATTAGATTCTATCAATGAACATTCTTTATAACATTTTTTCCCTATTTGATTTATCTTTAAAATAGCAGTACCTATATTTATTGTTTGGTTTACTTTAAACTCAGATATACTTATATTATTTATAATTATATTTGGCTTAAATTTTTTTGAACATAGTCCATTATTGTTACTATTAGGAATATTGGGACTAATATAAAGAACTATTTCCTTAAGCGGAGTTCCTCCTTTTAAATCCCCTAAAATGCCATATCCTTCTATAAAATTACATGCATTCAATTCATGTCTTCCAAATTCATCCTTTATGAAAATATTAGATATAAACTTATTAATGTTCATTTATATAAATAAGCTCCCCAGAATTAGTAAATTCATAGCCACCTAAATTTTCTAATGCAGCTTTGAATTCTTTGCTTTTTAATGCTTTTATAAAAGGAGAAAGGAATTCTAATGATGATTTTTTTATTAAAAAGTCATATTCTTCATTTCCAACAGGAATAAAATCTAAATTCATTTCTTTAGCAGCAGAATAAACTCCAAGTCCAACATCAACTTTATTAGAATTTACTTCTGCAGCAACTGACATGTGAGTTAACATTTCTCTTTCATATCCAATAATTTGATCTTTAGATATATTGTTTTGAGATAGTAAGAAATCTAATAAAATTCTAGTACCAGCTCCTCTTTGCCTATTTACAAATTTTATATTAGGGTTAGTTAAATCTTTTATACTAGTTATATTTTTAGGATTTCCTTTTTTAACCATAAATCCTTGAATTCTTTTAACTCCCTTTATTAAAACCATTGGCTCTTTAAAATATTGTTTTACATAAGAGATATTGTATTCTCCAGTTTTACTATCTAAAAGATGAATTGGAGCTAAATGACATTGGTTTTGCTTTAAAGCCATTATTCCACCTAAACTTCCTACGTGAGAAGATGTAATTGGAATAAAATCTCGTAAAATATCCATTAAAATATCATGACTTCCTATTGACAGAATATTTTCTTTTATTTTTTCAATTGGTTTTAAAAGTGAAATTTCAACTTTGTCCCCAGTATTTAAACCTTCTAAGCTTCTATCAATTTCTATTATTCCATCTGCTTTTAATAAGCTAGTAGTAATACCAGCACCACGTGCTATAGGAGTGGCAATGATTTTATTATTAACAATACCAGTATTTACTCTTACTAATTCTCTATATTTAAAAGAAGATGGAATTTTTTTAGTTAAAATACCTTCAATTTTATTTTGATAACTAATATTTTTATTTAAAAAAGAATTTATAACTGGTACAACAAATTCTTTAAATGAGACATATGCAGATACAGGATAACCAGGAATTCCTATAACAGGAGTATCTTCAATTTCTCCTAAAATAGTTGGTTTTCCAGGTTTTAAAGCAACACCATGTGTAAATACTTTTCCTAATTCACGGATTATGTGAACAGTATAATCATGAGTTCCAGCAGATGAACCTGCATTTATTATAACTATATCACTTTTCTTAACAGCAGAAATAATTTCAGATTTTATAGATTCATATATATCTGGAATAGGTTCATAAATTATTGGATTTCCTCCAAATTCAGAAACTAAACCAGATAGCATATAGCTATTTGAATCAATTATAGTTCCTTTATTTGCATTTTCTAAAGATGATACTATTTCAGAACCTGTTACTAGAATAGAAACTGTTGGATTTTTATAAACTTTAACTTTAAAGTTTCCAGATGCGGCAAGTGAACCTAGTGCAAATGAGTCAATTTTATAATTAGATGGTATAACCATTTCACCTTTTACAATATCTTCTCCAATAGGGCGAATATGTTGCCAAGGTTTAGAAGGTGATATTATTTCTATAAATCCATCTCTTTCTAAAACATCTTCAATCATTATAACACTATCAAATCTATCTGGAATAACATTACCAGTATTAACATAAATAAAATCTTTATTTTCATATAGTTTTAATGGGTTTATTTCACTAGCTAAACTTGTTATTGAAGAATTTACACATATACCATCCATAGCTGCAAGATGATTTTGAGGAGAAGAAATTTTGGAGAATATAGGTTCACTAGAAATTCTATTTAAAGCATTTCTAAGAGATATTTCTTCTGTAGAAGCTTTTATATCTAGATTTTCTAAATATAAAGCTAGTGCTTCTTTAGGATCTTTATTTTCTATATATACATTTCTCATAATAATTTTCCTTTCTATTTAAATAATGTTACATTAACATCTGAATCTTTATATAATCCTTCAATAGATTCATCAATTTCAATATAGCCTTTTGAGTTTGCAAGCATTTTAATCATTGAAGATCTTCCCATAATAGGAGAGGCTATACCATCATTAATATCAACCATTTGGAAAGTAGTTTTTCCTGGGAAAGAATGAAGGTTAGTATCAAGCTTGAAATTACCAAATAATTTTTTATTAGTAATATTATTTAAGGAAAATACAAAAGATGAGACATATAATTCTGCAGCTAATGCACAAGAAACAGGATTACCAGGTAAGCCAAAAAAAGCTTTATTATTTATTGTTCCAAATAAAACAGGTTTTCCAGGTTTCATTCTTATTCCATGAAATAATACTTCTCCAAGTTCTGAGAGAAGAGCATTCATATAATCTCTTTCCCCAACAGAGCTTCCACCAGACATTATAATAAAATCTGAATTATCAATAGTTTTTAGTATTTCTTTTTTTAAAGAATCATAATTATCTTTTACTATTGAAATATTATTTACTATACATCCTATATTTTCTAATTGAGATTTTAAACAATAGCTATTTATATCTCTAATTTCAGTTCCTTGTAAATTTTTTTTATAAACTGAAACAAGTTCATCACCTGTAGAAATAATAGAAACAGTTGGTTTCTTTAATACAGGAATTTCTGTAATTCCCATAGAAGCTAAAACCCCTATATGAAATGAATTTAATTTTGTATATTTTTTTATTACAATTTCATTTATAGAGATATCTTCTCCTTTTAAAGTAATATTTTCATTAAAAGATGTACTTTTATAAACTAATAATTCAGAATCAGATATTAATTCAGTATTTTCTATCATAACTATAGAATTAGCGCCTTTAGGTATTTCACCACCAGTAGGAACATATGCACATTCCCCATTATTTATAGAGAAAGTAGGAGAAGAACCAATTTCTACATTTCCAACAATATTAAAAATAGATGGCATAGTTTCTGATGAACCGGTTGTTTCATCAAATTTAACAGCATATCCATCCATTCTAGAACGATTAAAATTAGGAATATTTTCTTTAGAAATTATATCTGTAGCTAAAACTCTGTTTGTAGCGTTATAAAATTCTAAAGTTTCAGTATTTATAGAATAATTAGAAGCAATTTTTGATATTTCGTCTAAAGCTTCTTTTACAGAAACTGATTTAAAAAATTTTTTGCTAGTCATTAAAATCAATCCTTTCACTTCCAGAATAAACATTAAATCTATTACCTCTAGAAAAACCTATTAAAGTCATATTCATATTTCTAGCTAAATTTAAAGAAAGGGAAGTAGGGCATGCTCTTGATATAGCAAAACAGATTCCAGATTTACTTATTTTTGATACCATTTCTGAACTTAATCTTCCAGATACATATATAATAAAATCTCTAACATTTAAATTATTTAAAATAAGATATCCAATAGCTTTATCAATAGCGTTATGTCTTCCTATATCTTCTCTAAATACTTCTATTTCTTTACTTTTTAAAAGAACACTATGTACTCCACCAGTTTCTTCAAATATTTTAGATTTATTAAAAAATTCTTTCATAGTATTCATAATTTCGTTTTTATGTATCTTTATATTATTATCAAATTTTTTTTCTTTCATAAAATCCATAGATTTAAAATAAAGACTTCCTTTACTTCCAGAAGTTATAACTCTATTTTTATCTAAAATAGAATAATTTATATTTTCTTTTAAATCTATATAAAAAATAATATTTTCGTCTTTTACAAGTTTCATATTTTTTATATCTTCTTTTGATTTTAAAATACCTTCATTAAATAAAAAACCAATTGCAAGCTCTTCCATATAAAGAGGAGTACACATTATTGTTATATATTCAATATTATTTATAACTATGGTTAAAGGAACCTCAGTTACTACTTTGTCAATTGTTTCAAAAGTATTATCAACAGTACATTTTATTATTTCAAATTCTTTTATCATTTAAAAAACTTCCTTTTAAAAATAGAGGAATCTATATAGATTCCTCTATTAAATTTTATAATTTTTCAACTTTTACTGCACAAACCTTTAATTCAGAAATGTTACAAATTGGATCTAAAGCAGTATTAGTAAGAGCATTACAATTTCCTTCAGCAAAGTGGAAAGTCATAAATACTACTTCTTCAAGTATTTTATCTGTAACTAAAGCCTTAGTTTCAACAGAACCTCTTTTAGATGAAACACGAACTTTATCACCATTTTTTATGTTAAGTTCTTTAGCTTTATTAGGATGAATTTCAACATAAGATTCAGAAGATTCTTCATTAAGTCCTTTTGTTTTACCAGTCATAGTTCTAGTATGATAATGGTAAAGATTTCTTCCAGTTGTAAGTATAAAAGGATATTCTTCTGAAGTTACTTCGTCTGCCTCTTCATAATCTTGATATATTAAAATACCTTTTCCGCGTATAGGGCCATTTTTATGCATAAATTTAGTTCCTTTAGTATCTTCTAAAGAAGTACATGGCCACTGAATACCTGATTTCTCTAATTTTTCGTAAGTTATACCATAAAAATTAGGTATGGCTTGTCTTATTTCATTAAATATATCCTCAGGTGAACTAAATCCTTTATGTCCGAATAATTCCATTATTTCTGAAATTATAAGCCAATCTGGTTTACACATTCCTTTTAAAGGTAAGGCTTTACGAACTCTTTGTACTTTTCTTTCTGTATTTGTAAATGTTCCATCTTTCTCTGCAAAAGCGGCAGCAGGAAGAATAACATCTGCATATTCACAAGTTTCATTAAAGAAAATATCTTGACATACTACAAATTCAGCATGTGAAAAACACTCTTTAACATGATTTGTATCTGGATCTGAAACAATAGGGTTTTCTCCAAAAACATACATAAATTTAATTTTTTTATCATGTAGTCCTTTAAGCATATAAGGAACTGTTAATCCTTTTTTCTTGCTTAATTTTGTATTCCAAAGTTTTTCAAATTTTTCTATTGCTTTAGGATCATCAGTACTTAAATAACCTGGATAGTATTCAGGTAAACATCCCATATCACAAGAACCTTGTACATTGTTTTGTCCTCTAAGTGGATTTATTCCAGTACCTTCTTTTCCTAAGTTACCAGTAATCATAGCTAAATTAGAAACTGACATAACTCCAGAAGTTCCAGTTTTAAATTGAGTTATTCCCATTGCATAATATATAGCTGATCTTTTGGATTTAGCATATAATCTTGCTGCTTCTTTGATTAATTCTACATCGACACCACATATAGAAGCTCCCATTTCAGGAGTAAATTTAAGGATATTTTCTTTTAAAGTTGAGAATCCTTCTGTATTTTTTTCTATATATTTATAATCACAAAGATCTTCAGTTATAATAACATTTAACATAGCATTAAGTAATGCTATATTAGTACCTGGTTTTAATTTTATATAAATATCAGCATAAGAAGCTAATTCTATTTGTCTAGCATCAGCTACTATAAGTTTAGCTCCATTTTTAACTGCTTGTTTAATTTTTGCACCTATAACAGGGTGATTTTCAGTAGTATTAGATCCTATAACAAAAATAACTTTTGATTTTCCTATTTCTCCAATTGAATTAGTCATAGAACCACTTCCAAGTGTAGTTGCAAGCCCGGCAACTGTAGAGCTATGTCACAATCTAGCACAATGGTCTACATTATTTGTTTTAAAAACTGTTCTAAATAATTTTTGGAAAGCGAAATTATCTTCATTTGTACATCTAGCAGAAGATAATCCAGCAAATGCATCAGGTCCATCTGAATTCATAATTTCAGTAGCTTTAGTTTTTATTAAATCATAAGCTTCTTCCCAAGATGCTTCTACAAATTTTCCATCTTTTTTTATAAGAGGAGTTTTTAATCTTTCAGGATTGTTTAAAAATTTATATCCAAATTTACCTTTAACACATAAAAGCCCACTATTAGGACCATCATTAAGAGGTTCAATTCCAACAACTTTATCTTTTACAACTTTTAGATTAAATTGACATCCAACACCGCAATAAGAACAAGTAGTTCTAACTTTTTTTACTTCCCATTCTCTAAAACTTTCTTTTTTCTTTTCCATTAATGCGCCTGTAGGACAAACAGAAACACAATTTCCACAAGATACGCATCCAGTTTTTGATAAAGGAACATATGGTGAGATTCCATGTCTAGTTTTAAATCCTCTATTTTCATTAGTTATTGCATTTTGAACTTGTAAATCACTACAAACTCTAGTACATCTCTTACATTCAATACATTTATTTTTATCAAAGTAATAGAATTTATTAGAGTAATCTATGCTATATGGATTTTCATTTAATATAGGTCTATAATTTTTTCTTTCGACTCCATACTCATAAGCATAATTTTGAAGTTTACAGTTTCCAACTTTTTCACAAGTTAGACAATCATCTGGATGAGTTTTTAAAAGATTTTCAATTATATTTTTTCTAAATTCTCTAACTCTAGGACTTTGTGTCCAAACAGTCATACCAGATTTAGCTTTCATACAACATGAAAGTACTAGATTTTCACTCCATTCAACTTCTACAGCACATAATTTACATGCAGCAGCAGGTTTCATTCTTTCATCTTCGCATAGGACAGGTATATCTATACCTGCTTTTCTACAAGCTTCAATTAAAAGTGTACCTTCTGGAACAGTAACTAAAATGCCATCGATAGTTAAGTTAATTAAATTTTCGATAATCATTTAAAATCACATTCTTTCTAAAATTTAAAAATATTCATATATAATTTTTAAATTTTAAATATAAAAAATTATATATAATTATTAAATGTTAGAATAATAGTAAATATTAACTCTAACATTTATAAAATTATCATATATATGTTAATAGAAAATATATTGAAAATTAACAATATGAAAACAGAGGAAGTATTAACGATATTTGCTAAAATAGATAAAGTGAAATATATTATAC
>NZ_LTAY01000056.1 GCF_002050515.1 Clostridium thermobutyricum DSM 4928 | reverse complement strand
ATTGATTATTATAACAATGAGCGTTGTCAATGGAATTTAAAAAAGCTGACTCCTGTTCAATACAGAAATCAGCTTTTAGCATCTTAACTCTCTTTTTTAAAATGTCCTTGACATAGGGACCACTTTAATTTGACCGACATGCAAATTTAAAATATAAATATGGAAATAGGCAGTTTTGGTGTAAAGGATACTATGTTGATACAGTAGGAAGAAATAAAAAAGTAATTGAAGAATATATAAAGAATCAAATTCAAGAAGATTTAGCTTATGAACAGATGAGTTTAAAAGAATACATAGACCCGTTTACGGTTGTGCCGGTAAGGAAAGGCAAGTAATAAAGCCCCTTTAGGGGCAGCCAGTGAAAATATGCGGTTGGCAAACCGTTCAACGTGCGAGTAGCACAGCCAGTAACAGAGCCTTATAGGCGTAGAGAGCAAACCACCTGTTTGACGGGTGGTCCTGATTATGGCAAAATATAGCTTTGAATTTAAAAAGAAAGTTGTAAAGGAATATTTAGATGGGAAAGGAAGTTATGAACGTTTAGCTAATCATTACCAAATAAAATATTCGTCAAATATCAAAAAATGGGTTTCAGCTTTTAGAAGATTTGGAGATGAAGGTTTAATAAGATCTAAAAAAAATAAAAGTTATTCTTTTAGCTACAAGCTTTATATGGTAGAGTTATACTTAAATACGGATATGTCTTATCAAAACCTAGCTCTTTTAGAAGGAATTAATAATCCAGTTCTTATTTGTAGGTGGGTAAATGACTTCAGAATTGCTGGTCCTGATGCATTGCGTCCGAAAAAGAAGGGGCGAAGTAAATTGATGAAATCATCACAAAAATCTACTGATAAAAATGAAGTTAATATAACAGCTATTGATACTAGTGGCGAACGTGTTAAACAACTTGAAGATGAGTTACTAAAGTTAAAGATAGAGAATGCTTATTTAAAAGAATTTCGGAGACTGCGTTTGGAAGAGGAAACTCTTCTGAAAAAATAGCGAGAATTGTCTACAGTCTCTGAGGAGAATTCAAACTAAAAGACATTCTCACAGTAGTTGGCTTTCCTAAAGCAACATATATGTATTGGCAAAAAAGATTTGATAGAAAAAATCCTGATAAAGAACTTGAAGATAAGATTATTGAAATACATGAAAATAATAAAGATTTTGGCTATCGCCGTACGTATGGAAAACTTAGAAAAGAAGGACTCATTGTTAATAAAAAGAAGGTTCAAAGAATTATGCAAAAGCTTAAACTTCAAGTTAAATCGTTCACTAGAAAAAGCCGTAAGTATAACTCATATAAAGGAAAAGTTGGTAAAGTTGCACCCAATAGAATTCACAGAAGATTTGATACGATAATTCCTCACCCAAAAATCACAACAGACACATCTGAATTTAAATATTATGAAGTTGATGAGAAAGGAAACAAGGTTATTAATAAATTATACCTTGATCCTTTTATGGATATGTTTAATATAGAAATAATAAGTTACGGAATATCTAAGCGACCATCTGCAATGAATATTATAGGAGCATTGACGAAAGCTATTGAAATAACATCTGATTGTAAATATCGTAGAACCTTTCATTCAGACCAAGTATGGGCATATCAGATGAATGCAGATGTAGATATGTTGAAAGAAAATAATATATTTCAAAGTATGTCTCGAAAAGGCAATTGTTATGATAATTTAGTAATGGAAAACTTCTTTGGAATTATGAAGCAAGAAATGTATCACGGAATGGTTTATTATAGTTATGATGAGCTTAAGGAAGCTATAGACAAGTATATAAAGTATTACAATGAACAAAGAATTAAAGAAAAATTAGGATGGATGAGTCCGGTAGAATATCGTCTCAGCCTCATGGCTGCATAAAAATAGCATAGCAGTTTTTGCTGCTATGCTCAAAGAGTCTAACTTTTTGGGGCACCTCAATTAGCAAAAATCACGCTATTCTTATAATACATGCTTAAAATCATATGGGTGTTGTAAATTCATTTGGACTATGTAAAGAAAATGTAAATGATGATGTAAAAGATCCGCAAGGTGGTATATATGGTAGATTTTATGGGACAAATACTTTGAATGGATATATGGAAGAAAATGCTTTTATTAATTTTCAAAAATCTATATCTTCCTTGGATATAGAAATGATGAGAAAAAATATAATTTTAGCGCAAGAATTGTATAAAAAGTAGGGTATTACAACTATTCAAGATGGTTTTCTTACCGATTCCTTATATTCTTTGTTAAAACTATTTGCTGAAGAAAAACTTTTAAAAATTGATGTTGTTGGATATATTGATTTAGAAAATTATCGTAATATATATCAAAATCATTCAAAAGATTATGTATATAATAATCATTTTCGTTTAGGCGGATATAAAATCTTTTTAGATAGATCTCCAAAAGGAAAAACTGCATGGATGAAGGAACCATATGAACATAGTAAAGAAAGGGGATATCCAGTTCATTCAGATGAAGATATATATGAATTGATCAGCAATGCTTTAGAAGATTATGCACAGTTATTGGCACATTGCAATGGCGATGCTGCAGCTGAACAATATGTAAAACAATTTACAAGAGTTAAGGAAAATCATAGTTACATAGATTCTTATCGTCCAGTTATGATTCATGCTCAATTGGTAAAAGAAGAGGAATTAACAAAGATGAAACGAATATCTATGATTCCAAGTTTTTTGTTGCGCATACATATTATTGTGGAGATATTCATTTGGCAAATTTAGGGGGAGAAAGAGCCGCTCGTATTTCTTCTGTAAAAGATGCTATTCGTACAGGTCTTACATATACATCCCATCAAGATACACCTGTATTATTTCCTGATGTAATGAAGACAATCAGCTGTGCAGTTAATCGAATTACAAAAAATGGAGTTGAATTGTCAAAAGATCAAAGTATTAGTGTTATGGAGGCTTTAAAAGCTGTAACAATATATGCAGCTTATTAATATCATGAAGAAAATAGTAAAGGAAGCATTGAAAAAGGAGAAAAAGCAAACTTTGTAATTTTAGAAAAAGACCCTTTAGAAGTAGAGTTAAGTGAGTTAGAAAAAATACAAGTGGTTGAAACAATCGTAGATGGTGTAACAATATTAAAAAAATGATATAATGTAAAGGTATTCGCAATTTAGAGAAAAGGAGAGAGTATTCGTTGAAATTAAGCAAGGATATAGTTTTAGAATATATACAAAATCAATCATTACATCAATCAGAGGATGTTCATTTTACAACTCAAGAACTTTCAGATGTTTTACAGATGCAACGTTCAAATTTAAGCAAGCTATTAAATGAATTGGTAAAGGAACATCGCATTAAGAAAACTAGTGGTAGACCTGTTTATTATTCATTAGTAAAAGAACATGAAGAATCATGTTTTCATACAATGATTGGTTATAATTCAAGTTTAAAGCAAGTTGTTCAGTTAACAAAAGCAGCTTTGCTATATCCAAGCAATTCATTGCCTATTTTAATTACAGGATCAGATGGATCAGGAAAAAGTTTATTAGCAAGGCTGATTTATGAATTTGCGAAAGAAACTAACATTATTAAACAAGAGGCTCCATTTATTAAAATTAATTGTCGATATTTAGTTGAAGAATCTAATGAGAAAATTAGAGAAATTTTCTTTTCAAAAGATTATGGGGCGATGAAAAAAGCACAAGGAGGTATCCTATTTGTTGATCACATCAATCGATTATCTCATGATATTCAAAGTGACCTTTTAAATTATGTTGAGATAGCACAAATATCTTTAAGTAATATGATTTTAGTTTACTCTGTGGATGACTCTATCAATCCTTCTTATTTGAGTCTATATTCTTCAAAGTTTTCAATTGTTGTGGATTTACCAGCACTATCCAAAAGGAGTTTTGAGGAAAGATTTGATATGATTCAACTTTTTTTTCAAAAAGAAGCAGAATGTATTCAAAGGGATATTAAGATTAATGCGGAGGTATTACGTTGTCTAATGCTGTATCCATGTCAATCTAATGTAAAACAGTTGAAAAAGGATATTCAGTTAGGCTGTGCAAATGGTTATGCTAGAAGTTTTGACAAAGAAGACAGTCAAATGGAGCTTTTTATTCATGATTTTCCGAATTATGTTCGAAAAGGTTTTTTATCATATCGTAAATATCGTACAAAGATTGAACAAATAATACCAGATAATTATTTGTATATTTTTTCAGCCCAGGCAACAAATGCTTGCCATGATAATAATACAAAACAATCCGATGGAAATTTTTATAATATGATTGATCGAAAAGTAGAAGAACTGAAACAACATGGAATAGATGAAGAAGATATCATGGGAATTATTCAAGCTGATTTAGACTATAATTTTAAACAAATTAATTCCAGTATTGAACAAAAAGAAATTGATAAAGAATTGATTTCTAAGATTGTTGATTCTAAAATTATTGGGATGGTTGATACGTTTCTTAAAGAGGCATCAATACGATTTGAACGTATTTATCCAAACTCACTTTTTTATGCGATTTGTTTACATTTATCTGCGTTATTAGAAAGAAAAGGAAAATCTCAAAAATTATCCAATGAACAAATTGTTATGACAATAAAAGAATTTAATGAAGAATACATTTTTTGCTCTAAATTTAAAACTACACTAGAAAAAGAATTTAATGTACAATTTTCTATTTATGAAGTGGTATTTTTAACAATGTTTATAACACAGGACAATTTTAGTGAAAAATCAAAAAATAAACCAGTTGTTTTGGTAGCAATGCATGGAAGTAGTACTGCATCTAGTATTGTTGAAGTAGCAAACACATTGGTTGGAGATGGAAATATTTATTCCTTTGACCTTTATTTAGATAAGGATATGCAAAAGGTTTATGAGGAATTAAGCCAAACAATTTTAGAAATTCATCAAGGAAAAGGAGTATTTATGTTATATGATATGGGTTCTTTAAGGTCTATGGCAGAAATGATAAGCTTAGAAACTGGAATTGATATTAAAACTGTTTGTATTCCAGCTACTCTAATTGCTTTGGATTGCTCTCGTAAAGCGAGCTGTTATAATTCCTTAGATGATATATATATATCAGTTATGGACTCTTATCAACAAATGTATCCAGAAATTCAACAATCTTATCAGAAACAAGAGAAACCTCAAGTTATTATTACTTTATGCATGACAGGAGAGGGAGCAGCAATACAAATAAAAAATTATATTGAGCAACATATTTATTTAGAGAATACAGATATCATACCTTTAGCTATTTCTGATCATGAATATCTGTTGAAAAAAGTAAATCAAATTCAAAAAAGTCAAAAAATTGCTTGTATCATTGGAGCTTATAATCCAGAGTTATACGGAATACCATATATTCCTATTTCTAAATTGTTTGATACTTCCCCAGATAAACTGGATATTTTACTATCTTTAGAGACAGCAGAATCCGTTATGTCAGTGAACTATGATGCTATTTATGCATATCTTCAAGAGCAGTTATATGGATTCGATTTTAAATTATTAAAAGAAGTTTTACCAAAGGTCATTCGCCGAATAAAGAAAATAGTGCATGGGCTATCATCTGATCAAGAAGTAGGTTTATTTATGCATATTGCTTGTTCTATTTATCGTTTGCAAAATGAAAATAAATCTGTAAAAAATGGACAAACCAAACACATTATTTTGAAAAATAAACGTCTATACAATGATTTGAAAGACATTTTACATTTAATTGAAGAAGAATTTTGCGTGGAATTTAACGATGATGAATTGGCAAATATAATTCAAATTATAAGACAATGTTGAGTGTATGAAAACTGGTTCTTTCAGAAAATAAAAAGAAAAAACTATGAGTTAAGAAAATTGAGCAGCATAACAGGATATGCTGCTTTTTATGTTTTATGATTTAATTAAATTTGTCCTTGATGTAGAAAATCAATATATACTGTATAGATTAATACATTTTAAATATCAAAATAATAAGAAAATTAGTATAGATAGATACGGTTTTGTTTTAATCAGAATGTGTATATATTCCTACATTTCTATATTGGAACTTTTATATACGTTAATATTATCATTTATAAAACTTAAATAAGTTTTGAATTAAAAAGTGTGATTAATTATAAAATGAAATTGAACTAATAAAAAATCAATATGTTACTAGTGAAGTTATGAAGGATTTTTAAGATAATATTATGGCAAATACTTTAAAGGGTATTCAAGAAGAAGGATTTGATTTTAAGGGAATTATCTTCTTTGGTCTTATGATAACTAAAAATGGAGTATACCTATTAGAGTATAATGTTAGAATGGGTGATCCTGAAACTCAATTTGTACTTCATTTAATGGAAAGTGATTTATTTGAAGTTATTGAAGTAGCTATGGATGAAAGATTAAATGAAATTCAAGTAGAGTGGAAGGATGAAGTTTGTATAAATGTAGTTCTTGAATCTAAAGGATATCCTGGTAAGTTTGAAAAGGCATATGAAATAACTTATTGATAAAGCAATTAAAGATAATGTATTTTTAGCAGGTGCTAAGCTTGAGGATGGAGTTCTTAAGACTAGTGGAAGAAGAGTTCTTTCTGTAATTGGTACAGGTAAGACTTTAGAGGAAGATAGGGAAGAGGTTTATAGAAATGTTGAGCTTGTTGACTTTATTGGAGCTTATTGTAGGAAAGATATAGGAATTTATAGATATGTAAGAAGAGAGTAGGGATAAGAGAGATAATAAGGATAAAAGAGAGAATAAGGGTGTCTGAATATCTGAATCTTTGATTAAGCTATATGAAGGTACTATGTGAGAAACAGAGATAAGGAGGAAATCCAGCTAAGCAGGATTTCTTTTTGTATTTAGAATACCACAGGTTCGACCTGTGGTTTCGGAAAGCTTCTAGCGATGAGTAGAAATAAAAAAACCTCCGTTGTAAAATTATAGTAGGTTTGCCGACCAGAACTATAATACAAGGAGGTATCCAATATGGATAATAGTAGTTTAGCACATAGTAAATGGAATTGTAAATATCATATAGTCTTTGCACCGAAGTATAGAAGACAAATAATATATGGAAAAATAAAAGCTGATATAGGAGTAATATTGAGAAAGTTATGTGATCAAAAAGGTGTAGAAATAATAGAAGCAAATGTATGCAAGGATCATATACATAGGCTTGTTAGTATACCACCAAAATTGAGCGTTTCGCAATTTATGGGATATTTAAAGGGAAAAAGTTCGTTGATGATATTTGACCGACATGCAAATTTAAAATATAAATATGGAAATAGGCAGTTTTGGTGTAAAGGATACTATGTTGATACAGTAGGAAGAAATAAAAAAGTAATTGAAGAATATATAAAGAATCAAATTCAAGAAGATTTAGCTTATGAACAGATGAGTTTAAAAGAATACATAGACCCGTTTACGGGTGCGCCGGTAAGGAAAGGCAAGTAATAAAGCCCCTTTAGGGGCAGCCAGTGAAAATATGCGGTTGGCAAACCGTTCAACGTACGAGTAGCACAGCCAGTAACAGAGCCTTATAGGCGTAGAGAGCAAACCACCTGTTTGACGGGTGGTCCTGATTGTATTTTTATGCAGATTATCAATATTTTTATCTTTCATAAAAATATTGTGTATTATTTATCGACTATCTGTATAAAAAATATTTAAAAATAAATATACAATATTGATGAGAAAATATATATTATTGTAAAAATTATAGTAAAACTTAAGGTGGAGTAAATAAAAAAACATATATGTGTGTTAAAAACGAATTTAATGTATAGAAAATTTTATTTTGTTCAAAAATCTCGTTTGATGATAGAAAATACAAAATCTATAATATAAGTGTAAATTACATACAAGGAGGTAACATATGAATACAGAAACAATTGCAATGACTTTGATTGCTTATTCTGGAGATGCAAGAACTTTAGCGTTTCAAGCACTACAAACTGCAAAAAAAGGCGATTTTGATAAAGCAGATTGCTTAATGGAGGAAAGTGAAAAAGCATCTACACAAGCACATAAAGCCCAAACAGACCTTTTGGTTGCAGAGGCTAATGGAGAGAGGGCAGATATAAATGTTCTATTGATTCACTCACAAGATCATTTAATGACAAGTATGTTAGCACAAGAATTAATTAATGAAATGATTCAAATGTATAAACAACAAAAAAATAAATAGGAGGAAATAAAAATGAGAGTTTTATTAGCATGTGGAGCTGGATTATCAACAAGTATTTTAATGAAAAAAATGGAGAAATATTGTGAGGGGATAGGGGAAGAATTAAAAATTGATGCTGTTCCTGTAAATAATGTAGAAGGATATCAAAATGATTATGATTGTGTATTGATTGGTCCTCAAGTTTCTTATCGTTTAGATGAATTAAAAGAAATTTTAACTATCCCTGTGGCAGGAATACCTTCGTTAGATTATGCTATAGGAAATGCAGAAAATGTTATGAAATTAGCTCATAAGATTACAGGAAAATAATTTAGGAGGAGAGAATATGAATAATAAATTAGAACAATTTGCTAATAGCGCATTTATGAAAAAGATCCAACAAGTAAGCGTGAAATTATCTAAAAGCCCTGCCTTTGGCACAATTAGTCAAGGTATGGGAGGAACAATGGGACTTATAATGATTGGCGCTGTTGTACAAATTATTTGTGCTGTTGGTGGATTGGTATTTGGCTGGAAAGCTGGTCATCCAATTTATGATGTATTGTATATGCCTTATGAATTAACAATGGGGTTGTTAGGACTATTCATGTCATTTACATTAGCATATAACTATGCAAAACGTTTAGGAGTAAAAGCAACAATCCAATCTGGATTTACATCTATGGTATGCTTTATCCTAGTTTGTTCACCACTTATGTCAACCACAACAGAAGCAGGTGCTATCATTCGTTCTTTAAATGTTAGTTCTTTAGGTGCAAACGGAATCTTTTGTGCAATTTTAATTGGTTTATTATCTGTTCGTATTACAAAATATGCTGTGGATCATAACTGGATCATTCGTATGCCAGATGTAGTTCCTGAAGGAATTTTAAATAGTTTTAACTCTATTATACCTTCCGGATTAAATATTATAGTTTGGTATGGTTTAGCTGTTACAATTTCTAACTTTACAAATGGAGCAATGACATTAGGTACATTAATTACTACAACCATTGCGACACCTTTATCTTACCTTGTATCACCATTAGGAATGATTGTAATTGTTATGGTTTTCTGCTTGAGCTGGTTCTTTGGTATTCACGGTGGTAGTGTTGTATTTACAGCAATTATGCCAATTTATATTGCAGCATATGCAACAAATGCAGAAGCTGCAGCTGCAGGACAACCTCTTGTATTTAATCCAATATTCTTATATGGTTGTTTAACTGTTATTGGTGGTTCTGGAAATACATTACCGTTATGTATTATGGGATTAAAGAGTAAATCTAAACAGATAAGTGCAGTTGCGAAAGCATCTTTGGTTCCAGGTCTTTTCAATATTAATGAGCCTGCAATTTTTGGATTTCCGATTATGTATAACCCAGTTCTATTGATTCCATTTGTTTTGAATTCCTTAGTTGTTATGCTTTTTATGTACATCGGATACTCATTCAATTTAATGGCATTGCCTCAAGTATTGATTATGACAACTTTACCTGTTGGAATTCAACAATTAATGGCTTCTTTGGATTGGCGTAATGTTATATTCTGTGCTTTAATGTTGCCAATAGTATATCTAGTGTATCTTCCATTTTTTAAGATTTACGAAAAGCAATGTATTGCAAAAGAAGAGGCAGAAGCTGCTGAACTTGGAGAGTAATTAAGAAGGAATCATATTGTCAATTAAAAGAAAAAGAGAAACTTACGTAATAAAATAAGGAGGAAATGAATATGAAACATGAATTAGGGATTTCTGTATATCCAGATTTAATGCCTTTAGAAAAAATTGAAAGCTATTTTGAGTTGGCAAGTCGTTATGGTGTGTCTAAAGTGTTTTCAAGTATGTTTTCAGTAGAAGGAACAAAGGAAGAAGTTTTAGATTATTTTAAGAAATTGATTGTTGCAGCACATAAAAACAAGTTAAAAGTATCTTTAGATGTTAATCCTATGTGTTTTGAAAAAATGGGAGCTAAACCAGATGATTTAAGTGTATTTAAAAGCATTGATGTAGATTTTTTACGAATGGATTTAAGCTATGGTCCAGAAAATGATGCAAAGTTGGTAAGAAATCCATATGGAATTACAATAGAATTTAATAATTCTCCTCAAATTGTTAAAGGTTTAATAGAAAATGGTATTGATCCAAAAGACTTTTTGGTTTGTCATAATTTTTATCCACAGAGATATACAGCAATGAAGTGGAATAAATTTGTAAATAAAAATAAAGAATTGAAAGCTTGTTCAAGAGATGTTCGTATAGGTGCTTTTATTTCTTCAACAGCACCTAATACACATGGTGTGTGGGATGCAATATGTGGACTTCCTACAGTTGAAAAGTTGCGTATGCTTCCAATTGATTTGCAAGCAAGAATGTTATTAGCTACAGGAGATGTAGATGATATTTTAATTGGAAATGCTTTTGCAAGTGAAGATGAGTTTAAAAAGTTGCAAGAAGTATTGCAGGAAAATGAGAAGTTGAGTAAGGAATTGGATCCAACTTTAAAAATGTTGGTTGATCATGGAATCATTAGTTTAGACAAGCCTGTAAAAAAATTACGTGTAACACTAGATGAAGAAATTACAGAAAAAGAGAAGGAAGTATTATTTGACTTTTTCCCACATTTGGAAATGGGTGATAGTTCAGAGTGGATTTGGCGTACAAGAGTATCTCGTTTTAAATATAGTCAACCAAATGAGATTTTAACACCACGACATTATGATAAAGAAATGTTTGAGGTTGGTGATGTTGTTATTGTAAACGATAACTACAAACATTATGCTGGAGAAATTCAAATTGTAAAAATTCCTATTGTTAATGATGGAACAAGAAACAGAATTGGACATCTTGACTCAGATGAGTATCAAATGATGGAACTTGTATATGATGGGGATTTAGTTGAATTTTTAGAAAAGTAGATTGGAGGGTATTTATATGAGTTTTCCAAAGAATTTTATGTGGGGTGCAAGTTCTTCTAGTGCACAAATAGAAGGTGCTTATGATGTAGATGGAAAAGGCCTTACAACATGGGATTATGATAAGAAACGCATAAATCCAGGGTGCTGTTCTTTCAAATATGCCTCTGACTTTTATCATCATTACAAAGAAGATATTGCACTTATGGCAGAAATGGGATTTAAAATGTTTAGAATGTCAATTTCTTGGGCAAGAATTTTGCCTGATGGTGAAAGTGATGTAAATCCTGAAGGTATTAAATTTTATAAAGATGTATTTAAAGAATGCCATAAATATGGAATAGAACCATTGGTTACTATTTATCATTTTGATTTGCCAGCAGCTCTTGAAGAAAAATATAATGGTTGGCATTCTCGTAAAACGGCAGAAGCATATTTAAAGTATTGTAGAGTTATTTTTGAAAATTTTAAAGATGATGTTCATTATTGGTTAACGAATAACGAATATAACGTAATGATTTATTATGGTGCAGTAGATATGCTGACAGGAAAAGCAAATGATTTAAATGCTTTATACAATACAGGTCATATTCAGTTGGTAGCGATGGCAAAAGCTATTTCACTATGTCATGAAATGTGTCCAGATGCAAAAATTGGACCAGCACCTAATTTATGTGCCTGCTATCCAGCAAGTGCAGATCCTAAAGATACCATTGCTGCTATGAATATGGAAGATCTTCGTAACAATATGTGGGTAGATCCATTAGTTTTTGGTAAGTATCCAAAATCAATATATCATTATTTTGAATTAAATAATATCGTATTAGATATTCAAGATGGTGATATGGAGGCTTTGAAAAATTGCAACCCGGATTTTATAGGTTTTAATTGTTATGCAAATGAAACAATTGAACATTGCGACTATTATGAAATAGATTGGAATAGTATGGTTGGTGCTGATAATCGAGATATGAGTTATTTGGTTAAGTTAACAGAGAAACCAGGAGTAGGAAAAGCAGTATCTAATCCATTCTTTGCCAAAGGAGAGGATGGACATAAATTTGATCCTAGTTGCATTCGTGTGACAGCGCGAAAATTGAGTGATAGATATAATTTACCTTTAATTATAACTGAAAATGGATATGGACGTCCGGATAAGTTAGAAGATGATGGAAGTGTTCATGATAGTTATCGAATCGAACATTTAAAAGGTATGATTTCTGAAATGGGAAAAGGAATTGATGAAGGTGCTTTATTATTTGGTTATTGTCCATGGAGTGCTGTCGATTTGGTATCTACTAGGGAAGGAATTTCAAAACGCTATGGATTTATTTATGTAGATAGAGATGAAGATGATGAGAAAGCGATGCATTCGCCAATGAAACGTTATAGAAAAGACAGCTTTTATTGGTATAAAAAAGTTATTGCATCAAATGGAAAGGATTTAGGTGAATAGCAATGGGATTTTCAAAAAATTTTATGTGGGGGGGAGCAACTGCTGCTAATCAATGCGAAGGAGCATGGAATGTAGGCGGTAAGGGAATGACTGTTTCTGATGTTAGTACTGCTGGAACGGTATCAGATCCTAGATATACCACGTATATTACTAAAGATGGTAAGCCAGGAAAGGCTATTATGTTTCAAGAATTACCTGAAGGAGCTCATCGCGCAGTTTTAGATGAATATTATTATCCATGTCATGAAGGAATTGACTTTTACCATCATTATAAAGAAGATATTGCTTTATTTGCAGAGATGGGATTTAAGATTTTCCGTATGTCAATTTCATGGGCCCGCATCTTTCCAAAAGGAATTGAAAAAGAACCTAATAAAGAAGGTTTAGCATTTTATAGACGTGTATTTGAAGAATTGAAAAAATACAATATTGAACCATTGGTAACTATATTCCACTATGATATGCCTGTTTATTTGGAAGAAGAACTTGGTGGATGGGGAAATCGAGAGTTGATTGACCTTTTTGAAAAATATGGACGTGTATTATTCAATGAATATAAGGGTTTGGTAAAATATTGGTTAACGTTTAATGAAATCAATAGTCCTATTTTATTGAGAAACTATATCCAAAATTATCCGAAATCAAGAATGAAAGAAGCACTTCAAACGTTACACCATCAATTTGTTGCTAGTGCTAGAGTTGTACGTGCTGCGCATGAAATCTCACCAGATATGAAAGTAGGAGCAATGTTAGGTGGAGTGTGTAGTTATCCATTAACATGTAATCCAGATGATGTATTAGCAACTCAAAAACGTCAACAAGATGATTTCTATTATTGTTGTGATACAATGGCTCGTGGAAAATATCCATATTATGCTCAAAGACTTTGGGAAGAATATGATGTGAAACTAGAAACAAAAGAACAAGATTTTATAGATATTCAAGAAGGTAAAGTTGATATGATCACATTCTCATATTACTCTACAGGTTGTACAACAGTAGATGAAAATGCAGAAAAAGCAAAAGGAAACTTTACAACTGGTGCAAAAAATCCATACTTACAGTACAGTGAGTGGGGCTGGAGCATTGATGGAAAAGGTTTACGATACTTATTAAATGAATTATATGGCCGTTATCAGTTACCACTTATGGTTGTAGAAAATGGATTAGGTGCTGTAGACCAGCTTGAAGCGGATGGAAGTATTCATGATCCATATCGAATTGCTTATACAAGAGAGCATGTCAAAGCAATGAGAGATGCAATTCATGATGGAGTAGATTTATTAGCATATACATATTGGGGATGTATAGATCTTGTTAGTGCATCTACTGGAGAAATGAAAAAACGTTATGGATTCATTTATGTTGATAGAAATAATGATGGATCAGGAACTCTAAAACGATATAAAAAAGATTCATTTTATTGGTATAAAAAAGTTATTGAATCCAATGGAGAGGATGTGGATTAAAAAAAGGCGAAAGATATCTTTCGCTTTTTGTTCTATTATTATAAATACAAGGATAAAGAACTATGTAATTATTTTAATTGGCTCCTTTTTGTTTTGTGCAGGATTAAATTGGTTTATTGTTCCTTTGGGACTTTATAATGGAGGAACAGTAGGGATTTCTTAAATTATCCGTACGTTATTAGATATAAATATTGGTTTTGACATTGCGGGAATATTGAATTTTATGTTAAATATTCCATTGGTAATGTTAGCTTTTGTACAGTTTGGAAGATCATTATTCTTTAAAACATTTTTTTAGTATTATAACACAAACTATTATTTTACTTACTTACCAATTTATACTAAGCTTATCATAGAAGAATATGCTGTTTCATGTCTTACTGGTGGAATTTTAGCAGGAGCAGGTGTTGGAATTACGTTAAGAGCTGGTGGCTCTGGAGGTGGTTTAGATATATTAGAAGTGTATTTTACTAAAAAGAGTAAAGATTTTAGTGTAGGACGTTTTGCATTGATTATTAACGCAATCATATATAGTGTATGTGCTATTTTATTTGAATTACCTGTTGCTATTTATTCTATTTTGTATTCTATGGTTTACTCCATGTCAATTGATAAAACACATTTACAAAATATAAATACAAGCGTTATGATTTTTACAAAAAATAAGATTATTTGTGAAACAATATTACATGAATTAAATCGTGGAGTAACTTATTGGAAAGGGGTAGGGGGGTATACAGAAGTTGATACCTATGTTTTTTATAGTGTACTGTCAAAATATTAAGTAAGAATATTACAAGAAAATTTAAAGATACAAGATCAAGATGCATTTGTTGTTGTGACAGAACAAGATCAAGTATTAGGAAATTTTGAAATAAGATTGTGATAAAAGAAATGTGTGTGAATAATGTGAAAAAATTATTTTATAATGGAACAATATACTGACCCAAAAAAGTTAGACCAAAAATCTAACGATTGGAGGTCAGTTTTTTTGTATTTAGAATACCACATGTTCGACCTGTGGTTCCGGAAAGCTTCTAGCGATGAGTAGAAATAAAAAAACCTCCGTTGTAAAATTATAGTAGGTTTGCCGACCAGAACTATAATACAAGGAGGTATCCAATATGGATAATAGTAGTTTAGCACATAGTAAATGGAATTGTAAATATCATATAGTCTTTGCACCGAAGTATAGAAGACAAATAATATATGGAAAAATAAAAGCTGATATAGGAGTAATATTGAGAAAGTTATGTGATCAAAAAGGTGTAGAAATAATAGAAGCAAATGCATGCAAGGATCATATACATAGGCTTGTTAGTATACCACCAAAATTGAGCGTTTCGCAATTTATGGGATATTTAAAGGGAAAAAGTTCGTTGATGATATTTAAACTGGAACCTATAAGATGGACACTTATAAAAAAGAGTCTATCTATATAGGTTCTTTTTTTGTACAATAAATTTATGAGGTGGATTAGTTATGAGTAAAATAAGATTTTCAAAGGATGAAATAGT
>NZ_LTAY01000055.1 GCF_002050515.1 Clostridium thermobutyricum DSM 4928 | reverse complement strand
GTAATAATACATCTCTATATAATAAGCATAATATCTAAGTTATTAAAATTAACCACAAACAAAAGAAAAGATGTATAATTTATCATAGAAGAAAAAATAAAATTAAAGAAAGGTTTTGTGTAAAGATGAAAGTAGCACGTAACATTGGAATCATTATAGTAATTATATTATATTCATTAATGAACTTTTATGTGGCAAATACAATTAATAATGATTTGATAAATGCTTTTAGTATAGATATAAAATATATTGTATTTTTAGTATTTGCTATAGGGACAGTACTAGCTCTTTTAACAATGGGATTAATAAATAAAAATGTGGGAGCTTTAGTAGGAAAAATAGGAACTTATTCATTTGGTTTTTCTATAATATCGTTCTTTTTAATTTTGATTACAAATTTATTTGGAGAAATTATATTTTTAGGAAAAATAAATGAAAGTTATTTTAGTTTAGTTCAGTTAATTATAATTTTTGCTGTATTTTTATATGGAAGATATAATGCAAGTAAAATAAAAATTACTAATTACAACATAAAGATAGATAAAAAAAGTAGCTTAAATAATCTTAATCTTGTTTTAATTAGTGATTTACACTTAGGCTATTTTAATGATAACAAGAAATTCAAAAAGAATATAGATAAAATAAATAGCTTAAATCCAGATGCAGTAGTTATTGCTGGAGATGTATTTGATGGAAACTTTAAGGCTGTACAAAATAATGAAGAAACAAGAATACTATTTAATAGCATTAAAAGTAAATATGGAACATTTTTAAACTTTGGAAATCATGATGCAGGAGAAACTTTTAAAGAGATGAAAAGCTTTGTTGAAAGTACAAATATTAATTTACTTGAAGATAACTTAGTTAAAATAGAAGATAAATTAGCTATTGCAGGAAGAAAAGATATGCGTCCAATAGGTTTCCAAGGTGAAGCTAGAAAAAAAGAATGGAATGAAGCTGGAGAATATAAATTACCTATAATAGTATTAGAACATGAACCAGTATTTGATGAGTATAATGGAAAAGCAGATTTAGTTTTATCTGGACATACTCATAAAGGACAAATATTCCCTTTTAACCTAGCAACAAAAATGTACTATAAGAATCATTATGGATACTTAAAGTTTGAATCAGGATTACAAACTATAGTAACTTCAGGTTTAGGAACATGGGGACCTCCTATTAGAATAGGTTCAAGAAATGAAATTGCTAAGATTAATATTACATTTAAATAAAAATTTGATATAGTTAATAAAGAAAAAGCAATAATTAATATAGAAATTAAATTTATATAAAATTAAGAAGGTGAAATAATGGGAGCATTAGAAAAGAAATTACAAGAAGAGATTATAAAAAATTGCAATATAGCAGAAAAAGAATATGAGTGTAAAATGACTCGTTTTCTTTTAAATATAGAAAAGTTTGGAGTAGTTAGAACTATTCAAGAAATATTAAGAAAAGGAAGAACTTCAGATTGCTTTGATAAGCTTGTTAAAGCTAAACGTATTGATTTAACAATGGAAGCAGTTATAGTTAAACCTAAATATGCAGAACTATTTACTGATGATGAAGTAAATAGCTGCTATGATTTATTATGTGAATATGGATATTATTAAAAAAATCGGTTTTAATGCCGATTTTTTTTATAAAATTTTTTATAATATATTTTAAAAATGAGATAACTAAGAATTATAAAAAATATTTATTGATCAATATTTCTATTTTGAATAATTTTAGTATAATAAATCTAAATTTAATCAATAGCTATAAACTATTATTACTAAAAAAAGTATTGTGGAAGTTTTGTAGTCTTTGTGTTACTTCTTGAACTGTATAAACTTTATTACTTTCCAAAATAAATTTAAGTGTTGCTAATATAATTGCAGCACAAATATATGATTCATATTCAATATCACGATTTTTCTTATTGTCATCTTCTATAAGATTGATATAACTATATTTTATAATTTCTTGCATATCATCATATACATGAATTTTTTCTGTTCTAATTTTCCATAATCCTAAAATAGTCATCTTTTGAGCATAAAGTTCTTCAAGTAATTCATCTTTAAGATTTAATATGTCTTTAAGCTCTGTTCTATTTATGAATATAGGATCAACTAAGGATTTAAATTTATCTAAAAAATCCTGAGATATTATTTCTGCCAAATTATATTTATCAGTGTAATACTTATAAAAAGTTGAACGATTAATCAAAGTCCTATCCAATATATCTTTAACAGTTATAGAGTTGAAGTCTTTTTCATTTAATAGTTGAATAAATGAACTTTTTATATTATTAATTGTCTTAATTACTCTTAAATCATTTTTAAGTTCCATAAAGCACCTCATAAATTATTATATTTACGTATATATTATATCTGAAATAAATAATCTGACATAGTATATGAATAAACTTATATAATATTTTGTAATTTATATACATAAGCAACATTTTACTTGATTTTGTTGTTTATCAAACACTTTATTAAATATTTGATGGTTGTTTTTGAGTGTTAATGAGAGTATATTTCAATTAATGACAAGCAAAACAATAAAAATTTCTTTAAAGAAATATAATTTTTAACTTAAAAAATATTAAATAATACGGAAAATTAAAAGGAGAACAAAAGATATGAATAAATTTTTAGGAAATCCAACTTTAACACCAACAAAATTTGACGAACCAAAGCAAGGAATTAATAACATAGTTGTAAACACAATATATTATGGATATCAAGAAATGATTATGGAAAAAGATGTACCTGTTAAAATGAGTGATGGAGTTACACTTTATGTAAATGTATTTAGACCAAATAAGCCAGGAAAATTTCCAGTTGTGATGTCTGCTGATGCTTATGGAGAAGATTCATTTTCACATTTGAAGGCAATACGTCATACTTGGCCTACTTTAGGAGCTTTTGAACATTCAGATTTTACTACATTGGAATCTCCAGATCCAGGATTTTGGGTTCCAAATGATTATGTATTAGTTAAAGTAGCTGTAAGAGGTAGTACAACTTCTGAGGGAGATCTTCATCCATGGACAATGTCAGAGGCAAAAGATTATTATGAAGTTGTAGAATGGGCAGGAGTTCAAGAGTGGAGTAATGGAAATGTAGGGACAAATGGAGTATCATATCTTGCTGTTACTCAATGGATGATGGCATCATTAAATCCACCTCACTTAAAAGCAATGATTCCATGGGAAGGGTTAAATGATGTTTATCGTGAGATTGCATTCCACGGTGGAATACCAAACACAGGATTTTATAAGTCCTGGGCTGATAGTGTTGTAGAAAGATGGCCAGATACAAAAGTAGATGATATGATGAAAATTCAAAAAGATCATCCACTATTTGATGAATATTGGGAGAAAAATAAACCTGATTTAACTAAGATAAAAACTCCAATGCTTGTTTGTGCTAGTTGGTCTACTATAGGGCTACACAGTAGAGGAACTTTTGAAGGATTTAAACAAGCATCAACTGAAGATAAGTGGCTATTGATTCATGGTCGTAAAGAGTGGGAAATGTACTATAGAAGAGAATCACTAGAACTTCAAAAAGCATTCTTTGATTATTTTCTAAAAGGTATAGAAAATGATTGGAGAGAAAATCCAAGAGTTCGTTATGAATTAAGAGATAAGTTCTTCCAAGGTCAAGATAAAATAGCAAATGGATGGCCAATAGAAGGTACTAAATATACAGAGCTTTATTTAAATGGTAGAGATATGACACTTCAACTATCACCAGTTAAAGAAGAATCTGTTGTGTCATACAATGCAGATTCAAGCAATACAGAAACTAATGAAGTAAGATTTAAAATACAATTTAATGAAGATACAGAGATTACTGGTAATATGAAACTTAAACTTTGGGTTAGTGCAGAGGGGGCTGATGATATGGATCTATTTGTAGGAATAAAAAAATATGATAAACGTGGTAATGAAGTGTATTTACCAGACTTTAATCATATTGAGAATGGTCAAGTAACTAGTGGATGGCTAAGAGTTTCACATCGTGAATTAGATGAGGAAAAATCTACTCCAGCACAACCATGGTTAAAGCACAAAAACCTATTAAAATTATCAAAAGATGAGATAGTTCCAGTAGAAATAGAATTATGGCCTTCAGGTACATTATTTAAGTTAGGAGAATCTTTAGAGGTTGTTGTTAAAGGTAGTGAAATAATTACTGAAGACTCATCAATTTATCGTGTACAACGTTACAAGTATGAAGACACTGTAAATAAAGGAACTCATAAATTCTACTTAGGTGGAAAATATGACTCTCATTTATTAGTACCAGTTATCCCTAAAAGAGATTAGATTTATAAGAATAAATAATCCCTAAAAAGTTATTTAAAGAGTAGTAGTAATAAAACCTATAAAATCAATTTATTTGGATTTTATAGGTTTTAATTTTATATCAAACACATAACTTTTTTAATCTAATTTTAATCTTTCTTATATTTTAGATTAATTTTGAAAAAGTATTATATAACCATGATGAATGAAAAAAAGCATTTATGGAGGTAATATAATAATGGATAATAAAGAAAAAATTGAAGCATTAATGAAAAAAGTAAATATAAGTTATGAAGAAGCAGAAAAAGTATTAGAAGAATGTAATTGGGATGTTTTAGATGCAATTATTAGTTTAGAGAGAAAAGGAAAAGTAGAGAATAATGATACCACTACTATAGTTAAGTTAGATGATAATAAGGAGAAGAATGAAGAAAAGAAAAAGGAAGAAGAAAAATTTGGAGGCATAGGAGAAATTGTTGGTAGAGTATTTAAGTTTCTAGGTAAAGTTCTTAAAAAGGGAAATGAAAATCACTTTGAAGTTAGAAAACATGATGAAAAGCCAATTAGGATATCTCTAACAATATCAGTGTTATTATTAGTATTCTTAACTATACCAAGTGTAGTTTTATTAGTAATAGGATTATTCTGCGGATATAAATATTCACTTTCAGGACCTAAAATTAATTATGATGGAGTAAATAGTGTTTTTGATGAAGTAGCAAAATCAGCTGACTCTGTTAAAAAAGATTTTAAACAAGGTTATGAAGGATAAAATATAGATTAAAAGAGGTCTTTAAGCGTTTAAGACCTCTTTATTTATTTATTTATTTAGAAATTTTTAAGTAGATGTTATAATTTAATAATTAAGGAAAGAATCAAAGTTATAGCGTTATAGGTATGGAGGAATATTTGTGGAGAATATTAAATTAATAGACAAGTTAAAAGATAAAGCAAATGTAAGCTATGAAACAGCTCGAAGTGCTTTGGAAAACAATAATTGGGACATACTAGATGCTATGTTGCATTTAGAAGAAAAAGGGTTTGTTAATAAGCCACCTATTAGTGTGTTTTATACTAATGAAAATATAAATAGAGAAGAATCTAATGATTTTTATGAAGAAGAGAAGGAGAATTACTCTAAAGGAAGAAATGACTTTGTAGGGATATTTGAAGCTGTATGTAAATTTATAGATACCTGTAATAATATATTTTTTGAAATAAAGAGAGATAACAGAATTTTATTAAAGATTCCTATTACAGTGTTAGTTGTACTTTTATTTTTTATATTTTGGATAATAATTCCTTTAGTAGTTGTTGGTTTTTTCTTTGATTTTGAGTTTTCAATATCTTCTAAAAGTATTAGTAAGAATAAATTAAATAAAATTAATAAAATTTTTTATGAAATAACTAAAAATGTTAAATTGATAAAAGAAAAATTTAAAAAGGAGCTTAAGAATGATTAAGATTTTAATTGTTGAAGATGAAGAAAAAATAGCTAGATTTCTAGAGTTAGAATTAATGCATGAAGGCTATGAAATAATGAAAGCTAATAATGGAAGAATTGGACTTGAAATTGCAGAAAAAGAAGAAGCGGATTTAGTTATTCTTGATGTAATGCTTCCAGAACTTAATGGGCTTGAAGTATTAAGAAGACTTAGAAAATCTTCTGATATTCCTGTAATAATGCTTACTGCAAGAGATGCTGTTATGGATAAAGTATCAGGGCTTGATGCAGGAGCAGATGATTATATAACAAAACCTTTTGCAATAGAAGAATTACTTGCAAGAATAAGAACAGCTCTTAAAAAGAGAGTAATTACGCCTAAAAAAGAAACAGATATATTAAAGTGTGGCTTATTATCTTTAGATAAATTAAGACATAAAGTAATGTATGATAATACAGAAATTGAATTAACTAATAGAGAATTTGTTTTGCTTCAAATATTATTAGAAAATAAAAATATAGTATTAACTAGAGATATGCTTATGGAAAAAGTATGTGGCTATAATTATGTAGGTGAAACAAATGTAATAGATGTTTATGTAAGATATTTAAGAACTAAAATTGATAATATTTTTGGGATTAAAATAATAACTACAGTTCGTGGTGTAGGGTATGTAATTAAAGATGAAGAAAAATAAAAAAACAAAAAATGTTACATCTATTGCAATAAAGCTTAATTCTATGTATGTTAGGAATTTATTTTTTAAATTTATATTTTTAAATATATGCTTAATAGCAATTTTAACAGTAGTTTGGTGTATTCAAAGTGAAAAAGACTTTTATGGAAGTCTAGTAGCAAATGCAAAAAGGTCTTTTGATTTTTATCCAATACAAACAGCTCATTATACAGTTGTTTGGGAAAATGGAAGGACTATGGTTAAAGATGCAAGTACATTTTTATATAATCTTAAAACAACAATTATAGCAGTAAGCATAATTGAAATAGTATTTTTATTAAAACAAATATTATTTGGAACATCAAAGACTAGAAAAGTTTTAAAACCACTTAATGAAATAGTAGAAAGGGCGAATAAACTTAGTGAAATAGATTTTAATGAAGAAAAATTTCAAAGTCTTGAAGAAGCTATTTCTAAAATTAATACTGTAACATCTAATGAAAGAATATATGTTGGAGATAGTGAGCTTAAAGGTTTAGAAGATGCAATTAATAATCTTTTAGATAGAATGAGAGATGCTTATAGACAGCAAGCAAGATTTGTTTCAGATGCTTCACATGAACTTAGAACTCCTATTTCAGTAATTCAAGGTTATGCAAATATGTTAGATCGTTGGGGAAAAAATGATGAAAGTATATTAGAAGAATCTATTACAGCAATAAAAAGCGAATCAGAAAATATGAAAAATCTAGTTGAGCAATTATTATTTTTAGCCAGAGGAATAAATGGAAAAACTCAGCTTACCATTACAAAATTTTCTCTTAATGATATGATAAATGAAGTTTTAGAAGAATCTAAAATGATAGATAAAAATCATATATATACTTATATTAATTCAGAAAACATAGACATTAATGGAGATATTGGTTTGCTTAAACAAACAGCTAGAATATTAGTTGAAAATGCAGCGAAATATACAGATGATGGAGAAGAAATAATTCTTAAGGTAGGTAAAAATAATAAAGGAGAACCCTATTTTTCTATACAAGATAATGGAATAGGAATGGATACAAATGATGTTCCTCATATATTTGAACGTTTCTTTAGAGCAGATACAGCAAGAGTTAGAAAAGATGGAGGAACAGGACTAGGACTTTCTATAGCTAAATGGATTATTGATAATCATAAAGGTTATTTTGGAGTTCTAAGTAGAAAAGAAATAGGAACAAGAATAACAGTATTTTTACCACAAGATATAACATAAATCAAAAAACTATATATAATTAAACTAGCAAATTTGCTAGTTTAATTTTTTTATTTTTAGAATCAAAACTTAAAAGTTAATTTATTAAATATTCTATAAGTTTTTATGTATGCCCATAGATTTTAATGGACCGAGTAACGACATTCTAACAAGTATTAATGCTATTTCATCAGGGGATTCTTTCATGTTTTCTTCAAGCCAATGTTTAATTACACCTAAGTCTGCTGAAAGTATGTATTGTATGAAGTATTCTTCTGAAACTAGTGCATCATTTATGCTAAAATTTTTAGATTTTTGTTTATCAAACAAATTAGTTTTAATAAATTTTTTTATTTTACTTTCAAACGTAGGGTCACCTTTAGGGCCTAAAATAGATTTAATAATTACTGAATTTTCTTTAAAATATTCAAAAAGTTTTACCATAAAAGGAAGGGGCTCATTTAAGGTATCTATGTTTAGTATATTTATTGAATTAATATGATTAGTTTTATCTTCAATTTCCTGTATAATTTCATTTTCAACCTTCTCTAATAAATCATATTTATCAATATAGTGAAGATAGAAAGTCCCTCTATTTATATCAGCCATTTGAGTTAAATCAGTAACTGACATATTGTTAAATCCCTTCTCATTTATTAATTCTGCTAAAGCAGACCTAATCATCTTTTTAGTACGTATTGTTCTTCTGTCAATAGATACTTTTTCCATAAATTATCACCAACTCTATATAAATTTTTAAAACTTTAATCAACAATTTTTTTATAAATGTTTATTAGTTGACAATATGAATATTATTGTTTATTGCATAGAGCAATATAAATATTATAATATTTATATAAGTTATTAATCAACAATGTGTTCATAAAAATAAAGCTTTAAATTTTGTGGAGAATAAGTGATTAAAGGCAAATTTGTTTAAAAATAATTTTATAAAGTACTTAAAATAAAATCTAAAAATTTTGTTTTTAATAATAAAGTTAATAGTTTTTTAGAGAAATTGATAAGGGATGATAGAAGTGAATAATTTAAATAAAAACAATGTTAATGAAGTTTTAGACACTTTATTAAGAACTAGAAGATCAGTAAGAGGTTTTACAAAAGAGGTGCCTTCAAAAGAAAGTGTTGAAGAGGTAATTGAAGCTGGAAGACTTGCACCTTATGCAATACTTGCAGTAGCAAAACAAACAGATTTTAGACGTTTCTTTGTTATTTCAAATAACAGTTTACAAATGGACAAAATAAAGACTATTATTAATGATGTTATAAAAACTCAAATATCAATCTGTGAGAAAGAAGTAGAGAAGAATATTTCTCTAAAATCTTTTATTACTTCTTTAAAGATGCAAGTTGAAAAAGGAATACTTGGTATAGGAACTTCACCTTATCTTATTATTGTAGGTGAACGCCGTGGAACACCACCTATAGAGCAAAAGGCTTTATCTCATGTAATGCAGAATATGTGGCTTAAAGCAACTGCTTTAGGATTAGGTTTTGAACTTGTTAGTGTAATAGGAAGATTAGGTGATAATAAAGATTTTTGTGATATTTTAGGAGTGCCTACAGGAGAATTTGGATTTGATGCTTGTGCGATTGGCTTCCCAACAAAAATTGTAAATAGAGAAAGCAGAGCTATTCCTGAATTATCGATAAAGTGGATATAATAATTTTTGGAATTTCAATTTAAATGAATTATATTGGAATTTATAAAGGAAAAATAATTTTGCTATGAAATATTAAGAGCGTAAATTAAAGTTAATAAATATAAAAGAAAGTCAGTATTTTATCTGACTTTCTTTGTTTTTTATTATTTAAATTTGTTAATACTCAATATTAATTTATATACTGAATACTACATAATACTCCATAATTTGGTTGATGGTTAGTACTTTTATACATAATGTTATACTTAGTACCATCAGTTTTTAATAAGTCTAATACCATTACAGGACAATTTAGAGTTAAAGTATCTTCATTAGTATGGATAATAACCTGCATAGTATCTACATTAATTTCATCAATACTTGTACAAAGTGTTGTAGTTAAAGTATTATTTAGATTTATTATAAAATTTATTTGAAGAATAAATAAAATAATAAAAATCATACAAAAAAGTTTATTAGATTTAATAGTCTTTTCTACAAAACTTTTTCTAATCAAATACAATGTCCATATGAATGTAATACTGATAAATAGTAATGGAGTTATAGACAAAATTTCATGAACATTATAAGAAAATATTGGATATAAACCATATGTAGACATATTTAAATCATAAATATAAATAATCCACCAAGTAATACCTAAAATTAAAAGTAAAATATTTAAAACAAATGTATTTTTAAAAAAATTTTTCATATAAGAGACTCCTTTTAAATCTATAACAAAAGCAATTAACAATATATCAATATAATAACATATATTTCCAAATGATGCTGATTATTTGTTAAAACACGTAAAAGGGGATGGTTATGAAAAAAATTTTTTATCAATTAGAAATAAACATACATCTATAGATAATAACAATAAAAATATTTATGGAATTTCAGTATTTAATGTTTATAGTGATGGACAAATAGAATCACTTTATATTAGCAGCAGATAGAAGAAAATTATGATATATAGGGCATTTTATAAAATAAAATCAAATAGTAAATTTATAACTATATATGAAATAATGGTTTTTATTTTGCTAAAATATCTTAAATTACATAGAGTTTAAAAAATTTAATATTCTAATTTCTTTTATTAAAAAATATAATAATTTAGAGGTTAAAATTATTAAAAATTTTCTTTGTAATATATTTTATAGGACATACTATTTAAGGTATCTTAAATAGCAAGTATTTAAGATAGTTTTTGAAAAGTAGAAAAATGTATAAATTTGAAATATTTGTTGACAAAGGTATATTATATGATATAATTTAACTAGAATTTAGGATGGTAATTGTTAACTCAAGCTAGACCTATTTGCAGATTTTTGAAAGTTTTTTTTTGCTTTTATAAGTGTGCAAATAGGATTTTTTTTTTGGTAAGAGAGGGTGTTGAAGTGGTTATTGATCGTATTTTAAATAATAACGTTGTTATTATTAAAGATAAAAAAGGAATTGAAAAAGTTGTTTGTGGTAAAGGGATTGCTTTTAAGAAAAAAGCTGGTGAAAAAATTGATGAAAAAGAAGTTAATAAAGTCTTTGTTCTTCAAGATCAAACACAAAATAAACGTTTTCAAGAACTTGTTTTTGAAATACCTTTAGAATATTTACAAGCAGTTGATGAAATTATAGAAATGTTTAAGTTAGAACTTGGAAAAAAACTTAATGATACTATATATATCTCTTTAAGTGATCATATTTATACTGCTATTAAAAGATTCTTAGAAGGAATAACTATCACAAATTCAATGTTATGGGATATTAAACGATTCTATGAATTAGAATTTGGTTTGGCTCTTAAAGCCTTAAATATTATTAAACAACGTTTTCAGGTTGAATTACCTGAAGATGAAGCAGCATTTATTGCTTTACACATTGTAAATGCTGAAATGGATGAAAGTAATATCAAACAGACATTAGAAGTAACAAAAATAATGCAAGAGATTTCTAATATCGTAAAGTATTATTTTTCAGTTGAATTTGATATAGATTCTGTTTATTATTATCGTTACATTACACATTTAAAATTCTTTGCTCAAAGACTTGTTTTTAATAAAACTTTTAAAGATTCAAGTGATGATGGGTTATTAGAAGTTGTGAAAATGAAGTATCAGACTTCATATAAATGTGTAGAAAGAATTACTGAGTTTATATTACGCAAATATAAATATGAATTATCTAATGAAGAAAAACTTTATTTAACGATTCATATTGAACGCGTTATATATAAAAATCAAAACAAGTGATAAAAGTGCGCACAATCATTGTTTTGTAAAGATAGATATATAATAGTTTTGTAAAAATGGATGGTAACATTAAGTTGGCTAAACCTTCAAAATGAGTTTTAATTACTTAGAATGGAGGAAAAATAATGGGTAAATACACAAAACTAGCATCTAATATTATTGAAAATATTGGAGGAAAAGAGAATGTAGAGAGCTTAACACATTGTGTAACGAGGTTAAGATTTAAATTGATTGATGAATCAAAGGCTAATGATGATGTGTTAAAGAATATGGATGGTGTTGTAACTGTTGTTAAATCAATAGGACAATATATGGTTGTTATTGGAGAACATGTTGGAGAGGTCTTTGATGAAGTATGTAAGCAATTAGGATTGGATAATCAAGTTGCTGTCAATAAAGACGCAAAACAAAAAAAGAGTCTTATTAATAGAGTATTAAATGTAATTATGGGTGGTATGGGACCAGTACTTAATTTACTTTGTGCTTGTGGGATTATTAAAGGGTTAACTGTTTTATTGGCTTTTGCTGGGTTAAGCCCTGAATCAAGTATTTATATGCTATTTAATGCAGCAGGAGATTGTTTCTTTTATTTTCTACCTTTAATGTTAGGTTATAATTTAGCTAAGAAATTTGAAATAGATCCTTTCTTTGGGATGATTTTAGCAGGAGCTATGTGTTATCCTACTATTCAAAATGTTGAACTAAATATTTTTGGGTATGTTGTTAAAGCAAGTTATACTTCATCATTTATGCCAATTTTATTTGGATTGCTTTTTGCTGCACCATTATATAAGCTAATTGATAAATATATGCCTAAAACTATTAAAGGATTTATGACACCATTATTAACTTTGGTAATTTCATTTCCTTTAACTTTCGTAATTATTGGGCCTTTTGCTAATTTAATTGGGACAGGGTTAAATATGGCTCTAACTTCAATTTGTAGTTTCTCACCATTACTTGCAGGAGTATTATTAGGTGGTTTATGGCAGGTATTTGTAATGTTTGGAGTACATGGGGTTTTAACAGTGTTTGCATTTATGGATTTAATCGCAGGTAATCCAAGTCAGATGCTTGCATTCTCTTATGGAGCATGCTTTGCAACTTGTGGTACAGTTTTAGCAGTATTTTTAAGAACAAAAGATGAAAAATTAAAATCAGTTGCTTTACCATCATTTATATCTTCAATATTTGGAGTAACTGAACCAGCAACATATGGTGTAACTTTACCTCGTAAAAAGATGTTTGTAATTAACTGTATTGGTGGAGCAGTAGGTGGTATTATTGTTGCATTAAGTGGATTAAAAATGTATTCATATGCTGGTATGGGTGTAATCGGTTTATTAGGATTTATTGATCCAGTAAAACCTAATTTTATAGCTATTTCTATTATGACTATTGCTCCATTTATTGCATCATTAATATTGGGATTATTCTCTTATAAAGATTCTGACTATGATTATTTAGAGAATAATAATTCTTCTTCTTTAAAAAAAGAAGAACAAATATCAACAAAACAAGAAGTATTTCTTATGCCAGTTGCTGGGAAAGTACAAGCTTTATCTGCTTCTAAAGATGATGCTTTTGCAAGTGGAGCATTAGGAAAAGGATGTTTATTAATTCCGGATGATGGAAAAGTATATTCTCCATGTAATGGAATAGTAAGAACATTATTTCCTACAAAACATGCTATTGGTATTGTAAGTGAAGATGGTTGTGAAATTTTAATCCATATTGGTATAAATACTGTTTCTTTAGAAGGAAAATATTTTAAAAACCACATTTCTCAAGGAGACAAAGTAAAAGCTGGACAATTACTTGTAACATTTGAAAAAGATAAAATTGAAGAAGCAGGATATGATTGTGAAATTCCAATGATGGTTACAAATAGTTTTGATTATTTAGATGTTGTTGAATTAGATCATGAACATCATGGCCATGGTGATTCAATTTTAAAAGTTTTAAGATAATAAAGAGGTAAGTAGGAGGTATATTATGAGTTTTCCAAAAGGATTTTATTGGGGAGGAGCTACAGCTGCTAACCAATGTGAAGGTGGATATGGTTTAGATGGTAAAGGTAAAATAGGTTCTGATTTTTTGTTAGCTGGAAGTGCAAAAAGTCCACGTCTTATCACATATATAGATAAAGAAGGGAATAAAGGAAAGATTTCTGGATTTCAGCCTTTCCCTAAAATGGCTAAAAGAGCTATTTTTGAAGATGAGTATTATCCTAATCATAAAGCTATTGATTTTTATCATCATTATAAAGAAGATATTGCATTATTTGCTGAAATGGGATTTAAAATGTATCGTATGTCAATGTCATGGAGCAGAATTTTTCCAAATGGTATTGAAAAAGAACCAAATGAACAAGGGTTAAAATTTTATGAGAACGTTTTTAAGGAATGTAAAAAGTATGGTATTGAACCTTTAGTAACATTATGTCATTATGATACACCTATTTATCTTGAAGAAGATTGTGGTGGGTGGACAAACCATGATTTAATTGATTATTTTGAACGTTATGCAGAAACAGTTTTTAAGCGTTATAAGGGCTTAGTAAAATATTGGTTAACATTTAATGAAATAAATAGTTTATTAATGTATTTTGATTTCTTTAAAGGAATGACTGCTGATGATAAGAAAGAAACTTATTTAAAATTACATCATCAGATGGTTGCTAGTGCTAGAGTTGTAAAACTTGCTCACCAAATTGATACAAATTATCAAGTTGGTTGTATGCTTGCTACAACTGTCAATTATCCATTAACATGTGATCCAAAAGATGTATTAGCTTGTCAGCGTAAATGGCAAGATTACTTTTTCTATAGTGGAGATGTTATGGTAAGAGGATACTATCCTTCATTTGCAAAAAGTACAAGAGCAAGAAATGGTGTAGAACTTGAATTCTCTCAGTCAGATCTTGATGAATTAAAAGAAGGTGTAGTAGACTTTATTAGCTTTTCTTACTATTCAACAAGTTGTGTGACAACTCATGAAGATGTTGAAATGGATGGAGCTGGAAATATTGTTCTTGGTGCAAAGAATAAATATTTGAAATATAGTGATTGGGGATGGTCTTTAGATCCTGATGGATTAAGATATTTATTAAATGTTATTTATGATCGTTATCAAAAACCTTTAATGATTGTAGAAAATGGCTTGGGAGCTATAGATAAAAAGGAAGAAGATGGATCTATTCATGACCCATATCGTATAGATTATTTAAGAGAACACATTAAAGCAATGGAAGAAGCTATTGATGATGGAGTTGATTTAAGAGCATATACACCATGGGGTTGTATTGATTTAATTAGTGCATCTACTGGTGAAATGAGTAAACGCTATGGCTTTATTTATGTTGATTTAGATGATGAAGGTAATGGAACTTATAAGAGATATAAGAAGGATTCATTCTATTGGTATAAAAAAGTTATTGCATCAAATGGAGAAGATTTAGATTAATTAGTTAAAACGTAGATTGATATACATTTTAAAAATAATAAAAGCTAGAGAAAATAAATTCTCTAGCTTTTTTTGTTTAAGTTAAAATAGATTTATCTCCATAATCAGAACCATATGTTCAATTTAAACCCGCACTCTTACCGATTTCACTTAATTTTCTTATCATTTCTTCTTCATCTTGTGAAAATGAAGTTTTTCTGTATAAGAAATAAAATATATATAATTAACTAATCTATTTATTAGAGGAACATTATCATTATAAGATAAATCAAGCCTTATATAGGATTTTAATATAACCTCTTTAATATCATCAAATCCGTGTCTATTTGAGTTTGATATACTATTATATAGGGAATGTATTATATTTTTTGAATTGCTTATAATAGATACCTAACGTTTCATTTATATTTATTTTAAAGAAACCAATTTGATATTGACATGAATCCTTTATATTTATTACCACCAATTGATAGATAATTATTTAAACTTAAAATTGACTTAGGTACTTTAAACTTATTTTTTATTATATATTCAGAGAGAAAATTTGTGAGTTGAGCACAAGTTAAATTGTATTCTGAACCTTTTTAAATTTTATCTTTATATTCAGTTAAAATTTTAGTTAAGTTTTTATCTTATTTAACTTCAAAATCATTTAATGACTTTTCTAATTCACTTATTAATTCGTAGTATTTTTTATTTAGCTTTTTCATAATTGATACTTTAAAGATAATGAGGCTATATATCATATTTAAGATAATAATACATTATTTTATAAACTGCCCCTTTTTAAATTTTGTTTTTTGAATTTTCAGATAAATAAAAATTTAATAAGGTATTTTATTTATAGTCTAAGAGTAACCCTAATAATATTATTA
>NZ_LTAY01000054.1 GCF_002050515.1 Clostridium thermobutyricum DSM 4928 | reverse complement strand
GTTGAATAAATATATCTTATATAAGAATAAGTATTCAACTATATACATTAATAGGAAGCTTAAAAGAACTAAAATTTTTTTACATAGTATTGTCGATTTTTGTAACTTATAAAATAAGATTACATTTAAAGAAAAAAATGTGGGAAGTTCTTTTTATAGGAATCTTATTAAAAATTAAATAAAGTTTTAAGGAGGTGATTGTAGATGAATGTATTTGCACCTTTGTTTACAGTACACATATTTGGATTTGCTATTGATTCAGATATTGTTACTCAATGGGGAGTAATGGTTGTTTTAATAGTAGCAGGATTCATATTAACTAGAAAGTTAAGTGTGGACAAGCCAAGCAAATTACAAGTAGGAATTGAAATGGCTTACGATATGGTTGCAGGACTTGTATCAGAAAACATGGGAGAAGGATATGAAGGTTATGTTGCTTTTGTTGGAACTTTAGGTATTTATTTAGGTATATTAAACCTTTGCGGCCTTATAGGTTTTGGACCTCCAACTAGAAACTTAAGTGTAGTTGTTGGATTTACAATTATTACTTTCTTCTTAATTCATTACAATGCTATTAGGAAAAAAGGAATAGGAGGATATTTAGGATCATATGCACAACCTTATGCAGCTATGATTCCAATCAACATAATGGAAGTTATAGTATTCCCATTATCACTTGCATTACGTTTATTTGGTAATATGCTTGCAGCAGCAATAGTTATGTCTCTTGTTTATATTGGATTAGGACACATAAGTATGTTTGCTCAATTTGCTATACCAGTTATCCCACACTCATTCTTTGATTTATTCGATGGAATAATTCAAACAATAATCTTTGTAATGTTAACTATCATTACAATAAAAATTCAAGCAGATAATCATTAGTAGTTGTTAACTAATGAAGGTAACAGAAAACTTTATAGTTTATAAGGAGGCGTAAATCATGAATGGATTAGCAATGATAGCAGCAGGTATAGCTGTTATGGCAGGTATTGGAGGAGGTATTGGTACTGGTATTGCAACATCAGCTGCAATAAAAGCTACTGTTAAACAACCAAAAGCTGCTGGGAAAATACAAGGAATATTTATTATGGCATCAGGGCTTTGTGGTGCAACAGCAATATACGGATTTATTATTTCAATAATAATTATGTTCGTAAAATAAACTTAGTAAGTAAAAATTAATTTATATATGTATAAAAATAAGTAATTAAACGGAATGAGTTCAGTATAAAGGAGGATAATATCATGGAACTAGGAACAATATTAGGAGCTGGTTTTGCAGCTGTAACAGCTTTAGGAGCTGGTATTGGTATAGGTATTGCAGCTAAAGGTGCTGTAGAAGGATTAGCTAGACGTCCAGAAATGAGCGGTAAAATACAAAGTATGTTTATACTTGGAGCAGGTCTTGCAGAAGCAACAGCTATTTATGGTCTTGTTGTAGCGATAATTCTATTATTCGCAAAATAATATGTATATTTTAATAAAATTAATAACCTTTGAAAGGAGGTTAGATTTGGGATGCACATTGAAATAAGTCAAGTATGTATGACTATAATTAACTTTATAATTTTACTTTTAATATTAAGACATTTCTTTTGGGATAAGTTCAAAGCAACTATTGATGAAAGACAAAAAGGTATCTTAAATAAAATAACTTCTGCTGATAATAAGGTTAAAGAAGCAGAAGAGCTAAGATTTAAAAATGAAGAACTTTTAAAAGCAGCTAATGAAGAAGGGAAAAAAATTACTGAGGCAAGAAAGAAACAAGCTGAAAAAATCTATAATGAAATTGTTGAAGGCGCAAGAGCTGAATCTGAATCAATCAGAAATAAAGCTTCTCTAGAAATAGTTAGAGAAAGAGAAAAAGCAGAGTTCGAGATTAAAGAACAAGTTATTAGTTTAGCTATAGCTGTTTCTAAAAAAGCTTTAAATGAATCTTTAAATGAAGAAGAACACAGAAAATTAATTAATAGCTTTATAGATGAGGTTGTATAAGCATGTATGAATTTTTAGATAAAAGATACGCATTAGCCTTATACAAAATAGCAGAGGAAAAAAACAAAGTAGAAGAATATCTACAAGTTTTACGTGAAATCTGTGACATTATAGATAATAATAAGGAGCTTCACGAAATTGTGGAGCACCCTCAAATTAGCACAAATGAAAAGAAGGCTATTTTTGATAGAATTTTCAGAGGAAAAATAGATGATGAAATATTAGCCTTTCTAAAACTTCTTATAGATAAAGGAAGAATACTTTATCTAAGAGAAAAATTAAATCAAATGGAAAAAATACATTTAAATGAATTAAACACAATAGAAGGTGTTGTAAAAAGTGTTATTCCATTAACAGATGAAGAGTATAAAAGATTGTTAGACAAATTAGAAAAAAAATATAATAAGCACATTATATTAGAAAGACAAATTGATAAAAGCTTAATAGGTGGTCTTTATGTAAGAGTTGAAAATGAAGTTATAGATGGCTCTATAAAATCTAAATATGAAGACATGAGATTATTAATGCTTAATAAGAAATAAAGGTGGTGAGCCCATGCATATAAAACCAGAAGAAATAACTTCTATAATTAAAGAAGAAGTTGAAAAATATCAAAAAAATTTAGAAACAGTAGACTCAGGTACAATCATTCAAATAGGTGATGGAGTTGCTACAGTTTATGGATTAGATAATTGTGTTGAGGGTGAATTATTACAATTCCCAAACGGAGTATTTGGAATGGCTCTTAACTTAGAGCTAGATAGTGTTGGATGTGTTCTTTTAGGATCTGAAGATGGAATAAAAGAAGGCGATATTGTAACTAGAACTGGTAAAGTTGTTGAGGTTCCAGTTGGAGATGCACTTATTGGAAGAGTAGTTAACTCATTAGGACAACCAATAGATGGAAAAGGACCTATAAAAAATGATGGATTTAGAGCAATAGAAATGCCAGCACCATCAATTATAGACAGAAGTTCAGTTAATGAACCATTACAAACAGGGATAAAAGCAATTGATTCAATGATTCCAATTGGTAAGGGACAAAGGGAATTAATCATTGGAGATAGACAAACAGGTAAAACTGCTATAGCGATTGATACTATTATAAATCAAAAAGGAAAAGATGTTATTTGCATATATGTTGCTATCGGACAAAAACAATCAACAGTTGCAAATATAGTTAATACTTTAACTGAAGAAGGAGCTATGGACTATAGTGTAGTTGTTGCAGCTACAGCATCAGATAGTGCTCCACTTCAATATATTGCACCTTATTCAGGATGTTCAATGGCTGAATATTTTATGTATAAAGGAAAAGATGTTCTTATAATTTATGATGACCTTTCTAAGCATGCTGTTGCATATAGAACAATGGCACTATTACTTAGAAGAGCACCAGGAAGAGAAGCTTATCCAGGAGATGTTTTCTATATTCATTCAAGACTTCTAGAAAGAGCGGCAAAATTATCAGAAGAACTTGGAAAAGGTTCAATTACAGCACTTCCTATAATTGAAACACTAGCAGGGGATGTTACTGCATATATTCCAACAAATGTTATTTCAATTACAGATGGGCAAATATTCCTTGAATCAGAATTATTTAATGCAGGTCAAAGACCAGCAGTTAATGCCGGTATCTCAGTATCAAGGGTTGGTGGTAATGCTCAAATTAAAGCTATGAAACAAGTAACAGGTACTTTAAGACTAGAACTTGCGCAATATAGAGAACTTGCCGCATTCGCACAATTTGGATCTGATCTTGATAGAGATACTCAAAGAAGACTTGAAAAAGGTAAGAGATTAGTTGAAATATTAAAACAAGATCAATATAAACCAATGTCAGTTGAGCATCAAGTATTCATGTTCTACGTTGCAGTTAATGACTTTTTATCAGATATTCCATTAGGAGATATTAAAAGATTTGAATCTGAATTTTTAAGCTATATTGATGAAAAAGAATATAACTTAGTTCAATCATTAAAAGATGAAAAGAAATTCACTGATAAAATAAAAGAAGAACTCGAAGAAGCAATAAATACATTCAAAAAGAGTTTTGAAAAAACAGCATAGCTTTAAGCTATGCACTCTTTTGAAGAGTAGGAGGTGAAAATATGCCAGCAGCTGGGTTATTAGATATAAAAAGAAGAATCAAAAGTGTTGAAAGTACACAAAAGATTACCAAAGCCATGGCACTTGTATCAACAGCAAAACTTAGAAAAGCCAGAGCAAGTCTTGATAATAATAATCTATATTTTACTAGAATAGAAACTATTAAAAGAGATATTTTTAGATTAGCAGATGAATTTAAAGATAATGAATTTGTTCGTGAAAATGATAGTGAAAAAAAATTGTACGTTATATTTGCATCAAATTCAGGACTTTGTGGTGGATTTAATGGAAGTGGATCTGTTTATTTAAGTGATAAATATCCTGAATCAGAAAGAGCTAATATTAAAACATTAGTAATTGGTGAAAAAGGTGTATCTTATGCTAAAAAATATGGCTTTGATGTTGTAGATAAAGTTACAAATATAAAAGATGGTATATCAATTAAAGATGCTAGACATTTGGCAGTTGATTTAATGAATATGTATTCTAAAGGTGAATATGGCTCAATTAGTTTTGTGTATACAAAATATAAGTCACCAGTACAACAAGATGTTGTTGATGAAGTAATACTTCCTTTTAAAGGAGAAACTTTTGCAGAAGAGGATACTGAGGTATATAGTTCAGAAATATCACCAGATGAGCTTGTAGAGAATTTTGTTTATAGATATATGGAAGGAAAAATAATTAATACTATTTATCATTCACAAACTAGTGAACAAAATGCTAGAATGCAGGCTATGGACGGAGCAACTAAGAATGCTGATGATATTTTAGATAGTTTAAATACTAAGTATAACAGAATTAGACAAGGTGCTATTACTCAAGAAATTTCAGAAATTGTTGGTGGAGCTGAAGCACAGAAATAGTTAGGAGGGAACGGTTATGCCTAATAATATAGGAAAAGTAGTTCAAGTTATTGGACCAGTAGTAGATATAAAATTTGAATCTAATAATCTTCCTAATATGTATAATGCTATACATATTAAAAATGGAGAAGAAATATTAGTATGTGAAGTTGAACAACACATTGGTGATGATATTGTAAGAACAATTGCAATGGAATCAACAGAAGGATTAAAAAGAGGAATGGAAGCAGAAGATACAGGAAAAGCAATTACAGTTCCTGTAGGAGAAGCTGTTTTAGGTAGATTATTTAATGTTTTAGGAAATGCAATGGATAACAAAGGACCAGTTAATGCTGATTTATATTATCCAATTCATAGACCTGCCCCAACATTTGAAGAACAATCAGTTGTTCCTGAAATGTTTGAGACAGGAATAAAGGTAATAGACCTTATAGCACCATACCAAAGAGGTGGTAAAATTGGACTATTTGGAGGTGCCGGTGTTGGAAAAACAGTTCTTATTCAAGAACTTATAAATAATATAGCTAAAGAACATGGTGGACTTTCAGTTTTCACAGGTGTTGGAGAAAGATCAAGAGAAGGTAATGACTTACTTGGTGAAATGACAGAATCAGGAGTTATTTCAAAAACAGCTCTAGTATTCGGACAAATGAATGAACCACCAGGAGCAAGAATGAGAGTTGCTTTAACAGGACTTACTATAGCTGAATCTTTCAGAGATAAAGGACAAGATGTGTTATTATTTATAGATAATATATTTAGATATTCACAAGCAGGTTCTGAAGTTTCTGCCTTATTAGGAAGAATACCTTCAGCTGTTGGTTACCAACCAACTCTAGCTACTGAAATGGGTGCTTTACAAGAAAGAATTACTTCAACTAAGAATGGTTCAATCACTTCAGTTCAAGCAGTATATGTACCAGCAGATGACTTAACTGACCCAGCTCCAGCTACAACATTTACTCATCTTGATGCTCAAACAGTTTTATCAAGAAGTGTTGCTGAAAAAGGTATTTATCCAGCTGTTGATCCATTAGATTCTTCATCAAGAATTCTAGATCCAAGAGTTGTAGGGAAAGAACATTATGAAGTTGCATCAAAAGTAAAAACAATCTTAGAAAGATATAAAGAACTTCAAGATATCATAGCTATATTAGGGGTTGATGAATTATCAGATGAAGATAAAATGGTTGTATCAAGAGCAAGAAAAGTTGAAAAATTCTTATCACAACCTTTCACTGTTGCAGAACAATTTACAGGTATGAAAGGAAGATATGTTCCAATTAAAGATACAATAAAAGGATTTAAAGAAATATTAGAAGGAAAACATGATAATTTACCAGAATCAGCATTCTTATTTGTTGGAAGCATTGAAGAGGCAATAGAAAAAGCTAAGAGTATGGCAGAGTAGTAAAGGAGTGATTTAAATGGATAATTTTAATCTATTAGTTATAACTCCTCATAAAAAGATTTTTGAAGGAGAGGCAAGTAAAATAGCATGTAAAAACTTAGCTGGAGAATTTTCTATACTTGCAAATCACGAAAATTACATTACTACTACAGTTCCAGGAAAATTAATTATAGTTTCAGGAAATAACGAAGAAAAAGATTATTTTGCTTCAGGAGGAGTTCTTGAAGTAAAAGATGGGGCGGTAACTCTTTGTGTTGATACAGTTGAAACTAGAGAAGAAATTGATGTTATGAGAGCTAAATTAGCTAAAGAAAAAACAGAGAAGAAGTTAGAAAATGAAATAGATAGCAGAATTGAAGATATGCGAACTAAACTTGCACTTAGCAGAGCAATAGAAAGAATTGAATTTGCAAAAGATAAAAAATAAGATTTGTAAATAAAAGAGGGCTTTTAAAATAAAATTTGGGGATATCTCAAAATAAATTTTGGGATTAATCTAATGAAAATCCACTAGAATAACTAGTGGATTTTATTTATTTACAAATCCTTGTAAAAATATTTTGAAGGAGAAGTAATCTTAATATAAAATAAAAAAAATATGTTAACTAAAAATAATAACCTATTTAATAGACTAGAATTTATTAAAAATCTATTTAATAGGTTCTTGTTTAATGAAGTATTCATTTTTATTTTAAATTTCGTTATCATTATTTGTTTCGCAATGATGTTCATCATCACATTTATCATTACATTCATCAAAACATGGATTATTAACTAATTCTTTAAGAGAAGAAAGCTTATCAGAAAGTTGTATTTCTAAATTAGTTACTTTAGTTATAGTTTTTTCAATTGAATTATTTAACTCTATTAGTTCATAAACATAATTTGCACATGATATTCCTTTTTGTAATTTTTCACCTTCAGCATTTAATATATGAGATAAAGCAGTTTCTATTAAAGCTATAGATTCAATAGCATTATTTATAGCATTACGATTTTTTAGGCATTTACACTCTGAATTGTCAGTATTGCAATTATCATCACAATCAGGTTTATCTTTTAATTTTATAGATATCGTAATTAAGTGCTCAATATTTTTACAATCAATAGCCAATATGTTTATGCAAATTTCAGTTTTTTTATTATATGCACAAATAATTGCTTTATATCTGAAATTTTTAGGTAATTTACATACAGGTAAAGACCTATACTTTTCAGTTATATTTAAAGTGAAATAATTTTTATTTCTAGAAAGACTTAAAATAAGGTTTTCTATTGAATATATAGAGTAAGGATTAAATTTTTCATTACGACAAAGTGTAATTAAAGTCATATTGTTAATATATAATTTAAACATATAATCATAATCAGATAAGACTAGACATTTGTTATATTTATCATATGAAAGAGATTTAATAACTTTTGGGCCTTCTGCAGTATTACATATATCAATACATTCTAGCTCATTAAAACTTAAATCAAGCTTATAAATTAAATTTTTAGAATTTAAAGCAGTTGCATAAAAACATTTTTCATCACTGTCATATGTTATCTTTGAATATGATTTGTCTGTAGTTAAATAATTAATTTTGTTACAAAAAAATATTACAATGACTTTTGTATCTGTTGTAAAATAAATAGAATCTTCTGTACAAACACCATCTATAAGACATAGGTTTTTCTTTAATTTAAAATTTTCAATATCTTTTATTTTAAACAAAGCCATAAAGTATCTCCTTTAAATTTTTTATTATATAATATGTTTAAATTTTTAGAATGTGTGTGTTTGTAAATGGCATATAAATTAGACTATATAAAAAGCGACTTAAATAAATTTATTTAAGTCGCTTTTAATTAACATTTATATGAAATTAGCATCCGCATCTGTAAGAAACTAATGATAATTTCTTTTGTAAAATTAGTTCTAAAGAAGTAATTGCATTAATTACTGATTCTACAGATTTATTTATTTTTAGAAGTTCTTCAGGATCTTTAGCTATAAGACATGATGGTGGACAGCATTTATCAGAGTTTTGTGGACGATGATGTAATGTTCCAACAACAGCTTGAATTTTTTCACCCTCAGCATTAAGTATATGACTTAAAGCAGCTTCCATTAATGCAATAGATTCAATTACATCAGTTATTGCTTCTTCCTTTTGTATTCCACTAGATTTTATACAAGGCATTCCCATGGTGTTAACCTCCGTTAAATTATATTTTTTATATTAATATAGTATGCTTTTAATTTAAATTGTTGTATTCTTTTAAAAGAAAAAAGTAATAGATATATTGATAGTCTAAAATTTTAGAGTTTAAGGGTCTTGTAAGGTAGTTGGAATGCTTTTAAATATATTTGAATTACTTAATGATTTGGCTGTTATTATTAAAGTGTTATATGGCTCAAAAGTAGTGTCTTTAATTGTATAGTGAAGAGAAATATATCTGCTATCACCTGAAGTTATATTTGTTAAAAATGAAGAATTAAGATTAACAGGAGTATTTGATGGAACATTTAAAATAAAATTATCTCCTATATATAAGTCATATTCATAAAAAATAGGAGTTATTGTAATGATATAGCTATTTATTCCTTCACCTGTGTTAGTTAAAATATATTCTATTTTTGTCTTTTTATTAATAGGAGAAAGATTAATTGCAGAAGAGCTTCCAATTAAGCTATAAGGCTTTAAAGGAAGAAAGCTAATAAGACTATTTATATATATTTCATTGTTGAAGATAATATCTGAAGTATATATTTTAGTATCTGATAAATTATTATAATATCTATTTATAGTTCCAGTTAGTATAAGTTTAGTTTCTGAATAAGTTGATTTATCTATATTTGATATCATAATTATATATTTTTTATCATTAATATCTATATTAGAAATATTAGCAGTTAAAATTCTAGTAGAGCTATTATAAGAGTAAGTTATTCCAGGTGAAGTTAAAAGAATTGAGTTAAAATTTAAATGTTCTGGAATAGTTACTGTTAAATTTATATTTTTTGCAATAGCTTTTCCAAAATTTTCTGCAATTATATTTGTATACACAATATTATTTGAATTTGTTAAATAGTGGTTTTTATAATTGCTATCTGTATTTGAAGAAGCAATATTTAAATCAATGTTAGGATGATTTATAGTTAGAGTATTATTTATTCCAATATTAAAATTTTCATTTAATAAGGTAATATAATTTACGTTACCATAAAAAGTTTCTAAAGTATAATTTGGATTAATGCTTGAAACAATAGAGTCTGATATTAAACACTCAACTTTATAGCTATAAATTATATTTCCTGAAGTTGAATCAATGTTAGTCATTGGTTGCAATGTGATTATATTATTTACATAACTTGAGCTAATAGGAACATTATTTAACCAAGCATTATTTAAATAGGTTTCTTTTGAAGGAATTAATATTATTGGTGAAAGTGAATTTAATCTTTGCCCAGAAGGAATAGTTATATTAAAGGTGTAATAAACTTTCTCACCTATAATTTTAGATGGAGAATCACTTGTTATGCTTAATATAAGTGGAGCAGAAGATAAAGATATAGATTTATTTAAAACACCAATGTCGTATTGGAGATTATTTAAATTTTCATTATAAGCTTGAGTATATGGTGCAGTTGTAGAGCTAATAAAATTAAAAGTTTTATTAGGACCTAAAGTAGAATCAACTTTTATATTATATGATAAATTAAAAGTATCTCCTGGAGCTAACTTTGGAATAATTATAATTATCTTATTATCTTGAATAGAATAATTTAAAGCTTCAGAATTATTTATATTTGCATTAATAGAAGTTGATATTAATGGTATATTATTTGGTAATGTTTCTGTAAAAGTAATATTAAATGCATCAGTAACATTATCTCCATTGTTATTAATTAAAGTTGAAGATATTGAATAAATTTCTCCTATTTTAATAGCATTTATATTGTTTCCAGTTGCTTTTTTATTCAAAATTAAGTTTGGCTTTCCAAGAGAAAAACCTATTTGGCTTCTACTAGAATAAGAAATTTTATTAGAGTTAACAACTTGAAGTTTAAATAAATTATATAAGAATTTATTATAATTATTAGAATAATCAATTTGAGTAGAATAGTTTATATCAAAAGCTGTATTTCCAGGAATCTGATTTACAAACCACAATACACCATAAGGTTCAACAGGAACTGGATTTGTATTTACATAATTATTTTCAGAATATGAGTAATTTATATTTAATATATCTTTTGTTATATAAGGATAAAAATCAAAAATTTTAATAGAGCCTGAAGGTGCTTTAAGGTTTCTACTATCATAGGTAGATTTATAAGATACATAATCTCCAGGAGCTAAAACATTTGAATTTTTAGGCGTATTATCTCTATAAAAATATCCTGTTATAGTTTTAGTTACAGAAGGAAGTTTAATTCTTAATTCAGTTGAATCAGAAGTTGATATGATTGTATTAGTTGCTGAACTAATTGCATTACAAGATGAAGATACAGTAAAAATATCACCTGATAAAATAGATAATTCTGTATTAGTGTAATTAGAATTAATAGTACCATTTATAGTTATAGTAGCTGTTGTTCCGGCTAAGATTGTTCCAACATTCCAAATAAGCTGTGTTATTCCAGAGGAAGAAACAATTTTATTTGTGAATTGAGGACTACTAATTTCAGATAAACTTTGCCCATCAGAAGTAGTTAAATAGCCACTTAATTGATATAAATCATGATAAAGATTTCCATAAAAATAAATTTTATATACTAAGTTATCATTAATATCTACAATATAATTAGATAAAGATAAGCTTAATATAACCTCATACATATTAAATGAGTAATTATAATTATAAGTTGTATTTGAAATTTTATATTGAACTTGACTTTGAATTTGGGATCCATGAGTAATATATACTCCAGTAGTTGTTCCATTTAAATAATATCTTTCGTTTCCTTTAAATTTAAATTTTATAATAATTGTAGTAGATTCAGGAATATAAACATTTTTCCAAACTATTGTAAAGTTATTAATTGAAGCTTTGGGAGAAATTATTTCGTAGTTGTTAAGCGCTTCAGAAGAATAACCTGAAATAGTTAAATCATCTAAAAAATTTATTCCATTTCCTAATATATCTTTTAATTCAGAAAATAAAATATTTGCATTTTTTGAAGTTTGAATAATTAAAGAACTATAATATTCTTCACCTAAAAGAATTTTAGAAGGATTTTCTTTATAAATAATATATTCACTTACTTTAAATGAAAAATTACTTATAGCTTCTATTATTTCATTTCCATTATCATAAATTCCTCTTGGGCTAGTATCACAATATCCTTGTAAAGAACAAGGAATTATGGAGTTAAAGGAAAGAGGTTGTCCGTTTGAATCTACTTCATTTAATTTTAATGTTACTGAAAAATTATAATTAGTTTCATTTGGAGCTAAATCTCTTATATTAGTAAAAGAATATATATTTTCATCAACATTTGTATAATCTATAGTTGAATTTATAAAGCTTATTCCATCTCCTAAATATAATTTAAATGATAAATTATATAAAATATTTATTGTATCAGTATTTTTTATTGTAAAATTTAAAGTTATCCTCCCATTAGTGGTGAGGTTAACAATTGAGTTATTATTTAAAGTTATTATAAAGTTTGAAGAATCAAACATATTAATCACCTCAAAAATTTTTTTAATATATTATATTCAAAATTTTGTCTAATGATATAACATTTTGTAATTACATTACATATAATAGATAGAATAAAAAAGTGAGGTGTTTTAATGGCTACAATTAAACAGGACAAATATATATTAGGTCAATCTGTTTCTAAAAGTATTGCATCAGTAGCAGAAGAAATAAGATTAGACCTTAAATTATCTCCACAACCATTAAATAATGCAGGAAGTGTTACAGGAACTGTTAAAGATGAAAATGAAAATCCAGTGCCTAATGCTCTTGTAAAAATAATGGATTCTAATTATGAGCCAATGTTTCATGCTATAACAGCAGCAGATGGAACTTATACTATTGATAATGTGCCAGCTGGTAGTGGATATAATATATTCGCAATAGCTACAGGTAAAGCACTAAATCAAGGTGTTTCATTTAGTATTGCAGCGAGTCAAGTTATAACAAAAGATTTTACACTTGTAAATGATCCAAGCTCACAATTAGGTATAATTGCAGGAGATTTATATGATAGTGCAACAGGAGCACCAATAAATGGAGCAGTTATATCTTTATATAAAGTAAATGAAGATCAAACAGAAGTACTAGTTGCTATTACCTATACAAATCAATATGGTCAATTTGTATTTAGAGGATTAAATATAGGAAATTATTCAATAAGAGTTTCAGCCTTAGGTTATATAGGAACATCAAGTACTGTATCTATAACAACTCAAGGACAAATTGTTCCTTCAATAATAAATATAACTCAAGATCCAAATGCTTCAAGAGGTACTGTTTCTGGTATAATTACTGACCAAAATAACCAACCAATTGTAGAAGCAGATGTTGTTTTATATAGAGTAAATGAAGATAATTCACTTACAGCAGTTGCATTTACAAAAACAAATTCAGCTGGTGTATATCTATTTATTAATGTTCCACAAGGAAATTACAAAGTTAAATCAAATAAAACAGAAGATATTGTTATTCTTTAATAAAGTTAATAGAGCTAGATTATATTTTCTAGCTCTTAAAATACATAAAAATTTATAATAGGTGGAATTTATGAGATATATTAATTTTATAGCATTATTTTTAGCATGTTTATTTAATAAAAAAAGTTCACATACATTAATATTTAAGATAAAAAATATCAATAAAACTCCAATAAGGAATGGATACATATGTATTCAATCTTTAAAAACAAAAAAATTTTTTATTTTAAAAACAGATTCTAATGGAAGAGCAGTTATGAGAAATATTTGTTGTGGAGTATATAAAGTAAAAGCCTGTGGTGATGGATATAAGGATAAATTTTTTAATATAAATGTATGCAAAGATAGAGTTTATAATATTAATTTATGTGAAGTGAATTATAGTAAAAATAGGATATATGGATATATAAGAGATGATAAAAACAAAATTATAGAAAACGCATTAGTAGTATTATATGAAGTTATAGGAGATAAAAAATATAAGCCTATTAAATTTACTAATTCAGATTTTACAGGAGAATATAATTTCATTGATGTACCAAAAGGAACTTATATAGTGAAAGGAATAAAATAAAAACTTGTCCAAAACAATATAAATGTTTTAGACAAGTTTTTAATGCTTAATTTTGTCCATTACTAATTTAAATAAATCAATATGGAAATATCTAATTGATATAAGATAAACATTGTATATTAAGAATATAGCAATGATTAACTTTAAAAATTTATGGAAGGTTTTTTCGCCCTTTGAACCTGTCTTTATATTGAACAAACGAATATTGGCTCTAAATGGGAAAAATAGTTCTATACCTTCTTTTGTAAGCAAATCTAATACTAAGTGGGAGATATATCCTATTAAAAATCCACCACAAATAGATATTACCACTATATTTTCATGACTTATGAATGATAATGCTAAAGCTATTACATAAAGAATAGATAAAAAAATAAAACTATGAGTTAATCCTCTATGTTTACACTTTTTAAAGGCCTTAGATAAAAGAGGATATCTTTTAGAAATATAAGAACCTTTCATATCAATATCAGGAAAAACAGAACCAAGATTTGCAAAGTGAAAAAACAATGCTATTAAAAGTATTTGGTAAAGAATCTCATATCCATTTATGTAGCAACTTATAAATATATTTAAAGTTATAAGTGCAAATAAAAAACCTCCTGATGAGTGGGTATTCTTCGTCATTTGTACTCCTTATTTTGTTATGTATAATAAGTACATTATATATGAATATTAAGAAATAAGGAATTACGTAATTGTGAAATTTTGAAAAAATAAAGAGAAAGCATAAAGCTTTCTCTAAAATAAAGTATAAGTATATTTCATATTTAATGTAAAGGAAATTAAGAATGTCTATTAATAATGCCTTTAAAGCTAACATCGAATAGTAGTAATCTCAATATTTTAAGTGTTATTATGTCTGTTAGTATATATAAAAATGTAAATAATAGTGTGGCTAGTACTTCGTTTATTAGTTGATTGGTTGCTATATATACTTTAAATTATGGCATTAATTATAGGTTATTTTACTTATACTTTATAATCAAAATTATGAATAAATATTTTTACAACTATAATAATTCCACAAAAAACCAAAAATTCCTTTATTTTATAAGAAAAATTTTAAAAATATTTTTTTGAGAGATTATTAAAATAAGTAATATAAAATAAAAAAATGAAAATACTAACTAATGAGATAGTTCAAAAGAACAAAAATAAATAGGAGGTATTTTTATGAAGAAATTATTAAGCTCAATAGTAGCTACAGGGTTATTATGTTCAGCTCTTGTTGGATGTTGGGGAAATAAAGCAAATCAAACACCAACACCAACTCCAACACCAAAAGAAACTCAAAAACAAGGTGAAGTTAATGACCATGTAAAGAAAGATGTAATAACAGGTGTATTTAATAAAACTTATGTTATAGGAAAAGAAGGAAGCAATGTTTATGGAGAATTAGCAATTGGAAATCCTACTCTAATGCATAAAAAAGATCAAGGTGGAAAATCATACATTGAAGTTATGATTCCATTAAAGCTTACTAATAAAGCTAAAAATGAAGTTCAACCTATGGACTTACTAAATGGTTTAACAATTGACAGCAATTATAATCCATACCAAGACCAATTAAAATTAAGATGCATGGAAACAGGTGCAATTGTAAAAGGTAACACAGACAAAGATAATAAAGAGTATTACTTAGGTATATTTGATAAAGACCTTAAAAAAGTTGATAATAAACCAATGTTAGCATCAGGTCAAAGTGTTGAAAGTTACTTTAAATACATAGTAACAACAGATGATATAGAAATGGATAAACTTAAAAATGCTAACTTTGACTCACTTACTTTAAATGATTTTGAATTCATTATTAATGCTAAAGATGGTAATGGATATACAATTGTAAAATAAAAAATTTATTTACTCTCACTTAATTAGATATATATTTAAACACCCTAAAGGCAAATACTTTTAGGGTGTTTTTAATATTATATATAATTTAAATTAAATATAGTGTAATATAATACTATATATTAAGGAGTGATATAAATGAAAAATATTTTAAATATAGCACATAGAGGAGCTTCAGGAGATTTTCCTGAGAACACTATGATTGCCTTTAAAAAAGCATTAGAAAATGGAGCAGATGGAATTGAACTTGATGTTCAACTAAGTAAAGATTTAGAGCTTGTTGTAATTCATGATGAAATCTTAGATAGGACAACTGATGGATGTGGATATGTAAAAGATTATACTTATGAAGAACTTTTAAAATTTGATGCTGGATATAAATTTTCAAAAGAATTTAAAGGTGAAAGGATTCCTAAACTAGAAGATGTATTAAAGCTTTTTTTAAATAATGATTTTATTTTAAATATAGAGCTTAAAAATAGTATTATAAATTATGAAGGATTAGAAGAAAAAGTATATAAATTAATTGAAAAATATAATTTAGAAGATAGAGTAGTAGTTTCATCTTTTAATCACTATTCAATAAAAAAATGTATGGATATAAACAATAAAGTTAAAGTGGGAGCTTTAGTTGATAGTTGTATATATGAACCTCAAGATTATATAAATAGTATTGGAGCAGATTGCTATCATCCTGAGTTCAATAGTTTAAATAAAGAAGTTGTAAAAAAGTTAAAAGATAAAAATATAAAAATAAATACTTACACAGTAAATAAAGAAAAAGATTTAAAAAATATGATTGATTTAAAAGTAGATATGATAATAACAAATTATCCAAAAAAATTAAAAGAATTATTAGAAATGTAAAAAAATAAGTGTTTAATATTTAAAGAGTATAAAAAAATTAAGATTTTATACTCTTTAAATATTAAATTTTTATTAAAATATAGCTAATTTAATAAAT
>NZ_LTAY01000053.1 GCF_002050515.1 Clostridium thermobutyricum DSM 4928 | reverse complement strand
ATTTAAATTAATATTTATTTTATAAATAACTCTATAAAAATATCTATTTAAATCTAAAAATTAACTTTATATTATAAAAATTATGTAACCTATATCTATATATTTGAATACTATATAGTATATCAATATATAAAGGGAATATAAAAAAATAGAATTTAACTGATAGTTTCCCCATTTCAGTTAACTCACTATATATTCACTATATAATAAAACTACTTAGCAAACTTTTAACTTAATTGCTAATGTAGGTACTATTGATTTAAATGCACTTTCAAATGAAACAAATGCTACAGTATTAATTAAAATGTACCGTAATAAATTAAAATAATTTTTAATTAAATTTAAATAATAAAGATACTAAAATAAATTCCTTGATAAATTTTTTATCTAAACTAATAATTACTCACAACTTTCTTAATTAAACTAGGTTGATATTCTCAAAAAGTAGCTTAATTTTTAAAATAAAAAAGGACTTTTTCAATTTTGAAAAAGTCCTTTTGTTATATAAAAGTGTAATGAGATAGGAAACTATTTTTTGCAAATAATATTAATAAATTTATTAAATCCATTAACCCCTTTTTCATCACATTTAAAAACACCACAATTTTCTAAAAGTTCTTTAAATACTACTCCAATTTCATATTTCAAGATATTATCAACTTCATTTTCACAAATCATATTATGTCTTTTAATAATCCTATCTAACCAAGGCTTATGAATTTCTATTTCATCACTATCTTTTCTTTTTAATAAATATTCCTTCATTAAATCCATATTAGAATTTAACCTTGAAGGTAAAACAGCAAGTCCCATAACTTCTATAAGACCTATATTTTCTTTTTTTATATGATGATATTCCTTATGTGGATGGAATATACCTGTTGGATGCTCTTTTGACCTTCTATTATTTCTTAAAACTAAATCCATCTCATAATTTCCATTTTTAAATCTACAAATTGGAGTTATTGTATTATGAATTTCTTCTTCACTTTTACAAATAATTTCATGTTCTTCATCAGAATATTCTCTCCAAATGTTTAATATTTTTTCTGAAGCATTAACTATTTCTTTTTTATCTTTGCCAACTAATCTTATAGTTGATAAAGGCCACTTAATTCTTCTAAGCTCTAGAGATTTAAAGCCTTCCATCTTATAAACTTCTAAAACTTCTGCTTTTTCTATTGGGAATTTATATTTTCCTCCTTGATAATGATTATGAGAAAGTATTGACCCTCCAACTATAGGAAGCTCTGAATTTGAGCCTATAAAATAGTGCTTAAATTTATCTACAAAATCTAAAAGGTCAATAAAAGTATTTCTATCTATTTTTATTGAAATATGCCTTTCACTTAAAACTATTGAATGCTCATTAAAATATGAATAAGGTGAATATTGAAAAAACCACTTAGAATTATTTAATTCTATTGGAATTATTCTGTGATTGCTCCTACTTGGATAATTAAATCTTCCTGCATAGCCTTCACATTCCTTACAAAGTAAACACTTAGGATAATCTCCTTTTTCCATCTTAGCCTGTTTTTCAATTTCAGCAACATCCTTTTCTGGTTTAGACATATTAATTGTAATATCTAAATTAGCATATTCAGTTGGAACCTTCCATTTCAAATCTTTTTTTATTCTTTCAGCTCTTATATAATTAGATTTTTTACTTAATTCATAATAAAAATCTGTTGCTCTTTCAGGGCTATTATAATATTTTTTATTAAACATATTTATTATTTCTGAAGGTCTTCCTAAAAGTGTACCCATTAATCTACTATCAAAATTATCTCTTTCTGTAATTGAATCTTCTATAATTCCTTTTTCTATAGCAAATTCTAATAATTTATTTAATATCTCTTCTATATTATAGTTTTCTTTTTTGTATTCCATTGATTTATATTCATCTAGATTTAATAATTCTAATATCTTATTTCTTGTATAAATTATGTCCTCTTCTAAATAAAGTTGATTTTCAAATCCATAGTCTACAAGCCTAGCCACCCACTCATAGATATTTTCCATAATAACACCTTCTTTTAACCTAACTACTATTTAATTCTAATATAATTTTTAAATATTACTCTTTATTTTTCTAAAACTAAACTTATATAATATATTTATTTAAAAAGCTTGCCTTCTAATATCTCATTTCCGCCTAGTTTATAAGCCATTAAAGCAGCTCCATGCCAAGGTTCAAGTTTAGGCTTTATAAGAATATATTTTATATTTTCTTTATCTAAATATTCTTTTAACGGCTCTAATACAAATTCCTCTGCTTTAAATACTCCACCTGTATATGAAAGAACAAACTCTTCCTCTATTTTTAATTCTTTTCTTAAAGCTTTTATTTGTAAGAAAAGCTCATAAGCTGCTTGTCTAAATATATCTTTGCAAGCTTTACAACCATTATCAGCTGCGATTTTACCTAATTTACAAAAACCAGCAAGCTCTGTTCTTGAAAGCTTATATTTATTAAATACAAGATCTACTATTCCAAAATAATCTTTTATGTCTTTTTCCTTTTCTATAATATCAACTAAAACAGTTTTTTCATGTCTATTATCCTTTTGCTTAGTGTATTCATTTATTACTCTTAATCCAATCCAATGAGCACTTCCATCATCACCAATATTAGGACCCCAGCCACCTACTCTAGCGCCTTCTCCTTTATCATTCATTCCAAAAGCTATGCTTCCTGTTCCTGCAACAATATTTATTCCAGTTTCACATAAAGTTCCTGCTGCCCAACCAGCCACACTATCATTATCAATTTTATAATTATATCCTTCTAAAACTTCTCCTATAGCTTTTTCAATCTCTTTTTTATCATTTTCACTTTCTCCATATCCAGGAATCCCTAAAAATATATAATCTAAATCTTTTTTATTTATATTGCCTTTACTACAAACCTCTTTTATTCCTTCTGATATTTCTAATTTCAAATTATCTATTCCTATTTGATGTAAATGAGTTGTACCTCTTTCTATCTCTGAAAGAATCTTTAACTCTTCATCAACTAAAATATATTTTGTTTTAGTTCCTCCACCATCTACTCCTAAATAATACATTCTCAATATCCCCCTTATTAAAATTTAAAAAATTGTTTCCTCAGTTTCTTTATTAAATACATGTAATTTACTTAAATCAAAATCAAAATTAACTTTTCCATCTTTACATGAATAACTAGTATTAGTTTCTTTTATTACAACTACTTGATCTTCAATCTTTGTATGAATGTATAATTCAGCTCCTAAGTTTTCTGAAACCTCTAATTTAGCAGAAAAATTACCATTATCTAAACAGTTTATATTTTCTGGTCTAATTCCTACTACAACTTCTTTATTTACTAAAGCTTTTAGCTTTTTAGCTTTTTCTCCTTCAAATTCAATTTCTGAATTTAAAATATCTATTTTTATTTTTCCTTTCTCATCTTTTACTAAACCTTTTATAAAATTCATTTGAGGACTTCCTATAAATCCTGCAACAAACATATTTTTAGGATTATTATAAATTTCATTTGGAGTTGCAACTTGCTGAATTACACCATCTTTCATAACAACTATTCTTGTACCTAATGTCATAGCTTCAGTTTGGTCATGGGTTACATAAATAAAAGTTGTTTTTAACTCTTTAGAAAGCTTTGAAATTTCAGTTCTCATTTGAACTCTTAACTTTGCATCAAGATTTGATAAAGGTTCATCCATTAAAAATACTTTAGGATGTCTTACAATAGCTCTTCCCATTGCAACTCTCTGTCTTTGACCTCCAGAAAGTGCTTTTGGTTTTCTATCTAAAAGATGTTCTAAATCTAATATTCTCGCTGCTTCTTTAACTTTTTTATCTATCTCCTCTTTATTTACTTTTCTTAGTTTCAATCCAAATGCCATATTGTCATAAACAGTCATATGAGGATATAGAGCATAGTTTTGGAAAACCATTGCTATATCTCTATCTTTTGGAGCAACATCATTAACAAGCCTATCACCTATATAAAGTTCTCCTCCTGATATTTCTTCAAGTCCTGCTATCATTCTTAAAGTTGTAGATTTACCACATCCTGATGGCCCTACAAAAACTATAAATTCCTTATCTTCTATTTCTAAATTAAAATCACTAACTGCTTTAAATCCATTATCATAAACTTTTTGTATATTTTTTAAAGATAAATTTGCCATAAAAATTCCCCCTAATATATAATTTTTAATCTAAAATTTATAATTTATAATTTAAATTCCTCTTTAAATTATAAATTTTAAGTTTTATTTATTAAAAAGGGGATGTCTATATAAAGACATCCCTATTGAATTATTAATTAACTATTTGATTATAGCTTTATTTAGCTTTTCACTTGCTTCTACTAAAGCTTTTTGCCAATCTTCAACTGTTTTATCACCAGTCATTATTGAATCTATAGTTCCCATATAGATGTCAGTGAAGTTTAATCCTTCAACTGGTTCAGTTGCAACAAAAGATCCCATTACTGGCTCTGCACCTTTGTCATAAACACTTAAAAGTTCAACTTGTAAGTCAGTTAATGAATCTTTAGCTAAATCAATAGAACCTTTAACTGGTACAACAGCTTTAGCTTTTTCAGCAATTATCTTAACAGCTTCATCACTATACATATAAGCCATAAAATCTTCTGCTAATTCTTTATTTGCAGCATCTTTAGGAATATACATTTGTTCTAAGAAGTTGTAAGCATAAGATTTTCCGCCATCTTTAAATGCTGGATAAGCCATAAATCCCCATTCAAATCCATCTTTTCTTGGAGCATCTTTCATTTCATCTGGTAACCAGCTTCCATTTGGTATAAATAAAGCTTTATTATCTAAAATTAATTGTTGATTATTTTTGAATCCTTGTGCATTTGCATTCGCAACTACTGTTGGCTCTAAATAATTTTTCATTTTACTTATAGTTTCTAATACAGTTTTAGCTTCATCTGTTTTCCAGAATCCATCTTCATAAGCCATAGCTTTGTTGAATGCTTCAATTCCACCTGCTCCTGCAAGCATTGCTCCCATAGCTCCATCAAAGTATCCTGAAGTTGGATATGAGAATAATGCTATTCCATCTTTTTTAGCTTTATCTCCTAATTTGAACATTTCATCCCAAGTTTTTGGAAGTTCATATCCTTTTTCTTTAAATAATCCTTTATTATAGAATAATCCTGTTGGACTATAGAAAAGAGGTGCTAAATAAGTTTTTCCATCTGGGTAAGGATTAGTAGCAGATGTAGCTAAAAATCCTGGTAATATTTTATCTTTAACTTTTACATTTTCACCTGGAACAGTTTTTTCAAGCATATTTGATAAATCATGTAAAGATTGTTCTTTTATAAATGTTTCAGTTAATGCTTCTTCTCTATTAGTTGCTAAGTATACTAAATCTGGTACATTTCCTGATTGGATTTGAGGTCTAATTACTTCTTCTAGATTTGATTTAACTGTAAGCTCTACAGTTACACCTTCATTTTCAGCTTCAAATTTTTCTTTTAAAGTTTCCCAATATTCTTTACCATAACCACCTTCAAAAGCAGCTATTTTTAAAACTTTGTTTTCACCAGACCCTTCAGCCTTGTCCTCTGCTGCTCCACCACAAGCCACTAATGATGTTCCCATGATTAGTGCGCTTAATAAACATATTAATCTTCTTTTCTTCATAAATTCTCCTCCATCAACCTACTAATAAATAACAATTAACAAGATATTTTAAATATATAACAATTTATGTTTATATTTTAACCCTTTGTAAACGTTTGATATATAAGAATGTTGTTTATTTATATCATCATATTGCTAGGTATATTGTTTATTGTATAAATACAATTCTCCTAATATAATTAATACACCTACTACCATCATTAAAACTCCGTTATATCCAGTATTTGTTGCACCTTTTATAACTAATATCATGGCAATTATGAAACAGATTAATTTAATTATATTTTTGACCATATTATTCCCACCTTAAATTAAATTTCTATCCATTTAATTTCTGCTGGCTTCATTAAAACTAATTCTGCCTTTCCATCTCCATCATAAACAAAAGTCTCTACTTCTTCATTTGAATTATTTATTATTGCATACTTATTTTCTTCTAAATAAGCTGATACTTCGCAATTCATATCATCACAATACCATTTTTTCATTTCACTTTCTTTATGACTTGCATAATAAAGACTTCTATAAAGAATTCTTGTATTTTCAGCTGAATATGGAAGTCCTGAAATATAAATTGCTCTACCTTTTCCATAATTATTTGAACTAAGCATTAAGTCACCATTTCTATTACAAATAATTTCAGTACTTTCCTTAGTTGCATAAATATTTTTCATTCCTTCACCAAAGTCAATTTCTGACTTAACATCTTCAGTTATAAAATGTTTTTCTATTTCATCTTTAAAATATTTATCTGTGCTTAATGAGAATCCAAGTTCTTTATCAACTCCTAAAGCATCTGAAAGCTGGAAGAAATGTCCTCCATAAAGTTCTGCTGTTGGCTCTCCAATTCCTATAAATCCTCCGCCATTATAAATCCATTCTCTTAAAGTAGAAACTAATTTTTCAACTCTCCAGTTTTCTCCTCCACTAAAGGCAGTTCCTGCATCTCCAACATTTAAGATAACATCTATATCTTTATCTATTCCATCTTTTTTAACATCATCAAAGCTTATAAAATTAACATCTACACTCATTCCACTTAAAGCTTCAATTACTCCTAAATAAGTGTAAATTTGTTTATACCATAGTGCATGTGCTACCATGTGAGTTTGCCAAGTTCTTAGTTTCCCCCAAGAATTTAATACTGCAACTTTTAAACCACAATGAGGTTTTGTATTATTTATATTTTCATATATAGTTCTAAATTCATCACAAACTTTGCCAACATAATCTACAAACTTAGGGAATTTATAAGCAAGAGAAAGATATCCTCCATAACCAATTCTATCAACTGGTTTTCTCATAATAGCTCTTCTTGCAGTTAACCAATTTTCTCTAGCTTCAATAGTTGGATCATTTCCTTCATAAAAAGTATCAGGGAAGAAGTAAGGTAAAAATCTTCCTTCTGTATATTTAACTCCTGGAATATCAGAAATCATTCTAAGAGTAGCTCCATTTCCTACAGAACCAACTACTGCATCAAGTCCAATACTTTCAAAATATTTTCCATAAGGCTCTGTTCCAATCCAGTTATCACCTAAAAACATCATTGCTTCTCTTCCATGTTCATGAACTATATCAACTAACTTTTTAACATTTTCAGCTACATATTTTTGTTGAAAATCCATAAAGTCTAAATAAGCTTTACTTGGAACTCTAAAAGTACTGTTATAATATCCTTTATCAATAATATCTTCTGGTCTTAATCTATATCCTTTCTCTTCTTCAAAAGCTTCTAAAGCTTCAGCACTTACACTTGAACTGTATCCAAACCAATCAACAAATTTTTCTTTTGCAAGATTATTAAATACTAAAGTGAAATGATAGAAGAAAGTTGTAAATCTAATTACATCAGTATCAGGATGTTCATCAAGCCATTTGTGCATAGCTTTAAAAATATATTCATTAGTTTTCTTTCCTCTTACGTTAAAAGGAATATCATGAGGCTTATCTCCCCAATTATTAGTTATGTGATTATACATTTGAGTTGGATCCCAAATACAATAAGCAAGGAAAGAAACAGTATATTCATGCCAAGGCTTAGTATTTTTTATTAATACCTTTTGATTTTCCTTATCATAAGACCAATCCTCAATAGAAACTACTTCTTCAGTAGTTCTATCAATAACTTCCCAAAACTTCTTTATATCATGAGTACTATCTGGAACTACTTGCTCTTTAAAATACCCATCCATTATATCTATTTCTAAAGTATTACTTGTTGCTAAAATATGTTTTGTCATAAGATAAGTTTGTTGAAGCTCATCTCTATTTTTATTTGCCCATTCATTATCTCCTCTAGCAACAAAATAAGTTGAATAAATTTTTTCCGCTATACCTTTAATTTCTTTTGGTAATTTAAATCCATCACAATCACGAATAGCATCAGCACCCCATGCTTCAACTATTTCCATAGTTTCTTTAATAAAACTATCATCTGTGGGTATTGTAACTCTTCCTTTCTTATTCATCTAAAAACCCTCCATTTCAATTAACCCCATAAAAATATATTTTTTAACGAAAATTTTTTACCAATAAAACTTTTTACATTATTAATAATCCATTCCCTATAAAAACTTCATTTAATAATTTTTTTATTCTTTTATTCCTCCCACAGTCATTCCTTCAGTTAATTTCTTTTGAACTAACATATAAAGAATTATTGTAGGAATCATTACTATTACAAGTCCTGCATACATTGCACCATAATCTGTTGCAGTCTTTTGAACTTGCATTAAATTTATTAATCCTAAAGGTAAAGTTTTTGATTTATTAGGAAGTAAAGTTAATGCAATTATATACTCATTCCAAAAAGCTAAGAAATTAAATAAAATTACAGTTATTATACTTGGCTTTGCCATTGGAATTATTACATGTATAAGTGTTTTTAAATAAGAAGCTCCATCCATATAAGCTGCTTCTTCATAAGCTTTTGGTAAAGATTTTAGATAGCTTGTTAAAAGGTATATAGTAAATGGAAGTGCTGTTGAAGCATATATAAGACTTACAACAATTCTACTATCTAAAAATACAGAAACATTTGCTGCTATCGAAAAAATTTCTCTAACTATCTTTTCTCCATCTAACACAAGAAGGAATATAGGTACAACAATATAGTTAACATTTATAAATAATCCTGCTGCAAATAATCCATTTAAAAACTTGCTTGATTTAAATGTAAATCTTGAAAGTACATATGCAGCTGGTATTGCCACAACTAAAAGAATTATTAAAGCAAGACCTGTTATTATTAATGAATTTATAAAATACTCACCCATATGTGCATCTTTAAATGCTTTTATAAAGTTTTCAAAATATAATCCTTCTGGAAGTGCCCAAGGGTTTCCATAAAATTCTGACTTATGCTTAAATGCTGACATTATAGACCAACCAATTGGAACTAATATGCTTAATGCAAATACACTTAAACAAAAGTATATAAAAAATCTATATAATTTATCTGATGACATCTCTTTAAGCTTTTTCATATTAATTTCCTCCTAGAATTCTATAACATCACGCTTAGTTGCTTTATTTATTAAAAGTGATAACCCAAATGAGAATACAAATATAGTTACACCTATTGCCATTCCATATCCATAAGAAGAGTTAGTATAAGCCTGTCCATACATATAGCTTAATAAAACCTCTGATGAACCATCTGGACCTCCACCTGTCATAACCTTTACAAACAAGAAACTTAAATTCATTGTACTTATAATAAAGAAGGTTAAAGTTGTTCTTATAACATTCCATATAAGAGGTAAAGTTATTTTGAAAAATTGCTTTATCTTTGAAGCACCTTCAAGTTCTGCTGATTCATATAAACTTTCAGGTATACTACACATACTTGCCATATACATTACCATGTAATAACCTACAGCTTGCCAAATCATTGCTATTGCTATACACCAAATAACTACTTTTTGGTCTCCAAGCCACATCATCTTTAAAGAATCTAATCCTAAAAATCCTAAAGATTCGTTTATTATTCCTCTGTTTGGATCTAATATAGCTGAAAATATAGCAGAAATTACAACTACTGACAGTATGTTTGGTAAATAAAAAACTACTCTAAAGAAATTTTTAAATTTTACATTTTCTCTAGATAAAATTGCTGCTGCTATAATTGCTAATATCATAGTAACAATTGTAACTACAACTAATAATAAAAGAGTATTTTGAAAAGATTTTATAAAATTCTCATCTTTAAATAATATTTTAAAATTGTCTAATCCAACAAATTTCTTATTGCTAGATAGACCTCCCCATTTAAATAAGGACATCCAAAATACATTAATTGTTGGGATAACCATAAATACAATAAATAATATTACAGCTGGTAATACTGACGCCCAAACAAAAAACTTTTTTGACATAATCTTGTCCTTCATAAATTCACTCCCCTTCAAGATGTTGCTATAGTTAAATTATACATTTAATGAAATCTTTTACACAATAAATATATTGCGATATTTAATAAAAATGTTGTTTAAGATAACAATATACTTAAATTCCAAATTATGTTATAATGAATCTAAATTTAATATTTTATATGGTTTTGGAGGAATTTATATGGGAAGTAAACGTTATTCTATACAAGAGAAATCTATTTTAAAATTCAACCATGAACTCTTGTATATTTGTAAGTCTAAATGTGATACAGACTGGCATAGTACAGCTCATTTTCATCCTTTTACAGAAATTTTCTATATAACTGGAGGAAAAGGAAGCTTTCAGCTAGCTGATACATCTTTAAATGTATCAAGAGGAGATTTAATAATAATAAATCCAAATTGCTTGCATACAGAAAAGTCTACTATTTCAGATGATCCTTTAGAATATATAGTTCTAGGAATAGATAACATTGTTTTAAATACCTTTGAACCACATAAGATAACATTAGAAGAAACAACAAATAATTCATATAAAGTAATTAATTACGGAGAAGATAATCAAGTCTTAGATTATTTAAATTTACTCATTGATGAAATAGAAAATAAACCTTATAATTATGAGCTTGCTTGCAAAAGCATTCTAACATTATTCATACTTTATATTCTTAGAAATACAAAAAAAGAATTAAAAGTAAAAGAAGAGGGAAATGACTCATTAAATTTAGAATGTATTAAAATCAAAAACTATATTGATACAAATTATTCAGAACATATAACATTAGATTATTTAGCAAATCTAACTTATTTAAATAAATATCATTTAGTTCATACATTTACAAAGCAAATGGGGACATCTCCTATAAACTATCTTATAAATAAAAGGATAGATGAGGCAAAAAGTCTTTTATCTACAACAAACTTTTCAATAAGAGATATATCAACTATAGTTGGATTTTCAAATTCATCTTATTTTAGTCACATGTTTAAAAAAATTACTGGAATATCACCTAAAAAATATAAGAGTTCTCATTAAATCCTTTTGTAAACATTTTCTATATTAATATAAACTATTTTAAATATTTAATAATCAACTAAATGTATTACTTTAATCTAATATTTTAATTTTAAAATCTATTATAAAAAAGTCTATAAACTAAATTAAATCACCTTAGTTTATAGACTTTTTAAGTATTTTTCTAAAATATATTTTTTAATATCCCAAACTAGTATTTAATAACTGAGTTTAATATAGTAGTTCCATCACTTAAATTTTTATAAGAATGATTTTTATCAGCTTCAAATTTTAAAGAATCAAATTCATCTAACTCAAACTCTTTATCATCAATAGTAATTAAGACTTTCCCCTTCATAACAGTAACAATCTCAATGCTACCACTATTATGCTTTTCAGTTAGCATAGTTTTATTATTTTCAGATAAATATATTCTATATGTTTCAATTGAATTTGCCTTTTCTTCTCTAAAAACAAAATCTATTTTAAAGGATTTATCACTACTTTCTAAGTCATGAACAGAATTCGCTTTAGATAAAGATATTTCTTCTTTATAATCAACTAATTCTGCTAAAGTTGTATCTAATTCATTACATATTTTCCAAAGTATATTTATAGTTGGATTTGCGTCTCCATGCTCTATTTTAGAAAGAGTAAGTCTACTAATCCCAATGTTATTTGCTAATTGTTCTATTGTAAGATTTTTATTACTTCTTAATTTATTTATAGACTGACCAATTCTAGATACAAATTTTTTAGATGATACCTCATTTATATTCAATCTAAACATCTCCTAACAAATTTTCTTTATGTAAATTATATTATAATATATTCCTTTTAAAAAGTATAAAATAATATACTTAAATCATATTTTTGTATATTATACTTTACAAATAAAACTTTTTTATATATTATAATATACACAAACTACTTTAAAGAAAGGAGAACTATATATGAGTGCAATATTTATAGGACTATTATCATCAATGTTCTTTTCAGCAACTTTTGTTGTTACTAAACTTATGGGAACTGGAGGAATTAGCTGGGAATGGACTGCTTCATTAAGATTTATATTAGCATTACCATTTTTATTTTTAATTGTATTTTTTAGAGGAGAGGTGAAATCACTCCTAAAAGCAATAAAAAAAGATTTTCTAAAATGGATGCTTTGGGGAAATTTATCTGGTATAGGATTTTACATATTATTAACTATGTCCTCAGACTTTGCTCCTTCATGGCTTGTAGCAAGTAGTTGGCAAATTACTATAATAGCAGGTTTATTACTATCACCTTTATTTTACGTTCCTGTTATTATTAATAATAAAACTGAATTAAAAAGAGGAAAAATTCCTGTAAAAAGATTAATAATTTCAAGTTTTATATTAATTGGAGTTATCATAATGCAATTAAACGAAGCTAAAACAATGTCTATAAGTTCTATTTTAAAAGGATTTATTCCTGTAGCTATATCTGCGTTTTTATATCCATTAGGTAATAGAAAACTTATGGAAGTTTGTAGTGATAAAATAAATAGCTTTCAAAGATCCTTTGGAGTGACACTTGTTAGTATGCCAATTGCAATAATATTAGTCATTCTAGGAGGAGCTAATAATGGAATGATATCAGGAGTAGACTTTGTACAAGCTTTAATATTAGCTTTATTTTCAGGTGTAATAGCTACAATAACATTCTTCTTTGCTACAACAAAAGCTAAACATAACTTATCCCTTTTAGCAGCCGTAGAATCAACACAAGCTGGAATGGTTGTATTTACTGTTTTAGGATCAATTATATTTTTACATGGAAGCTTTCCAAAAGGACTTTCACTAATTGGAATAATAATCATAATTATAGGAATGATATTAAATTCATTCTTAAAATAAAAAAATTAAACTATATATTTCTAAATAATTTAATTATAAAAGGACTCTTTCATTTTTGAAAAAGTCCTTTTCATATATTGACTGAAAAATTTTTTAATTTTTATAAGATATATTATCATGATTGATTATAAAAAATATACTAATTCCTAGAATCAATATAATTAGTTATATACATATAACAGATATTATTTTTTTCATTACATTTCCCCTACTTATTTAACCTACTAATAATCAAATTAATACGGATAAATCATATATTAAAATCTTTATTTCTATAATAATTCCACTTAAATTCAAAAATTTCTTAACAATAAAATAGATAATTACTTTAAAATAGTAGTATTAAAAATAAAAGGAGTAGCTTATTTAAGCTACTCCTTAATTTCTATTTATCCATAAATAATGAGAATTTTTTACCCATAAATATATAATCTAATAAATCTAAGTAATCCTCATCAATATATCCAACAATATTTCTTCTGTTGTCAATTCTTATATCTTGCTTAGCAATAATAAGTTCTCCTTTATAGTTTAAGTACTTATCATTATTTAAAAGCACAGTTCCTTTTTTAACTACTACAGTTTCATCTCTATCACTTTTAATTTCTGTGTTTTTAAGGTCAAATCTGCTATGAGAATATCTTATAATTTGCTCACTGCTTTCTATTCTGTCAGATAATTGCTTATTTAAAAATCCTTTTTCGATTTCAGTAAGCTCTCTATCTGAGTTCATTTTTAATTTTAAAACACTTAAATTTACACTAGCTAAAGCTTCTAATTCTTCATCAGTTGCAAAAGCATTACCAATTATAATATCATCTACTCCTAAAGCAGCTAATTCTTGTGCTTGAGCTAAAATATCTCTATGTCTGTGTTTTTCAAGAGTTGGAAGTCCATCATTTGTTGGCCAAGGTCCTTGCATTCCTCCTTTAGTTGCATTTACAAAAGCAGCAACTTTAAGTCCAAGTCCTTTATGTCTTTCCATACAACTAACAAAATAATCTTTAGGAAGACCTGTATATTCTTCTGGATAGAAGTTGTGACATACAACAAGTTTTTCTTTATTACATCTTAAGTCAATTATATTGTTAACATATGCACTATTAATTGAACCATTAATTTCAATTTCAAGACCATATTCATTATAAGTCATCATTGATTCATAAATCCCATTAAATACTCCATCTAATCTAATTCCTGTACACCCAAGGTCTACAAAGAAACTTAAATCACTTGGATCAACGTCTATATTTTTTAAAACTTGAGGATTTATATCAATAAATACCTTCATTCCTAAATCTCTAGCATAATTTAAAAGCTCTCTATAATAAGAAACTTGCTCTAATGCTTTATCTTTATTTGCATCTACTTCTAACATAGAAGTAAATATTCTTTCATATCCTAAATCTCTAGCTTTCTTAATATATTCTAAATTTTCTTCTTTTGAACTTAATAACGGATAAATACTAATACCTAATGCCATAAAAAACACTCCTTTATACTCTAAATAAATTATTTTAAAGATTAAATAATTATTTATATGCTATTTAATCTTCCAATAATTCTATTATATACCTTATTTACATAATAGAGTATATGTTAACCATATACTCTATCAAAATTCTTCTAATTTAATTTTAAATTCTAATTAAAGCTTATTCTCATAAATTTAACCCTAATTTATTTCTCAATTCCTTTTAAATCAAAGTCCTCTCATTAATAATAAATTTTAGCTTTAATTATTTTTTATTTTAAGCTTCATTTTCTAATGCAGCATTTTGTTTTTCTTCTAATCTAATTGAAAGATTTATAAATGGAAGATATAAAACTGTTGCTAAAATTAAGTTAACTCCGCTTAGTATTGCCCCACTTAAGTGACCAGTTGCTAAGAAACCTGACATTATAGGTGGAGTTGTCCAAGGAATTGACTGAACAATTACTGGATGAACTAATCCTGATGATATAGCTAAGTATGAAATTACTGATAAAACTACTGGTATTATGATAAATGGTATTGCAATTATAGGATTTAATACTACTGGTAATCCAAAGATTACTGGTTCATTTATATTGAACACTCCAGGAGGTAATGATAATGAAGTTATAGCTCCATATCTCTTTCTAGCTCTCTTACCTGCAATTAATATTGCTAAAAGAAGTCCTAAAGTTGCTCCTGCTCCTCCAAGCCATACAAATGAGTAGAAGAAAGGTCCATTTATTACATTGTATCCTGTTGTAGCTCCTTGCTCAGCAAGTTGCATGTTGTGTGCTGATAAAGAAGTAAATATTGGAACTGCTATTCCGTCAGTTACATTAGTTCCATGTAATCCTAAAGCCCATAAACCACAAACTAATAATGGATAGAATATTGCAGTTGCTAATGAATCTGTTACAGATTGTATAGGAGCTTGTATTACTTTAGTGATAAGATCTGGTAAATATTGTCCTGTAGCAGCTCTAAGTGCTAAACATGCAGCTACTAAAGCAGTTATTGTTAATATTCCAGGTAACATAGTTTTAAAACTTCTTGCTACTGCTGGTGGAACCATATCTGGTAATTTTATTTCAAGCCAATCAACATTACTTAAATATCTTAATAATTCAACAGCTACTATCGCAATTATAATTCCTGTAAATAATGCAGTTGCTCCAAAGTTACTTGCTGCTAATCCTCCAGTAACTTCAATAGCATCTTTTGAACCAGGTGGTGTATATAAAACAGTTTGTTTTGATACAGCTAAGAAAACAGCTGCAGCTACTAAGCCACCTTCAAAACCTTTATTCTCATAGCTTGTCCATAATGAATGAGCAATTGCCATACAAGCGAATAAAGCCATAAATGAGAATGCTCCCCATGAAATATTTTGACACAATTCAGATACTTGTTGTCCAAAAGCGTTGTTCTTTAAAAAGTTCTGAACTGGACCAATTGGTATATTATTTATAAGAGTTGCTATAGATGCAACCATTGTTAACGCAATCATAGCTAAGAAACCATCTCTTATTGCAATTAAATGCCTTTGATTACCTATCTTAGATACTTTCGGCATAATCTTTTCTTCCATGTATGCGATTACATTGTTCATAATCATCTCCCCTTTGCTTTTTATTAAGATTCTTTTGTCTCGAATCACCTTATGTCTATATAATAAGTCGATTTTTGTCGAATGTCAATAAAAATTACATATTTTATTAATAATTTATTCATTTTATTTTTTTTTAGTTAAACTTATAGGTTATTTTTATTAATGCTATCTAATTTTACTAAAAGCTAATTTCATGAATTAATGACTACTATAATTACTTATCAAATGATATATAAAAATTTTTATATACTGAATAATCCTAAATATATAAATAGTTCAAACATTAAATAATAATTTTTTATATGATTGCAAAAATTTTCTTATATGTACTCTTAAATAAATTTAATTTCACATCTAATAATTGTAATAGTCTAAATTTTTAAAATATAAAATAATATCAATCTATAATCTTAGTATCCTTTTGGATCTTACTGTGATAATAATATTAATAAAATACTCTATATAAAAAAATTATTTCTAATATAAAAAGTTATAATCTATATAAAGA
>NZ_LTAY01000052.1 GCF_002050515.1 Clostridium thermobutyricum DSM 4928 | reverse complement strand
ATATTAATTTTAAGAATTGTTAGAAATTACAGTTTAAAGTATTAAGAAAACCTGTTAATATATTATAAAAGGATAAGAATAAAAGTTAAATGTAATTATATATTATATAATCTTGTTTAAAAGCAGAAAATAGAATAAATAACTAACTTATCTGTAATAATATTAGTAGAATTTTAATAAAAAGGCATAAATAATTAGAGGAGTTGATATTATGTTTTTTCAAGAAGTTTTAGGCAATACTGAAATAATAAGAGAAAAGATAAACTTTAGACTTGCTATGAGAGCTGTAATATTAAATGAAAATAAGATACTATTAATAAAAACAAATAAAGGTGACTTTATATTTCCAGGTGGAGGAGTTAAATCTGGAGAAACATATAATGAAACTTTAAAGAGAGAAGTAATTGAAGAGAGTGGATATATAATAGATACTGTAGGAGAAAATTTAGGAACTATTGTTGAAAGAAAAATAGATGAATTTGATAAAGAATTAATGTTTGATATGACTTCTATGTATTATCTTTGTGATTTATCAGGAGAAAAAACATCCCAAAACTTAGATGATTACGAAAGAGATCAAGAATTTTTACCAGTTTGGACTACTATAGATGAAGCTCTTTCTAAAAATGAAAAAATTATAGAACATGAAAAAGATATTATGAATCCTTGGGTAGAGAGAGAAACTTTGGCCTTAAGAAAAGTAAAAGAATATATAAGTCAATAAAATTTTGAAATAAAATTTAAAATATTAAAGTGTCAACAAAATTGGCACTTTTTCTTTTTTATATAATAATTTCTTTTTATAATTATAAATCTTATTAAATCAAATTTATTAAGATTTATATATTTAAGTTGATTAATATTATTTTATAAAATTTATATATAAAAGATGCTGTGGAAATAAATTAAAATATATCTAAACTTTTTAAAAGGGATATTTAATACTGTATAATTAAATAAAAGGATATTTATTTAAGTGGAGGGGATCATTGTGAATTATGAAAAAGTTCAGTTATTGGTAAATAACAGTAGAGAGTTAGATAAGGCAGGGGGAATATTTACAGGAAATTCTTTTAGAAAATGTAGTGCTTTATTATTAACATTAAAGGGTAGAAATGCAGATTCAAAAAAAATTAACCAGGCTATAGAAGTTATTAAACATAATACATCTATGTTATCAAATTTTAGGGGAAATAATTTATTAACTACTGCAACTACTATATCTCTTGAAGAAGATATGAAAGGTAGTTTTAAAGAACTAATGAGTATTTATGATAAGCTAAAGGGTGTTTTCTTTACAAATCAGTATTTAATTTTAGCGGCTATCGTAATATTTAATGCAAGAGATAGAGTAGATGTTGATGATGCAGTTAAAAATACTAGAAAAGTTTATGATTACATGAAAAAGAAGCATAGATTTTTAACAGGGCAAGAGGATATATCAGCTGCAGCTATGATTGCAACTACTTCAATAAATATAGAATTAACTTTATGTGAAATAGAAAAATGTTATGAAGCTTTAATAAAAAAAGGCTTTGGAATGGGGAATAATACTCAAAGCTTGTCACATATATTGCCTTTGTTTAGTGGAAGTGTAGAAGAAAAAGTTCAAAGGATTTCTAAAGTCAATATGGAATTAAAAAATAATGGAGTACCTTTAAGATATTATTCATTACCAATTTTAGGCGTAGTAGCAGGGATAGCAGATGACCCAAACGCATTTGCAAAAGAAGTAAAAGAAGTTAATGAAAAAATAAAATCTGAAAAAGGTTTTGGAACTTTTACATTAGGTTCAACTATTAGAAATATGATAGCTACAGGACTTGTTGCATCATATTATGTTGATAGATTAAATGAAGAGGAGAAACAAACATTAATAGATACTACTAATAATGTGGCATTAACTATACAAATAGCTATAGAGATAGCAACTGTAGCAGCAACTACTGGAGCAGCTGCAGCTGCTTCTTCATCAGGAAATTAAATGGTTAATAGGAATTAGAATTTATAGAATTAGAATATAATATAAGTGTTAAAAAGACTATAAAATTTAGTATGGGATATTTAAATTACGCCCTATTGCTTAGAAAACACCAATCAATAAAATCTACAAAATTTAGTATAAGATATTTAAATATAAAATCATTGAAAATCCATCATTAATTTGTGATGGATTTTTTTGTAGTCTCTTCTATGTATTTATAATTATTAGAACGATTTTATATTGGTTTATTATTGAAGATTAAGCATATAAGAATTCTATATATTCTCTTATAAACTATGATAGAATATTTCTAGAAAACAAAAGGAGGTGAATCCTTTGAATTTGGAATCAATAAAAGATAATACACTCAAGATTAGTTCATCATTTGCAAGAACACAAGGAGAAAAGTTATCAAAAGAATCTTTTGTAACAGAATTAAAGGGGAAAAGTATAAATAATGTTTATCACATTTATGGAAGAGTATTAAATAATAATAAAAGTAAAACATATAGCACTCATATAAAGATAGATATGAAAACAAATAAAATAATTGATACTAAATGTACTTGTGAAATCTTTGAAGAAAGTATAAAACATATAAATAATTATGTTTGTCAGCATATAGTAGCAACTACTTATACCTTTTATAATAAAGCCAGAAAAAATATAAAAAGTAAAAGTGTTAGTAAAAAAGAAAATAAAACAGTAAATAAAAATGTAATTATAAAAAAATATAAAGAAAAAAAGGAATTAGAAAATAAGAGATATTTGAATTTAGATTTAAGGATAAAATGTATTAAAAATGACAATATACCTTCTTTTCAATGTGAATTTAGAATAGGACCTGAAAAAACTAATTTAATTACAGATATTAAAGACTTTATAGAAAGAATAGATAATAAACAAACAATAAGATTTAATGATGTATTCACTTATAATCCTATAAAAGATGAATTTTTAGATAATGATAAATATATAATTGATTTTATAAATAAAAATAAACAAAAAATAAGGGGAAAATATTTAGTTTTACATCAAAATGAAATAAAAGAGTTTTTAAAGCTTATAGATCGAAATAAAAAGATTATATTAAATTATAATTTTATAAATTATGAAGTTCGAGTTAAGAGAGCTAATGTTCCTGTCGCTTTAACTATTAGGCTTAGAGGAGATGAATTTGTTTTAAAACATCATAATAAATTTCCTGAACTTTTAAGTAATAATGGAGAAGTAATGCTCTTTGATAGAAATATATATATTCCAAAAGAAAAACAAATCAATTCGTATATTCCAATTTATAAAAAGTTTTTAAAAAATAGTGAGATAAAATATAATAAGTCATTAGAAACTTTAAATTCCTTATTATCAGAGCTTAAAAATATAACTAATGAAATTACCTTAGATGAGAATACAAAAGAGTTTAAAAGAAAGTTGATTGCTCCAAATTTTTATTTTTATAAAGAAGATGGAAATATCTATTGTAATGTAAAGTTAAATTACTTTGGTTATATTATTGATTTAATTAAAGATAAATCTAATAAAAGTTTTTTAAGAGATATTAAAAAAGAAAATCTAATAGATATGGAGCTTGAAAGATATAAGTTTATTAAAAAAGAAAAGGATTTTTTATTTATTGGTAATGAAGAGGATATGTATGAATTTTTAAATATGGGCTTATTAAGATTAAAAGAAATTGGAGTTGTTTTATTTTCTAAGGATTTAGAAAAGATAAAATTAATAAATTCAAAAGATATTCTTTCAAATCTAGATGAATTTGATAATTTTTATAAGCTTAAATATAAGTTTGGTGATTTTACAGTAAAAGAGCTTGGAGAAGCTATAAATTCAATGAAGAGTGGAGAAAAATTTTATAAAAGCAAAAATACTTACTTAGATTTAGAAGATCCAGGAGTAGCTAAATTTTTAAATCTTTTAGATGATTTAGGGTTAGATAAAATAAAGGATAATGAAATAGAGATAGACAAAAATAAGATGATATATCTTCAAGAAAAATTAAAAGATAGAAACTTGTCATTTATAAAGGGGAGTAAGGTACTTCAAGATATAGTTCAAAAGTTATTAAATAAAGAATACAAAAGAAAGCTTGTACCTAAAAAATTAAATGCAACTCTTAGACCATATCAAATAGAAGGCTTTAAATGGCTTAATGAAATAACTGCCTTAGGGTTTGGTGGAATACTTGCAGATGATATGGGGCTTGGTAAAACTATTCAAATTATTTCTTTTATATTATCTCAAAAGAAAACAAAAACTCTTATAATTACACCAACTTCAGTAATTTATAATTGGAAAGATGAATTTGAAAAATTTGCACCTACATTAAAAGTAGGATTGGCTCATGGAAATAAAGTTTCAAGAGAGAAAGTTATAGATGATTATAAAAAATATGATGTAATTTTAACTACATATGGAACTATTAAAAATGATGAAGAAAAATATAGTTCTTTAACTTTTGATTATTTGATAATAGATGAAGCTCAAAATATAAAAAATCATCTAGCACAAGCGACTATTTCAGTTAAAAAAATAAAATCAAGATGTAACATTGCATTAACAGGCACACCAATAGAAAATAATTTAATGGAATTGTGGTCAATATTTGATTTTGTTATGCCTGGATATTTATTTACAAAAGAAAGATTTAAAGAAAGATTTGTTGGAAATAGTGATTTAACAGAGCTAAAAACATTAATAACACCATTTATATTAAGAAGAGTTAAGTCAGATGTTTTAGATGAGTTACCAAGTAAAGTTGAAAAGAAATATTTAGTAGAACTTAATTCAAAACAAAAGCAAATTTATAAATCCTATATAAAAGAAGTTAAAATGAAGATAGAAACTTCAAGAGATAAAGTTAACTTATTTGCATATCTTACAAAGCTTAGAGAACTATGTTTAGACCCTTCGCTTGTTGTACCAGATTATATAGATAAGAGCGCTAAATTAAATATAGTAAAAGATATAGTTGAAGAGGAGAGTAAAGCTGGAAATAAAATATTATTATTTTCTCAATTTACTTCAGTATTAAAAAAGATAGAAGAGGACTTTAAGAAGAGTGGAGTAAATTATTTATATTTAGATGGCTCAACTTCTGCAAAAAATAGAGTAGAAATGGTAAAGAATTTTAATGAAAATGATGATATAAAAGTATTTTTAATATCCTTAAAAGCTGGTGGAGTAGGATTAAATTTAACTTCAGCAAGCGTAGTAATACATTTTGACCCTTGGTGGAATCCTGCAATTGAAGACCAAGCAACAGATAGAGCTCATAGATTTGGGCAAAAAAACACTGTTAAAGTTATAAAACTTGTAGCTAAAGATACAATAGAAGAGAAGATTGTACTTATGCAAGAAGACAAAAAAGAATTAATTCAAAGTCTTATGGATGGTAAAGAGATGGATGGTAAAGGACTTAAAAGACTTAGTGAAGAAGATATAATTAAATTATTTGATTAGATAAAAAGCTTTGAAATTTTAATTTCAAAGCTTTTAGATATTATAAATAATTTTGTGTAAATTGAATATTATATTTTTAATAATGATTTACAAATTGTCTTGATATTATTAGAATATAAGTAATATATTGTTAATATGATAGATATTAATATTTAAGTAAAAATAATCATAGAATGGATTTTTAAAGGAAAGCATTATGAAAAAATTATTTAAAATTCAATTATTAGGATTATTACCAGTTATACTAGTTGGCATTTATTACTTATTCAATAAAACTTTAAATAGCACTTACTATACAGTTCTTTTAATAGCTGCATCTGGTATTTTGATATCTACAACTTTTGCATATAGCTCTTTAAAAAAAGATTATACCAATAATAAAAATTCAATGAAAAAATCAACTTATATTTTTGGATTAATTTTAAATTTCTTTATTCCAATTTTTATATATTTATGTCTATTCTTTATATTATTTAGAAATGTACAATTCCAATTAAGCAATATTCTATTTTTTATAGTTGGACTTATAATAACTATATCTGGAATGTTCTTACCAAGAATTGAGCCTAATAACACAATAGGAGTTAAATTTAAATGGGCACTAGAGGATAATAATAATTGGTATGCAACACAAAAGTTTTCAAGTTATGTTTTTATTATATTTGGAAGTATAATGATTAGTTCACCATTGCATAATATAACTTTTTTAATGATAATCTCAATTTTTTCAATTATTATTTTACCATGCTTGTATTCATATAAATATTATAAAAATAGTATAAACAAAAACTAAAAATTAAAAAAATAAAGGGATACAATTAAGTATCCCTTTAAGCCTTTAAGTATCTATGTTTTATAATAGTTAAGAGTTAGTTTTTCTATTAACTTAATAACTCTATTTCAATTTATATTTTTATAATAATCTTGTTAAGTTTAGATTAACTTTATAATAATATTGATTTTTCTGAACTACTTAAAAGATAAAGGCTGTGTAATGCTCTTGTACAAACTGTATATAAAAGATTACGTTCACTATCTTTTGAATAAGTTTTATCACAATCTGGAACTATAACTGAGTCAAATTCTAGTCCTTTTGCAATATATGAAGGAATTATTGAAATTCCTTTTGAGTAGTGGCTGTTATCATCTATTATTAAGTTTAAATCTTCTATTTTATCTTTAAGAAGATTAAATAATTCTTTAGATTTTTCTGCTGTTTTAGGTATTATTGCAATAGATTCAAAACCAGATTCTTTAATTTCTTTTATTTTTTCTAAAATAGTCTCTTCTATATTTACATTTTCTAATACTTGTGGTTCCATTCCTTGTCTTTCTACACCTTCAATTGGTTCTCCAAATTCTAATATATTTTTAGAGAATTCAGTAATATTAAAGGTTGAACGATAGCTCTTAGTAAGTGAAACTATTTGTGTATTATCTTCACCAAATATAACTTCTATATCTTCTTTTTTATCTATATTAGTATCATTAGATATTTTTTGATTTATATCTCCAAGTATAGTAAATGTAGCATTTCTAAATGACTTACTAATTAATTTATAGAAAAGCGGACTATAATCTTGACATTCATCTATAATTAAATGTTTTATATTTTTATAGTTTTTAAATCCATCCATATGCATTCTTAAGTAAAGTATAGGAATTATATCTTCAAAAAGAATGTTCATATTTTGAATATTTTTTATAGTAAAATCACTTATTTCCTCTACATTTAATTTAGTATATTTAGAAATATCTCTCCATAAATAATTATATATAGTTACAGGATTTATAGTTTCTATCATAGTATCAACTTGCTTTGAAACTTCCTCTTTTAAATAGCTTTGAATGTTATTTCCATGGTCAAAAGGATTATATCCAAAATCAGAAGCATTTTTATTTTTAGCTTGAACAAAATATTTAGTTTCAACTTGTGCAAAAAGATTTCCTTTAAGAGATTCTATTCTATCTATAAAAGAAACATTTTTAAATTTATTAAGGAAAACTTCTGAAACTTTCTTTTTAGAAATTATTACTTTGTTATCAAATATAATATCTTTAAATTGAATTAGCATATTAGGAAGATTATTTGCAAAGTCTTCAAGTATATTAGAAAACTCTATGCTATTTTTAAACTTCATAGCTTTTTCACGTAAAGCTTTTTCTTTAGTATCTTCTGAATAAATATATTCAAGATAATCATTTTTCTTTTCATAATTATAAATACTAGGAAGAAAGCTTTTATAAAAATCTTCAAGTGTTGTTTCACTTATGTTACTTTCTCCAAGTCCAGGTAATACATCAGATATATATTCACTAAACACATCATTAGGAGAAAAGATTAATATATTTTCTGCCTTTAATGTTTTTCTGTATTTATATAAAAGAAAAGCAGCTCTATGCATTGCAATAGAAGTTTTACCAGAACCTGCAACTCCTTGAATTAAAAGAACCTTTGTTTTATCATTTCTTATAATTTCATTTTGCTTTTTTTGAATAGAAGAAACAATATTTTTCATTTTATCTGATGTATTAGAACCTAATACACTTAAAAGAGCTTCATCATGAATTGATGAATTACTTTCATGAATAAACTTTATTTCTCCATTTTTTATATTATATTGTCTATTTAAAACTATCTCACCTTTAATTTCTCCATTTGGAGTTGTATAAGATGCAGGGCCCATTTCATAATCATAAAACATATTTGAAATAGGAGAACGCCAATCAAGAACAAGAAAATCAAAGTCATCTTTTATAACACTTGCTATACCTATGTATATACTTTCAGGACTTTCACCTTCTTCTTTAAAGTCAATTCTCGCAAAATAAGGAGAGTTTAACTGATTTCTAAGTGTTTTAATTTTTTCTATGTTATTTAAATATAATTTTTCTTGCATAGCAAGGTTTTGATTGAAATGTTGAACTTCAATTTCATCAAGTTCTTTTATACTATCCCAAAGAAGTCTTCTATCAGATTTTATATCATTACTTCTTTCATAAGAAGAATCACCAAATTTATCTAAAAGCTCTTTTATAGTATCTAAAGTTTTATTAAGGTATAAAATTTCATCTTGTTTACTAATTCCTACTGTCATAAAAAATCTCCAATTCTTAAAATATCAAAATATTATATCATATATTATAGATTTCTAAAATTGATTAGAAATATAAATTTAATATTAAAACAATTAACAGAAAGAAAATAAAGACTATAATTCCTTAAATATACTTATTTTCTTTTAATAAACATTGAAAAAATAGAAATAAAAAATTAACTTTAATGATAAAAAGTTAAGTTTATAAAATAAATTTTAATAAAAAGAATAAAATTTATACTTTTTAAAATATTATTAATATGAATTTTACAAAAGTAACTAAAAGTTTAAAAATGCGGTGACTTAATAAAAATGTGTTAACAAAATTAAATATAAATTATCAGTATGATAATACTTGTTAAAAAATACTGATATATTTGGTATGTAAATGTATTAACTTTATAAAAAATATATATTTTGCAATTTAGACTAAGTTAGTTTTCTCTATATAATAAATTCCATAAAGGATTTCCGAGGAAAAACCTTTAAAAATTAAAAACAAAATATAGAGTGAGAAAGGATGTCGTTATTATGGATAACACAAAAAAACTTAGTTTAGTACAACTAGTTGGTATTACTATGGCTTTCTTTGGTACAGTTAGAAGTGTTCCTACACTAGCTGCAACAGGTTGGTCACAAATTTCTTATCTTATCGCAGCAGTTATATTATTCGCTATTCCAATAGCGTTAATAGCAGCAGAGCTTGCGACTGCATATCCAAAAGAAGGAGGTCCTCAAGTTTGGGTTTCTGAGGCATTCGGAGAAAGATTTGGTTTCGTAACTTCATGGTTACTATGGGTTCAAATGTTTTTCGGAATGGTTATGATAGCTTCAACAATTGGAGTTATGCTTGGATACGGTGTTGGTAGTCCAAAACTTGCTCAAAACAACATATTCGTATTTATATGTATATTAGTTGGATACTGGTTAGTAACTTTACTTAACATGAAATTTGACATGGTTAAAGTTGTTGGTAACTGGGGAGCAATCATTGGAGTTTACATTCCATTTATTTTATTAATCATCTTAGGAATAGCTTACTTAGCAAAAGTAGGAATTAATCCAAATGGTTATTTAGCAGGTGGATTCTCAGCTAGTAAAGTGTTACCAAACTTCCATGAAGGTGGAACATTAAACTTATTCTCAGCTATTATCTTTATATTTGCTGGTATTGAAATTTCTTCAGTTCACGCAAACAATATTGATAATCCTAAGAAAAACTATCCAGTTGCAATAATTATTACTTTAGTTATAATTATAATTCTTAACCTTGTAACTGGTTTAACTATGGCAAATGCAGTACCTAATGGAAAAATGGAATTCTCAAACATTTTACAACCATTCTCAATATACTTTAAAGCATTAGGAATTCCAATGATATTCACAAATATCATAGGATGGATGATTGCTATTGGTATATTAGCACAATTATCTGCTTGGGTTCTTGGACCATCAAAAGCTATGATAGCAGTTGCTGAAGAAGGTTTATTACCAAGAGTATTCCAAAAAAGAAACAAAAGAGGAGTACCTGTTACTTTCGTACTAATTCAAGCTATTGTTATTTCATTAATAGCATTTGTATATGTTATAGTACCAAACGTAAATACTGCGTTCTTAATAATCACTATAACTACTACAATAATTTACTGTTTAGCATACATCTTAATGATATTCGCAATTATCAAATTAAGATATTCTAAACCAGAATTAGACAGACCATTTAAATTAGGTGGAATGGGAACAATGTGGTTTGTATCAATCCTTGCTTTAATTGGTGTTACATTAACTATAATTGCAAGTTTAATCCCACCAACAGCAGTTGGACCAGGACACGGTGGAGCATATATTGCATTCCAAGTAATTGCTTCATTAGTTGTATTCATAATTCCACTAATAATTTATGCTTGTAAAAAACCAAGCTGGAAAAAAGAAGATAAATAAGAAAAAACTAAATTAAAGTAAATGTAAATTTCTAGCCCAAATCGGAATTTATATTGAAAATATTTTATAAACGACAAACTTACTCAATAAATTAAATTTTCACTACTTATATTAAATAGCCATTAAGACTAAGTCTTAATGGCTATTTTTTTATACATTTAAATGATGAGAGAAATAGAAGTTAAAAAGTCTTCTTCATAAAAGTTATTTTTATAAATTTAAATGATTAAATTTTGTTTAGTTACTGGTGCGATATGAAAATCATATTTTTAAAAGACTTATAAAAAAATTAATTATAAAAATTTTACTGTTTAATATAATCAAATTAAAAAAGTGATTTTTTAACAAAAAAACATTAATTTGTTTATTCTGAAAAGACATAAATTTAAAAATGTATCTAAATAAAAGACATAAAAGAAAAATTAAAATAACATAATTTTAATAAAGTGTATAAAATTTTGATAAATAATCAAAAAAAGTATGTAATACTTCCCTATATATGATAAATAATGAAAAAATAATCGAATTTTGATTTTATAGTTAAAAATACATAGAAAGATGATATAATAAATACAAATATTAATAAAGTGTTAACGGGGACAGTTTATTTAACAACAAGGGGGAAGAATTTATGAGCACAAAATTAAAACAAAAAAAAGTGACTAACGTGTCAGAAAAGCCTAAAAAAGAATCGTTCATAGAGAAAGTAGGAAAGAAAATCCCAGATCCGGTAATTATATTTATGGGATTATATGCTTTAGTATTTACTTTAACTTTATTTATGGGTGGAATGCAATTTGAAACTTTAGGAGCAGATGGAGGAAACATAGTTCACGAAATAAAAAATATGTTAACTCCAGAAAATTTTAGATGGATATTTGATAATGCATTATTAACTAACTGGCTTGCATATGGTGGAGGAGTTTTAGGAACTATCCTTATAGTAATGCTTGGAGTTGGACTTGCTGAAGAATCAGGACTTTTAAGTACAATAATTAAAAAAGTTGGATTAAAGGTTTCAGATAAGTTTTTACCAGTAGTTTTAGTATTCTTAGGAATTATGAGTAGTATAGCTACAGATGCTGGATATATCATTCTTATTCCACTTGCTGGTATGCTTTATGTAGGACTAAAGAAAAATCCTTTAATAGGTATGGCTGCAGCTTTTGCTGGAGTATCTGCTGGATTTAGTGCTAACTTAATACCAGGAACTCCAATAGATGTACTAGTAGGAAATAACGCAAAAATATTTGCAGAAGGGCAAGGAGTACCATTTGTTTCAGCATCTGGACAAGCTTTAAACCCTGCAACAATGAACTATATATTTATACTTGCTTCAACAATACTTTTATCAGTAGTAGGTTATTTTATAACAGCTAAATTTATAAAACCAAAACTTGAAAAAGAATCATATGTTATACCAGAAGATTTTGATGCAGAAAACTTTGCTGTTAAACCAGAAGAAAATAAAGCATTAAAGAATGCATTATTAGGACTTGTATTAGCTTTAGGAATAATAGCTATATTATATGTTGGACCACTTCATCCTTATGTTAATGACAAAGGTGCAACAGTTAATCCAATTATGGATAACATAATCTTATTTATAACATTTGCATTTTTCTTACCAGGATTATTATTTGGTAAAAAGGTTGGTAAATTTAATAAAGCAATGGATATAGTAAAAGCAATGAGTAAGCAAATGAGTGGAATGGGATATGTGTTAGTACTTACTTTCTTCTCATATAACTTCTTAGCATTACTTAGCTATTCAAATATAGGAACTTATATTACTTATCTTGGAGCTTCTTTCTTACAAAGCTTAGGATTAAGTAAATACCCAGTATTATTATTAATAGGATTTATAATTGTAACAGCAATAATAAACCTTTTTGTTGGTGGATTAACTTCAAAATGGATGTTATTAGGACCAATATTTATACCAATGCTTTTCAGTGTAAATCCAGATCTTACTCCAGATGTAGTTGCAGCAGCATATAGACTTGCAGATTCATCTACAAATGTAATATCACCTCTTATGTCATATGCGGGAATTATCTTAGTATTTATGAGAAAATATAAACCAGAATATACATTAGGTGATATGATAAGATTAATGACTCCATATTCAATTGGATTCCTAATTTGTTGGACAATATTATTAATAGTTTTCTTCACTCTAGGTATACCACTAGGGATTTAATAAATAAAAAGGACATCAGAAGATGTCCTTTATTTTTTTGAAAAAATATTAATAGTTATAAAAATGAAAAATATATAAGAAAAAAATAATATTTAATTAGAAAACATTAATTTAGTTATCTTATTAACTTTCTTGTAAATTGTAAAAGTTCTGTTTATAATGTTTTGTAGAAATTATTTTAAAAAGTGAGGAAGAAAGCTAATGACAATAAAATATAAAAAGCCAGAGCTTTTAGCACCAGCTGGAAGTTTAGAAAAATTAAAAATAGCATTCCAATATGGAGCAGATGCAGTTTATTTTGGAGGAAAAGATTTTTCACTTAGAGCTGCTGCACAAAACTTTTCTTATGAAGAAATGAAAGAAGGAGCAGAATTTGCTCATAGCTTAGGAAAGAAATTATATTGCACTATAAATGTAATGCCAAAAAATGAAGACTTAGAGCAAATGCCTAAATTTTTAAAGCAATTAGAAGAAGTAGGAATTGATGCTGTGCTTGTATCAGACCTTGGAGTGTTAGGAATGGTTAAAAAACATACTAATCTTGCAATCCACGTAAGTACACAAGCTAATACAATAAATTATGAAGCTTGTAATGTATGGGAAAGCTTAGGAGCTGAGAGAGTAGTTTTAGCAAGAGAATGTTCATTAGAAGATATAAAGACTATGAGAGAGCATATAAACCCTGAATTAGAATTAGAAGCTTTTGTACATGGTTCAATGTGTATATCATATTCAGGAAGATGTCTTTTATCCAGCTTTATGGCAGGAAGAGATTCTAATATGGGAGCTTGTACACAATCTTGTAGATGGAAATATTCATTAGTAGAAGAAAAGAGACCAAATGAATACTTCCCAATAGAAGAAGATAGTCATGGAACATACATAATGAACTCAAAAGACCTTGCTATGATAGAACACCTTCCAGAGTTATTAAATGCAGGTATATCATCACTTAAAATAGAAGGAAGAAATAAAAGTGAATATTATGTTGCAGTAATAGTTAATGCATATAGACAGGCAATAGACCTTTATTATAAAGATCCAGAAAATTATAAATTACCTGAAGCATTAAAAGAAGAATTATATAAAGTAAATCACAGAAAATATCATACAGGTTTCTTCTTTAAAGAACCAAAAGAGGAAGGAATAATATATGATACAAATTTCCATATAAGAGATTATGATATGACTGCAATAGTTTTAGATTATGATAAAGAAACTGGAATGGCTCTTTGCAGACAAAGAAATAAATTTGTTAAAGGTGATGTAATAGAAGTATTATCACCAGGAAAATATGATCAAAGCTTTGTAGCTGAAGAAATATATAATGAAGATGGAGAAAAGATAGATGAATGTCAACATCCAAATATGATATTTAAAATTAAAACTCCATTTGAATTAGAAAAAAATTCTTTCTTCAGATGTAAAGTAAAGAAAAAATAATTATTTAACCTATAAAACAAGTAAATTTTTAAATTTATTTTATAATAAGCTATTTTTGAAAAATTTTTTTCAAAATAGCTTATTTTTTTACAAATAAAAATTAGATTAAAAAATAAATAAAAAAACATGGTAGAAACAGTTATAAAGTCAGTTATAGAGTGAATTATGTATATAATTAAGTGAAATAGGGTATAAAAAGTGTATAAATTTAGTTGAATTTGTTATAAAATTTATTCAAATTTTATTTGAATCTAAGATGATTTTAGTATAAAATAAGGTAAAAGGAAGTTAAAAAGAGGTTAATTTTAAATATAAAATCAAGTTAAAATTAGTAGTTATATCGGAAAGGAGTAGGTTAACAAAATGCAAAAAAATGATATAAGACTTTATTACAAGAATCAATTAGAGCTTGGATATGCATTAAGAGATTACATAGATGCTTATTTTCAAAATAAAGTGCAAGATGCAGAGTTAGAAGAAAAAATATTCTCAGTTATAGAAGCTAATAAAAGTAAGTTCTATAAAGGAGATGAAATAGCTCAAAAACCTAAACAAATATTAGGAAAAGCAAGACTTGATATCCTAAATAGTATAATAAGTAAAAATTCAAAGGGGGGAGAAAAATGAAGAAGATAGCAGTTCTTAACAATAAAGGTGGAGTTGGGAAAAGTACTGTTGCAGTTCAACTTTCTCATGGATTAGCAAAACTAGGCTTCAAAGTTATTTTAGTGGATTTAGACGGACAAAATGATTCAAGTCTTTTCTTAGGAATACAAGAAGCAGATTATAAAAAGACTTTTTTTGATTTAATAAATAGAAGAGATCCAGTAACAATAGATGAATGTATAATTGAAGCTAGAGAGGGCTTAGATCTTCTTCCAAACTCTCACATTGAAGAAATAAACTCAGAGTTCTATAGAGAGGCTAGAATTGACTTAGTTCTTTCAGAGAAGCTTCAAGGGCTTGAGGAAATGGATTATGATTATGTAATAGTAGATTGTGGTCCTCAAAGAACAAAAATAAATGATGCAGTTCTTTGCTATGTAGACAGCATAATAATGCCTGTTCAAGTAGAAGCAGCAGCAGTTAGAGCTTGTGGAAGTATATATGAATATCTTTCAGATTTAAGACTTACTCCTGACAAGATAGCGCTTATAATACCAAATATGTATGATAAAAGAACAAAGGATGCTAAAGAGAACTTAATGTTCCTTCACGAATTCTTTGGAGACGAAGGCTTAGTAACTGAACCTATTAATAGAAGAGTTAAGATAACAGAAGCAGGAAAAATGGGTAAAACAGTTTTTGAGTATGATCAAGAAGCCGCACAACAGTTCTTCAAGGTTCTTGAAAGGTTGGTGGAACGCGTTGTCTAAAGCTAAAAAAGATATTAATCAAAACTTTGAAATGCTAAAAGCTCAAATGCAAGCCAAAAGAAAAAAAGCAGAAAGACAAAGTATAGATAAATCACAAGATGATGATAAAAAGATTAATACCGCAGTTATAGATATCAAAGAAGACAATGCAAAAGAGAAAAATATTTCAGAAAAAGATAATAAAGTTGCAGCAAAAGAAATAAAAAATGATTCTATAAAAAATGAAGTAGTAGAGGAAAAAAAGATACCTGTAATTGAGGAAAATAAACCCGAGGTAATAAAAGAAATTAAAAAAGAAGAACCAGTAGCTAAAGTGATTGAAGAAGATACTATAGAAGAAGTAGATTCTGAAATAATAGAGGCTGTAGAAGAAGATATATTAGAAGAAAAACAAGAAAAGAAGGTTAGAAAAAAGAGAACTCCAAGACCTAAAAAAGTAGTTCAAGAAGAAGAATATGAAGATGATTATGATGACTTCTATGTAGAAGAAGATGATATAATAACTACAACTACTGATGGAGTAATAAAAATAAAGATAAAGAAACAAGAAAAGCCTGAAGCACCTAGAAGAGCTACCTATTATCTAAAGCAAGAAACTATTAGAAAAATAGAGAAGGTTTCTAAAATGTCAGGCATAGGTAAATCTAAGCTAGTTCAACTGCTACTTGACCAAGCACTAGATAACCTAGAAATTGAAAAATAAGTATAATAAATTTGAAATATTTATTTAGTTTTAAACTAAAAATATAAAAATTGAAAATCAATTATTAATGCTTACAAATACGTGATTTTAATTAAAAAAGTAATTCTAATAAATTTAAACTAAATAGATTTGAATTAATAATTTCAAAATATTATATGTTAAATAAACTTATAACTATTTACACATGTTATATTATAACAAATTATAAATTAAAAGATAGAATTAATAAGATTTAAATTGTTCTTAAACTCTAAAAGGGAAGTATTAAATTCTCTTTTAGAGTTTTTTTGATGCAATATTTTAGTTTAAAAATAAAAGAATTCTTTTATTTATATTATAGTATATGAAATTGACTAATTGTTATATACATTAAATAATTAAATTATTT
>NZ_LTAY01000051.1 GCF_002050515.1 Clostridium thermobutyricum DSM 4928 | reverse complement strand
ATATTACTATTTATTTTAGACTTAAATAATTAAAAAATAAAATAAAAAATTTAAAAATAAAAGTTTCATTATTAATTTTTTTATAAATTTTGCCTGCAAATATTAATAAAAAAAGTTAAAAAAAAATATAATTTGAATTTTTTAATAGGTAAATTGTAAGAAAGTTAATTTTGGATTATACTTATTACAGCTTCAACTTGTAGCTAATTTTTATATAATTTTCTTTATTTTTTGGAATTATTTATTTTTTGAAATGAAAAATTATAAAATAATTATTATTAAAATATCTTTATATTTATAAATTTAGAAAATTGTATATAATAAATAAAATTAAATTATGTACGCTAAGTGCAGTGAAAGGAATGATTTTTTATGCGTAACAGTAGTCCAAACTGGAAAGTGGATGCGATAAAATATGGAGCATTCATAATTTTTATGTTTATCTGTGGAGGAATATTTCTTGCAACTGGAGTCTTTAAGTTTCCAACACTTTTAGGAATGGGTGTTATATCTTTAACTTTTGGACTTGCACATGCATTCGATTGTGACCATATAGCATGTATTGATAATATGACTCGTAAGTTAGTTCAAAAAGGAGGAAAAACTAGAGGAGCTGGATTCTTCTTTTCATTAGGACATTCAACTGTAGTTATGCTTATGGGAATAGCAACAATTTTTGCTGTTAACTGGGCAAAGAAAGCAATACCTCAATTTCAAGCTGTTGGAGGAGTTATAGGTACTGTAATTTCAGCTGTATTTTTATTACTTCTTGCTATTGCTAACTTTATTATATTAAAAGATGTAGTAAAAACGTTTAAAAGTATGAAAAATGGTACATATGTTGAGGAAAGTCTTGAGAGACCAAATACAAATTACATAAATAGAACGATAAATCACATACTTAACATAGCTAATAAAAATTGGCATATATATATTATAGGTTTCTTATTTGGACTTGGATTTGATACAGCAACACAAATAGCAGTTCTTGCTACATCAGCAACAGCAACAGCTCAAGGAATTCCATGGACTGCAGTAATAGCTTTCCCTATTTTATTTACTGCAGGTATGTGTCTTATGGATACATTAGATGGATTCTTTATGTCTACAGCTTATCAATGGGTTCTTACTTCACCATTAAAGAAAGTATATTACAACATGACTATCACTATCCTTTCTATATTAGCAGCAGGAGTAATAAGTATTATAGAAGTTGGACAAGTTTTTGCTATGGAAAGAGGCTTAAATAATGGTTTCTGGGGATGGCTACAAAACTTAGATTTTGGTAAGATGGGATTCACTCTTGTAGGAATGTTTATATTAGTTTGGGTTGTATCTTTAGTTTGTTGGAAAGCATTTAATTTAGATAAAAAAGACGAATTATATAAACAAATTTAAATAAAAGACTAACTAAATATTATAAATAATATATATTATTAAAAGCTTTTAAATGTAAGGAATATATGTTTAATAAGATATATTTTTATAAATAGTAAAAAAACAGTTTAGAAAGGAAACCTTTCTAAACTGTTTTTTTTATTTAAAACCATGTAATATACGATAATATTTTCAATTTAGTTAAAAATTCAATATTACTTATATTATAAAAATTATAATTAGTTGAAAAATATTATAGCTTAATATTTAAAATTTTTTCTTTTTAACATATAGTGATATAAAGGGATACCTACAAGTGTTATAATAAGTCCTCCAAGAGCAATAATACTTGTTTTTAGTCCAGACATAAACAATTGATTTATTGTAACAAATAAACCACCAAGTATAGCTATTAAAGGGATAATAGGATATCCAATAACTTTATAAGGTCTATTAATTTCTGGTCTTTCTTTTCTTAATTTAAATACTCCAATAAATATTAATGAATAGAATATCCATATAGTAAATATTGAAAGATTACTTAATAGACTAAATTGCCCACTTAAAGCATATAAAATAGCTAAAATGGCTATAAGCCATGTAGCATTAGCTGGGACATTTTTTTTATTTACTTTTGAAAAAATTTTGCTAAATGGTAAAAGTCTATTATTTGCAAGAACAAAAGGAACTCTAGGAGCTGTCAAAATATATCCATTCAATGTTCCAAGTATAGATATTAATATACCTATATTTATAACTTGAGCACCAACATTACCAAATAATTTTTGTGCAACTAATGAAGCAGGTGTAGAATTAGCCGCTAAATCTTTAGCTGGAACTACAAGTATAAATGCTATATTAATAGCTATGTAAACAGCCATTATTATCATAAGTCCACCAATTATAGCAATTGGAAGGTCTTTTTTAGGATTTTTCATTTCTCCAGCAATATTACCTACATATATCCAACCATCATAAGCAAAAAGTGTTGCAACTAATACTTGTCCAAGTACTGAAGCAAAACTAAGATTATGTCCTAAAAATGGTGTCATTATATTAGAGGCATGTTTATTATTAATAAATCCAAAAGCTATTATAAGAACAATAGGTATAAGTTTACCTACTGTAGAAATAATTTGTACAAAACCTCCTGTTTTTGAACCAAAAAGATTTAAAATTACTATAAATATGATTATTCCTATAGCAATAGGAATTTTTAAATTAGGACAATTAATTACTATACATGCTTGTTCAGCAAAAAGTATAGCAAGAGCAGCAATAACACTAGGAAAATATAGAATAGTTTGCATCCAAGCTGTCAAATATGAAAGTTTTTCTCCATAAATTTCTCGCATATATACCATCATTCCACCAGTTTCAGGAAATAAAGCTGAGATTTCAGTAGCAGTTAAACCTGCTGCAATAGTTATAATTCCACCTAATATCCAAGCAAAAATACCTAAGCCAGGTGCCCCGCCTGTAGCTTTAAAAATTTGTTGAGGCATGAAAAATACACCAGAACCTATTACAAGTCCAATTACTGTAGATAATGCTGCCCAAAATGTTATAGTTTTACTTAAATTATTCTTCACAGTACTTTCTCCTTTGTTTAAATATTTAATTAAATTAGTTTTAGAATTCTGCAACTATTTATTTAGCTAGTTTTTTTATATTTATATTTTAGTTAATAATGTAAAGTTTAAAATTTTATCAAAAAACATTAAGTTTCTTAAATTATTTTAGTTGAATTTTAATTTTTTTTATAAAAAAACTCGTCCTATTATAGGACGAGTTAGTAAACTCGTTAAACCACCTATGGTTAATAATCAATATATAAATTTGATATTTTTCAAAATTTATATTGATTTTAATTTCAGATACTAACATATCCTATCTCTTAACGCGAGCTAACGTGTAAGCTTAATCAGAAATCTTTTCAGCTACCAACTCATAGGTGATTTTCATTGAAATGTACTATGCTTTTTCACCAACCAAGCACTCTCTAAAAATACAGTGAACAATTACTTTTCCTAATCAATGTCTTTTTAGGAGTATTATATAGGACAGATTTATAAAAGTCAATTGAAAAATAATAAAATTTTAATTCTAAATTATGTCTATAGTAAGTATATATGGAATTCGAATATTAAAGGAGATTAGAATTATAGAAATATAATTAATATAGTAATTTTTTAATAAATTTTAATTATGATATTTTATTTTAAATTAAAGTTAACAAAATATATATAATAGGAATGGAGTGAATTTTAGAAAAATTAAGAATATGAAAAAGACATATAATTTATTATAAAAAATTATTATGTTTATAGTGAAAATAGTCTGTTTTAGTGAGTAAGCTTATGATATATAAATTAAATTATATTTCAAAATAATTATGATTGAATAAAAAGGAATTAATTAGTAATATTAATTATGGGACAAATAGTAAAAATAATAATTTATTTAATTTAAAAGGGTATATAAAGAGATGAGTGAGTATTTAATAAGAGCTTCGTAATGTTCTTATTAAAGATAAGAAATGTTTAAGAGTAATGTTGATTTATTGAGAGGAAATATTTTAAAATCTCTTATAATATTTGCAATACCATTATTTATATCTAATTTATTTCAACAGTTATATAACACTGTAGATATAATGATTGTAGGTAATTATTTAGGAGATACATCTTTAGCTGCAATAGGAGCTTGTGCAGCTGTTTATGAGCTTTTAATTGGATTTTCACTAGGAGTTGGAAACGGTCTTAGTATAGTAACAGCTAGAGGCTATGGATCAAATGATGAAGATTTAGTAAAAAGATCAGTTGCAGGTTCATTAGTTATTGGAGTAGGAATAGCAGTTATAATAATGATTATATCAGGATTATTTTTATATCCATTATTAGAATTAGTAAATACACCTGCAAATATTATAGAAGAAACATATTCATATATTTCTGTAATTGGAATGTTTATTGGAGTAACTTTTTTATATAATTTATGTTCAGGATTTCTGCGAGCAACAGGAAATAGTATGATGCCTTTAGTTTTTCTTATAATTGCATCTATATTAAATATTGGACTAGATATTTTATTTATTACACAATTTAATATGGGGATTAGAGGAGCAGCTGTAGCTACAGTTATAGCTCAAGGAATATCAGGAATTTTGTGTATTTTATATATTTACTTTAAATGTCCAATTTTAATTCCTAAGAAGGAACATTTTAAAGTTTCTAAAGAGTTATATAAGGATTTATTAGGACAAGGGTTATCTATGGGAGTTATGATTTTAATAGTTTCAGTAGGAACTGTAATACTTCAAACTGCTATAAATGGATTTGGGAATTTAATAATTGCTGGGCATACTGCAGCTAGAAAAATAGGAAGTTTTGCAATGATTCCTATTAGTTCACTTGCCATTAGCCTTTCAACTTTTGTTTCTCAAAATAAAGGAGCAAATCAGGGGTATAGAATAAGAAAAGCTGTATATTATTCAAATTTAATGTCAATTATATGGGGATGTATACTTGTTGTATCACTAATATTAGTAGCGCCTATTTTAGTAAAATTTTTAACAGGTTCAAGTGAAGAGATTCTTATAAATACAGGGGTTAAATATGTAGTAATAAACGCACCTTTTTATGCAGTATTAGGTATATTGTTGAATTTAAGAAATGCACTTCAAGGAATAGGAGAAAAGGTTTTACCTCTTATTTCAAGTATAATAGAGTTTGTTGGGAAAATAATTTTTGTAGCAGTATTTATTCCAATGCTTCAATACTTAGGTGTAATAATTAGTGAACCAGTTATATGGTGTTTTATGTGTGCACAGCTTGCATATGCATTTTATAGAAATCCATATATTAAAGAAAATAAAGTGGAGAAAACAGAAGAGGAAAATTTAGAAAGAATAATGTAGATAATAATTAATAATTGAAAAAAATATAGAGTATAAGATTCTTTAATAAAAATGAACATTTTATTATTGTTTACAATGATAAATAAATGTATTTATAATTAAATATTTTTAAGCATAATTTTTGATACCATACTATAAAATAGTGTGGTATTATTTATATTATTACAAGTATTTGGAAATTGAGAGGTATAATTATGTGGAAATGAAAAAATAAATTTTAAATTAGGAACAAGTGATATAGTTTAGAAATAATTAACAATTATTTGATATTATTTTTTTGGTAAATAAAATTGTAAATAATTACTTTAAAAGGAGGAAATAAAAAAATGAAGTTAAAAAGGGAATCAATAGGAAAATTAGGGGATGAAGAAATAATAAAATATAGTGTTGATAATGAAAAAGGTCTTAAGGTATCCATATTAAATTTAGGGGCAACTATAACTGAAATAAAAACAGTAGATAGAAATGGAGAGTTTGAGCATATAGTTTTAAGTTATGAAGATGAAAAAAATTATATAGAAAATCCTTCTTATTATGGTGCAACTGTAGGAAGAACTGCAGGAAGAATTGATAAAGGAAGATTTACTTTAAATGACAACGAATACATTCTTAATAAGAATTATGGAGTGAACAGTGGACATGGTGGAAGTGTTGGATTTAATAAAAAGATTTGGAATGTAAATGCTATAGAAACAAAAGAAAAGATAACTTTAGAGTTTAGCTATTTATCAAAGGATTTAGAAGAAGGATATCCAGGAAATTTAGAGATTAAGGTTTCTTATGAAATTACTGAGGATAATAAGTTAATATTTAAAATACGAGGAGTTTCAGACAAGGATACTTTAATGAATATAACTAATCATTGTTATTTTAACTTATCAGGAGATTATAAAGAAGATATATTAAATCATACTTTAAAGATGAATTGTGATAGATTTTTAGCTATTGATGAAAATGGAGGAGTGACAGGAGAAATTATCCCTGTTAATAATACAGAGTTTGATTTTATAGAAGAGAAAAAGATTGGACAAGATATAGAAGGATTATCTAAACAAATGAAGCTTGGATATGGATATGATCATCCATTTATGTTTAATGAAAATGAAAAAGGTAATATAGAACTTTATGATGAAAAAAGTGGTAGATATATGAAAATAACTACAGAATATCCTTGTGTTGTAGTATATAGTCAAAACTTTATAGATAGCTTAGTTTTAAAAGAAGGTAAAGAAACAAAGAGGAGAAATGGTATTTGCTTAGAAGTTCAATATCCACCAATAGGATATAATGAATCATTTAAAGAGTTTTCTATTTTAAAAGCTCATGAAATATTTAATAAAGAAACTATATATGAGTTTGGAGTAAAGTAAAAAGAGAATTTATAGTATAAAATATGTAGTTAAATTATTTAAGTAAAAAAGTTATATTTTTTACTAAAACATTGAAACGAATCTTCCTTATATGATAGTATTTAAAGTAATAAAGAATATAAAGGAATGTGAGTTATGGCAACATTAAAAGAAATAGCAGAAGTTGTAGGGGTATCTATTGCAACTGTATCAAGAGTTTTAAATCATGATGATAAGATTTCAGTTTCAGATACAACAAAAATGAATATATTTGAGACAGCAGAAAAGTTAAATTATAAGACATTAAAAAATAAAAAAGAAGGCTTGATTAAAGATGCTAAAAAAATAAAAATTGGAATTATTGAAATGTGCAGTATAACACAGCAATTAGAGGACCCATATTATTTATTACTTAGAAAAGTGATTGAAAAAGAATGCTTTGAAAATAATTTAAGCACCATTAGTATTTACATAAAAGAAGGTGGATATAAATTTATTGGTGATGAAGAGATTGATGGAGTAATTGCAATAGGAAAATTTAATGATGAAGATGTGGACTTAATGGAGAAATTATCTAAAAATATAATTTTTGTAGATTCTTCACCAAGAGACACTCATGATTCTGTAAAGATTAATTTTAAAAGTGGAACTCTTAAAGCATTAGAATATTTATGGGAATTAGGTCACAAGAATATTGGATATGTTGGAAGTATAAAAACTTTAAATGATAAGAAAGAAAAAGAAATAGATGAAAGATATAGTATTTATTTAGAATATATGAAAAAAAATAATGCATATAGAGAAGAAAATGTATTAGATACAAATGAAATGACAGCTTTACTTGGATATGAAAAGATAAAAGGCTTTTTAAAGAGTAAAAAAGAAATTCCAACAGCATTTTTTGTAGGAAATGATACTGTAGTAACAGGTGTTTTAAAGGCTTTATCAGAAGAAGGTATTCGAGTTCCTGAAGATGTAAGTATTGTTGGATTTAATGATATTGTTGGAGCAAGACACACAACACCACCATTAACAACAGTAAGTGCACATATTGAATATTTAGCTGATGCTGCAATTGATTTATTGTTAGAGAGAATAGATAAAAAAAGAGAATATCCAAAAGAAGTTCTTATAGCAAGTAGATTAGTAGTTAGAGAAACAGTAAAAAAAATTTAAAAGTTTAAAATAAAAAAACTCCTTTTTAGGAGTTTTTTTTATTTAAATTGTATTCTAATTTCCGTATTAAGTGCTTATAAATAAAGTAAAACAAATTTTAGTAAAAGCAAAAGTAAAAAATAAAACAAATTTTAGTAAAAAATAAAAATATTTTTACTAAAAATGTTTACATTGAAGAAAAAATATAATATGCTATGGATATAGGATATATTGTAAAAACAAAAATTATTTGGAATAAGGAGGAATAGAAATGAAAAATAAAATGATAGAAATGTTTAAAAATACTTACTCAGATTGTGAAGGGGTAAGAGTATTCTTTTCACCAGGAAGAGTTAACTTAATAGGAGAGCATACAGATTATAATGGTGGAAATGTATTTCCATGTTCATTAAGCTTTGGAACTTATGGAGCAATAAGAACTAGAGAAGATAATTTAGTTAGAGTTTATTCAGAGAACTTCAAAGATTTAGGAATAATAGAATTTAATATAGAGAATTTAAAAAATGAAAAACAACATGATTGGGCAAACTATCTAAAAGGTGTTTTAGATGTATTGGACAAGCATGGATATAAAATAAAAAATGGATTTGAAATGGTTGTTTACGGAAACATTCCAAATGGAGCTGGGCTTTCATCATCAGCATCATTAGAATTATTAATGGCAGTTATGATGAATGAAATCCACAAGTTTAATATTGATAGAGTTGAGTTGGTTAAGTATTGCCAAGAAGCAGAAAATAAATTTATTGGAGTTAACTGTGGAATAATGGATCAGTTTGCTATTGGAATGGGAAAAGAAGATTCAGCGATATTGTTAGATTGCAATACATTAAAATATAACTATTATCCAATTGTTTTAAAAGATGAAGTAATAATTATAGGTAATACAAATAAAAGAAGAGGTCTTGGAGATTCAAAATATAATGAAAGAAGAAGTGAATGTGAAAAGGCTTTAGAAGAATTACAAACAGAACTTTCTATTTCATCACTTGGAAAGTTAACAGAAGAAGAATTTGAAGAGCACAAACATTTAATAAAAAGTGATATAAGAAGAAAAAGAGCTAAACATGCTGTTTATGAAAATAGAAGAACTTTAAAAGCAGCAGCAGAGCTTGAAAAAGGAAATTTAAATGAGTTTGGAAAGCTTATGAATCAATCACATATATCACTAAGAGATGATTATGAAGTTACAGGAATAGAATTAGACACAATAGTTGATTTAGCTTGGAATTTTGAAGGAACTATTGGAGCGAGAATGACTGGTGCTGGCTTTGGCGGTTGTGCAGTATTTATAGTAAAAGCAGATAAAAAAGATGAATTTATAGATTTTGTTTCTAAAGGATATAAAGAAAAAATAGGATATGATGCAGAGTTCTATATAGCTAATATAGGAACTAGAACAACAGAAATTTAAGGGAGTATATTTATGGATATATACAAAGAGATTGAAAGATTAGTTCAATATGGATTAAAAAAAGAATTATTTAAAGAAGAGGACAAGATATTTATAAGGAATTCTTTAATAGCTTTATTTAATTTAGATGAATATAAAGAAGTAAAAATAGAAGATGAAGACTTAGATTCACCAACAGAAATATTAGATAATCTATTAAACTATGCTTTTGAACAGAGGATTTTAGAGTGGAACACATCAGTATATAGAGATTTATTAGACACCAAAATAATGGGAGTTTTAATGCCAAGACCATCTGAAGTAACTAGAGAATTTAATTTTAAATATAACAAAGATAAAAAAGAAGCTACAGATTATTTTTATAATTTAAGCAAAGTTTGTAATTATATAAGAACAGATAGAATAGCTAAAAATATTACTTGGAAATCAGAAACTGAGTATGGAGACTTAGATATAACTATAAATTTATCTAAGCCAGAAAAAGACCCAAAAGCAATAGCTGCTGCAAAAAATTTAAAGGCATCATCTTATCCAAGCTGTTTACTTTGCAAAGAAAATGTAGGTTATAGTGGAAGAGTAAATCATCCTGCAAGACAGAATCTAAGAGTTATTGAGATAGATTTAAAGAATGAACAATGGTATATGCAATATTCACCATATTCATATTACAGCGAACACAGTATAATTTTCTCTGGCAAACATGTTCCTATGGTTATAGATAAAGATACTTTTGATAGAGGATTAGAGTTTGTAGAAAAGTTTCCACATTATTTTTTAGGGTCAAATGCTGATTTACCTATTGTAGGAGGATCTATTTTATCTCATGATCATTACCAAGGTGGAAGATATGAGTTTGCCATGGATAGAGCTAAAGATGTTAAGAAGTTTAGTGTTGATGGATATGATGATATAGAATTATCCATAATTAAATGGCCATTAACTGTAATTAGAATGAAGACTAAAGATAGAAATAGATTGAGTGAATTAGCTGAAAAGATATTAAACCATTGGAGAGAATACTCTGATGAAAAAGTTGAAATATTGGCTTTTTCAGGTGATATACCACATAACACAATAACTCCAATAATAAGGAGAAGAGGAGAGCTTTTTGAATTAGATTTAGTATTAAGAAATAATAGAACAAATGAAAAACATCCAGATGGAATATTCCATCCACATAAAGAACTTCATCATATAAAGAAAGAAAATATTGGATTGATTGAAGTTTTAGGGTTAGCAGTTCTTCCATCAAGATTAAAAGATGAGCTTGAAGAAATAAAAGATTATATTTTAAATAAAGAAAAATATAAATATAAAATAACAGATACTTTAAAAATTCATTTAGATTGGATAGAAGAGATAGAAGAAAGAAACACTTTTACAAAGGAAAATATAGATGAATTAATTCAAAAAGAAGTTGGAGAAGTGTTTGCTAAAGTTCTAGAACATTGTGGTGTATTTAAATGGGATAATGCTGGAAGAGAAGCATTAGACAGATATATTAGTGATTTAAAATTAAAAATTTAGAATAATTCTACTATTTAAAGAGAGGAATGATTTAACAAATGAAAAATCAAAATAATAAACTAGTACCTATTTTAATTTCATTACCTGCTATAGGATTAGGACTAGCCTGGAATATGAATAGTACTGTAGTACCATTAATAGTAGCTACTGTAACTAAATCTTCATTTCTACTTGGGTTATTAGTTTCTATGGCATCATTTACAGGATTATTTGCTCCGTATATTTCAGGAACCTTAAGTGATAGAGTAGGAAAAAGAAAACCTTTTGTTTTAATTGGTTCATTATCCGGAGCTATTTTCTTATTTTTATTAGGATATTCCTCATTTTATTTTGAAATGTTTATTTTTGCTTTTTTATTTTATTTATCAATGAACTTTTATCAAGGAGTTTATTATGCATGGGTACCAGAAGCAGTCGAAAAAAATGCAATTGGACTAGCTACAGGATTTAGAACATCTTTTTATTTTATTGGTGGAATTATAGTGTTTGCTTCTGGAGTTGTTCTATTTAATATAAATCCTGCGTTACCACTTATTGTATCAGGAATTGTTGTAATAGTAACAAACTTAATAACTGTTGCCTTTGTAAAAGAAGATAGTAATCATTTAGTAAAATCAACTGTAAAAATTAGTTTTGATTTTATAAAAAATAAATCAGCAATGAAAGTATTCATGACTGCATTCTTTTTATATTTATCATACGGATTTATTATGCCATATTGGATACAATATTATGAAAAAATGAATGGATTTACAAGCAATGAAATAAGTACAGCTTTAACTGGAATGACTTTAATGGGTCTTATATTTTCAATTCTTATAGGAAAATTATGTGATAGATACAATAAACAATTAATTTTATTTATCTCATGTACAATTTGGTTAATTGGATTTATTGTTGGAGCATTTGTTATGAATTTAAGTATGTTATGGGCATTTACATTAATTTTTGGATTAGCTTGTGCTATGTTTAGTGTAGTATTTTATGTTTTAATTCCAGCTGTTGCACCTAAAGATAGATTAGGAGAATATATGGGAATAAATAATATATTTATAAGTCTTCCACAGATTATAGGAAATCTTATAGCAGGAAAATTAATAACAAATAATGCTTATTTAATATTTCCATGTTGTATTATTTTTATAATTATAGCTATATTAATATGTTCCATAGGTAAAATTAAGCTTAATGATAACAAAATATAGATATAAAAAAGATTGATTAAGAAAGAATCTATTAGATTTTTATAGAGTTTTAATTAAGCATATGTTAATTATGTATATCCTTCTGTAAAGGTTAACAAGAAATGAAAAGATATTAAAAGGAGATGTTTTTATGAATAATATTCCAAAATTAGATTGGTTAGAAAACCCAGAAGTTTTTAAGATAAATAGAATAGATGCACATTCAGACCATTTATATTATGAAAAAGAGGATGATATAGCATTAGGTTATGATATGCCTCTTAGACAATATTTAAATGGAAAATGGAAATTTTCATATGCAATAAATCAAGATAAAAGAATAAAAGATTTTTATAAAGAAAGTTTTAATTGTGAAAATTTTAATGAGATAGATGTTCCAGGACATATACAACTTCAAGGATATGATAATGTTCAATATATAAATACATTATATCCTTGGGATGGAAGAGAAGAACTTAGACCACCTCATATTTCTAAGGAATATAATCCTGTAGGTAGTTATATCAAATATTTTGAGTTGAAAAATGAATTAAAGAATAAAAAAGTATTTATATCATTTCAAGGAGTAGAAACAGCCTTTTATCTTTGGTTAAATGGAGAGTTTATAGGATATAGTGAAGATTCATTTACACCATCAGAATTTGAATTAACAAAATATCTAAAAAATGGGGAAAATAAATTAGCAGTTGAAGTATATAAGAGAAGCAGTGCTAGTTGGCTTGAAGATCAAGATTTTTGGAGATTTTCAGGAATATTTAGAGATGTTTATTTATATGCAACTCCAAAATGCCATGTGAAGGATTTATTTGTAAAACAAGATTTAGATGATACTTATAAAAATGGTAAGTTAGAAGTTAATATCAAATTAGATGCTTTAGAAAAATGTATAGTTAAGGCATATCTAAAAGATAAAGATGAAAAAACTATATGTAAGTTTAATGAAGTAGAAGGAACTGGGAATATAATATTTAATGAAGTAATAAAAAATGTTAATTTATGGAGTGCGGAGAATCCTTATCTTTATACTTTATATATTGAAATTTTAGATGAGAAAAATAATTTAATAGAGATAATTCCTCAAAAAGTAGGATTTAGAAAGTTCGAATTAAAAAATAAAATAATGCATTTAAATGGAAAAAGGATTATATTTAAAGGCGTTAATAGACATGAATTTAGTTGCAAAACTGGACGAGCTATAAGCAAAGAAGACATGATTTGGGATATCAAATTTATAAAACAAAATAATATAAATGCAGTTAGAACTTCTCATTATCCAAATCAAAGTTATTTTTATGATTTATGTGACGAATACGGAATTTATTTGATAGATGAAGCTAATTTAGAAAGTCATGGTTCATGGATGAAACTAGGAAAGTGTGAACCTAGTTGGAATATACCAGGTTCATTACCAGAGTGGAGAGATGTAGTTGTAGATAGAGCTGAATCTATGTTTCAAAGAGATAAAAATCATCCATCTATTCTTATGTGGTCTTGTGGAAATGAGTCATATGCTGGAACAAATATTTTAGAAATGGCAAACTATTTTCATAAAAATGATGATACTCGTTTAGTTCATTATGAGGGAGTATTCTGGAATAGAGAATTTAATTATATAAGTGATATAGAAAGTAGGATGTATGCAAAGCCACATGAAATAGAAGAATATTTAAATAATAATCCTGAAAAACCTTATATTAATTGTGAGTACACTCATGCTATGGGAAATTCTTGTGGAGGTATGAATTTATATTCAGAACTTGAAGATAAATATTTAATGTATCAAGGTGGTTTCATATGGGATTATATAGATCAAGCTATAGAAACAACTGATGATAATGGAAATAAAATTTTAGCTTATGGTGGAGATTTTGATGATAGAGCAACAGACTATTGTTTCTGTACAAATGGAATTATATATGCAGACAGAACTCCATCACCAAAGGTTCAAGAAGTTAAATATCTTTACTCAAATGTTAAAATAGATATAGATGATAATGGAATTGTTATAAAAAATAATAATTTATTTATAACTACAGAAGATTATGATTTTATAATATCTTTAGAAAAAGAAGGAGAAAAATTACTTGAAAAAACTATAAAAGTAGTTGTTAATCCACAAGAAAAGAAAATTATAGATTTTAAATATCCAGAGCTTAAAGAAAATGGAGAATATATATTAAATGTTTCTATGGTATTAAATAATGATACTATATGGACAAATAAAGGACATGAAGTAACTTTTGGACAATATGCATTTAATATAAATGAGTTTAAAAATGAGGAAAATAGTGAAAAAGGTGAATTTAAGGTTATTCATGGAGATGGAAATATAGGAGTTAAAGGTAATAATTTTTACTTTATGTTTTCTATGCAAGAAGGTGGAATAGTCTCTTTATGTTATGATGGAAAAGAATATATAACAAGAACACCTAAAACATCTTATTTTAGAGCTACAACAGATAATGACAAAGGAAATATGCATAATTTTAGATGTGCACAATGGCAAATAGCAGGAGCAAACCAAAAGCTTATAGATTTTAAATTAGAAGAAAAAGAAAATGAAGCTATATTAACATATACATTTGAATTACCAACTGCTATACCAACTAATAATGTCATTAAATATACTGTAAAAAGATGTGGAGATATAGATGTAAATATAGATTATAAAGGAGTAGAAGGTTTATCTGAAATTCCGTTACTTTCTATGGATTTTAAGCTAAAGAGAGAGTTTGATAATTTTAAATATTATGGATATGGTCCAGAGGAAAATTATATAGATAGAAGTCAAGGAGCAAGACTTGGAGTATTTGAGAGTACAGCCAAAGAAAATATGTCAAGATATTTAATTCCTCAAGAATGTGGAAACAGAATGAATGTAAGATGGGCAGAAGTAACTAATAATAATGGAGATGGATTGAAATTTAAATTTAAAAATAATCCATTTGAATTAAGTGTATTACCATATAGTGCTTATGAAATAGAAAATGCTATGCATATTTACGAATTGCCTAATATAAATTATACTTGGGTTCGTATAATTGCTAAACAAATGGGTGTTGGTGGTGATGATAGCTGGGGAGCACCAGTACATGATGAATTCTTAATTCCATCTAATAAAGATATAAAATTTGATTTTACTATATCAAGGATTTAAAACTTTTGAAGTAATAAAGAGAGTTTAATATGCTTTCTTTATTACTTTTTAATTTAATATTAATATATTACGAAGATAAGATTAAATATTAAATTAGGAAAATACCGTATTATTCAAAAAAATATACGGTATTTTTTAGTGCACAATTTATAAAAAATACAAATTTAAGATGAAAAATAATTTTTGAAAATTAAATAAATAATATTTTAATTTTCAAAAATTATTCTATATCATAAAAAAGAAATGATTAAAGAGGAGAAATAATAAAAGGTCTTTTAAATAAGACCTTTTTAATATTAATATATCTTAAAAATATATAAATAAATATTTACAAAGAACAAAGTTATAATTTCCTTTATCCTTTGTAAATATCAATTATTACTTACCAGCTTTAGGGTAAACTGGATTAGCATCATCATATTGATAATGACTGATATTACCATCTTGCATCCAACGACGTAGACGATCAACTTCTTCTGCATGGTCTGGGTCTAATAATTGAGGAAATTCACCTCGAATAGTATTATCATAATTCGCACTATTAATTTTTTTTGGCTTTACATCCTGAACAAAATCATATGCACGACCAAAAATAATATTATCAAGAACCCACTCATTACCTGATTTAAAGCCAATCTTTAACTTTCCATTAGGTGTACCTTTTGATGCACATGCATAATTAACAGATTCCTTAGTAACTCCATTAATTACATCAGAATAAATTTTATAAACCTTATGAATAGAGGTAACATACATAGCTAAGCTATTATTTTCTTCATTAATAACGATCTGTGATATTTTTTCATCAAGTTTAGAAATATGCAATCCAAATAATTTTTGATATAGCTTATTTGGAACACGTTCTGCAAATCGAATATTATTTATCTTTGATACTTCCTCCATGCAACAATACCTCCATTATCTATTAGTACTTAATTTTTCCATCTATAGTTAGAGATTCATATCCCATTTTATCTAGCCATTCTGGCATAGTTAGATTTTCCATTATTTCCATGTCTTTATCTAGTGTAAGAATTGATCCTCCTGGAATAGAATCAACAGGTAATGTAACATAAGGAGCAACAGTAATAGCATTACCAATTTGGCCAGGTTCCATCATTGTATAAGCGAAACCAATCCAAGATTCTTTAAATGATGTATTAGCATCTTCACCACATTCAGCAATAGATTTTGCAATTGCTTTACGACGACTATCTAAGAATTCAATAAGTTCATCTTCATTAGGAGTTTCCCAAACACCAGAATCTTCAATAAACATATTAGAATTTTTAGCAGGGTCTTTAGCAAATGAAATTGCAATAGCAGACCAAACTCCATAACCTTGACCTGGCTTCATATCAGCATCATTTTTTGGACGTTCTGCTGTAACACCTTTGTTAGCACAAACAATAAATGAACCAGGTGCTGGATAATGTCTACGATTATCTCTAGTACCAAAATATTCAACAAGTGCATCTTGTAAAGGCTTTGCATCATAGATTGGTAAATCACTACCATCCCATTGTTTTACAGTGAAAAGTGGTTTAGCTTTATCAACCTCTGGATTTCTTAGAATGTCATAACCAATAACATGTCCTTGTGGACCAGTAAAGCTTGAAGCAGTTGTCATATTAATTTGTCCAATATATGCATTTTTTGTTTCAGCACGATCATATGAAACAATTCCATCTAAAACATCATCATCAGTTTTATCTCTAACACCAGCATCAACTTTTAAACCAGTAACATATCCATTACCAAGATTTCCAGGTTCCATATAACCACGTGTCCATTGTTTATATGGATTAATAGCAATACGGTCTACTCCAAGTTTATTTAATTTTATATCTAATTCACTCATATCAAAAACCTCCGTTAATTAAATTTAAATAATGTAAATTAAGAAGGCGCCATCTGTATTCTTACAAAACAAGTGTATTCTTAATAAATTTGCTATTCAAGCAACTACTTTATAGTGGTAAATTAGTAAATAAATAAAATTATTGAATAAAAAGTTAATATATGTATAAAATGACGTATATATTC
>NZ_LTAY01000050.1 GCF_002050515.1 Clostridium thermobutyricum DSM 4928 | reverse complement strand
ATTTTATAATATACATATATATTATATAGTACAAAGATGGTTAAGCGATTTTAAGGATATTAAGAAATATTCGCATCTTGTTTTAAAAGGCGTGCATAAGCTAAATGAATAGCGCCTTGTATACATAATAAGGAGATTTGATATTTATGGGTAATATAGTTAAGGGTATTAAGTATATTTTTAATTCTGACAATTTAGAATATGATAGAGAATTAGATGAATTTGATTATACAATTCAAGGGGATTTCCTATTTGATAATGAAAAATCTCAAACATTATTTTTTTATTGTCATTTATTAAGTGTTTATTATGATAATATAGATATAAATTTGGAACTTGCTAGAAGCTGTTTAGAAGAGGATTCTGAATACTTTTTTAAATTAATTTCTTATTTACGAGATAAAGAAGGGTTAGGTAGAAAAAAAGAATTTAGAAAAATATTAAATGAATTGGGAGATGAATATCCGTTAGAATTTAGAAAATATATACCACATATTGTTAAGTATGGGCGTTATGATGATTTATATGAGTTTTTTTATGGTGAAAATGAAGATTTAGTAATAGACATATTTAAAAAAACTTTAGATGATGATTTACAATCTAACAAGCCTAGTACATTAGCTAAATGGCTAAAATCAATTAATGCTTCCAATGAGAATACGAAGATGTTAGGGAAGAGAACTAGCAAATTATTAGGATTAAGTTATACAGAATATAGAAAATTACTATCGCATTTAAGGGGTAAACTTAATGTAGTTGAAAAGTTTATGAGCAATAATGAATGGGATAAGATTCAATATGGAAATTTAAGTTATTCGAATATAAAAAAATATAGAAATTCTTTTATGAAAAATGATCCAAAGAGATTTAATGAATTTATAAATATGTATAAACCGAAGGAAGTAATACAAGAACAAAAAAGTAAAGGATTTGAATTGAAATATGAATATTTAAAAGCTTTAGATATAGGAATTGAAGAGAAAAAGACTAAAGATATATTCATTAAAGAAATAAAAGAAATTTATGAAAATTTAGAAATTCCAGAAGAAGACTGGTTAGTTGCAATAGCTTTAAATGAAAAAAATTTAAATAAAAAAGATAATTATTATATGCAAAGTGTATTTTTAAGTAATTTTTATCTTTGTAATAATAAAAAAATGTATAAAGATCATATAATAAAAACTAAAGATATACCTAATATAAAAAAAATACAAAACAGAGATTTAAAAAATGATGTAATTAATATTATTGAGAATTCTATTAACGAAAAAATTTCTATCGAGAGTGTGTTTGACCTTCTTTTACTTTCTTCGGTAAAAAATAGTAATAAAATATTTAATTTTCCATCAGGAGTTGTTTTTGTAATTAAATCAATGGAACAATTATCAGAAATAACACACACGAACAAATGTTCTGAAGAAGAAATATCACTTTTATATTTAAAAATGAGAAAAAAGTGGAATAATTTTGGATTTAATATCCCAAAAATTAAAATTTGGATAATAAAAGAAAATTATAGAAATAATATTTCTGTTTTAGAAGAAGGTAAAATTTTTATACTAGAAGGAAGTGGTGAAAAAGCTTTTAAAACAATAATCCAAGAATCAAATACAGGTTTTAGAGATTTTACTTATGAAGAAATAAAAGAAGAAATGATAAAAATTCTTAGCAGTGATAGATATAATATGGAATAATTAACAAAAATCCTATCTTATTAGATAGGATTTTTGTTGTACTAAATCAGCTTATTAAATAAATGATTGGATTTTAAATCAAAATAAAATTAGTGAAAATAAATTTGTTTTAGAAATAGTTTTATTATATTTAGATAAACTGAAATTTTTTATAACTATTAAATTGAAAAATGGTATTAATAAATTTTTCTTATATAGAATAGGTTAAAATAATATATTTTTAGAATTATTTATAATTAAATTTATAAAAACGCGCTTAATTTATTTCGCTAAATAACAATTTAGCGAAATAATGTGTATTTTTTTTATTGAAAAAAAGTATTTCTGCTTGAATCAGATGCAAAATATACAGCGTTTTAAACTTATTCGAATTACAAATTACTTTCTTGTGCATTTATTTTCAATTTTTTTACATAAAATGCATTTTACAAAAATATATTTATAAATTAAATTATTATATATTAAAATGCATTATTTATTTATTTTTAAAAATTTATGATTTGTAAAATTTGTTTTATAGAATTTAATTTAAATTAAGTTAAAAACAGGAATTAAAGTCAAGGAAGGTCAATATAAAAATAAAAGATAATTTTTCATTGAGATTGAATTGAAGTTAGATAGGATATAAAGATGATGTTTTTATATTTTAAGAACATATGTTCTGCTGCTCTATTTTAATCAATTTTTATTTGTGATAAAATAGAAATATAACTAAGTGAAAGGAGCAATTATGAAATACGATTTTAAAGACTTAAAAAAGAACGAGGAAATGCCTCTTATTATAATAGATTTTTTAAATTATTTAGAAACTATAAAAGGTAAATCTATTAATACTATAGATGCATATAGAATTGATTTATTAATGTTTTTCAGATTTTTAAAATTATATAGAGAAGAAATAGAAGATATTGAATTTGAAGATATAAAAATAAGTGATATAGATGGAGAATTTATAAAGAAAGTTAAACTTTCAGAACTCTATGCTTTTATGAGTTTTTTAGAGAGATATAGAAATAATAGTGCTTATGCTAGAGCTAGAAAGGTTGCTACTTTAAAGTCTTTTTTTAAGTTTCTTCAAAATAAAGCAAAAATTATAGATGAAAATCCTACTATAGAATTAGAATCACCTAAAATAAATAAACGTCATCCAGTATATTTAAATTTAGATGAAAGTCTTACCCTTTTAAATTCATTAAATAAAAAGAGTAAAAATTATAGTAGAGATTATTGCATATTAACATTTTTTTTAAATTGTGGTATGAGATTATCTGAATTATGCAATATAAAACTTGAAAAAATATCTGGTGATACATTAACTATAATAGGAAAAGGAAATAAAGAAAGAACCGTATACTTAAATGAGTCTTGTATTTATGCGCTTAATCAATATTTAAAGGATAGAGATGACATAAAATGTTCTGATGAAGATAAAGAATTTTTGTTCCTATCTAATAGAGGACGTAGAATAAATAAACGGACAGTTGAAATAATGGTTAAAAATGCAACTAAAGATGCGGGGCTTAGAGATCAAAAATATACACCTCATAAACTTAGACATACAGCTGCAACTCTTATGTATAAACATGGAGATGTAGATATTAGAGCTTTACAAAGTATATTAGGTCATGAAAGTATTTCTACTACACAAATATATACACATGTAGATGATGATACTTTAAGAGAAGCAGTTAAAAGTAATCCTTTAGCAAAAATAAAAAAATAAAAAGCTATAAATTACATAGCTTTTTATTTTTTTATTTATATATTCTTACCTAAAATTTCTGAAAGTGCAGTTAAAATTTTCTGATCAGCTCCATCGTAAACTACAAAAATTCTACCTTTTTTATAAAGATGAAAATTTTGTACCCAATTACCTTTATTTTGACTAAATAGGTACGCATTATCATTTAGTGAGTTAAGATCTGATACCATTCTTAGTTTATCTCCTACTCCGTATTGATATATAGAAATATATCCTCCATTTACCTGAATTTCTTCTTTTGGTACTGAGAATAATTCATCATATGGGTTAGAATTAGCTTTTATTTTTTTTGCATCAAATCCTTTTTTATTTAATTCATTTATAAGATATTGATTATCTATTGAAATTTCTGACTCTGTAAATTGCGGTATATTTTTATTTATAGATTTGTTAAGTGAATTAGAATTATTTTTTGAATTATTTATCCCCTGCTCTACATTTCTTTCTACGTTATCAGTAGTGTTTTTTACATTATTACATCCAAAAAATGAAATAGATATTCCAATTCCTAGTATAAATAGTATTGCTTTGAATTTTCTAATTTTCATGAAAATCTCTCCTCTTTATAAATTGTGTTGCAATACTAGTTTTTGAAAAAAAAGAATTTTTATACCAAAAGAAAAATCCTCACTTAAAATTAAATGAGGATTTTATATATGAATAATTAAATGTTTTTTTTTTTTAATTTTCTTACACCTGGGAAAAGTTCTTCAGTATCACTCTCTAAAATATCTTCAGTTAAGTTAAGATCTTCTAGATAAATTATCTCTTCTTCAGCAGCACTTTTCCCAAGTGCCGTTACTTCATCTTCGTTAGCTAAAGTATACGAAGGTATTTCTAAATGCTCTTTAAAATTTTCATTTAAATTAGAATAAGCTTCTAATAATGATTTTTCAATAAGTTCTTTATCCATATTTGGATCTATTTTTTGAGCTTTAGCTATAAGTTCTTCCCAATTAGGAATATTAAACTCATCTTCAAAAAAATCAGAATCTTCAAGATCTGATTCTACTAATTCATTTTCTTCTATGTTTTTTGCAATTTCTTCAATTTTAATTGCTTGTAAATCGGATTTACTTAAATTTAAACATGCTCCACAATTGTCACAAATTTTTGTTGGATCTAAAAAATCGCAAAATTCGTCAACTATAAATGCTTTAGTCATTTTTACACCACCTTTTGTGATAAACTAGAATTATATTATATCAAATTTCAGTTTTAGTATCAAATAGAGTTTATTTATGTAAAAAAAGATAAAAAGAACATAAGTTTGATTGGAGAGGAATTATATGCTATAATTCTTAGTAAGAAGTGAGGTGTAAACAATGGTAGACGGTAAAGATAAGCAAAGTCAAATTTATGAATTTTTAAAAGTATATACTGAAAACAAAGGTTATCCACCATCAGTTAGAGAAATATGTGAAGCGGTAAGTTTAAAGTCAACTTCTACTGTTCATGGACACTTAAAAAGACTAGAAAAAAAAGGATTGATAAAAAGAGATCCAACAAAACCAAGAGCTTTAGAAATTGTTGAATTTATGCAACCTAAACGTGAAATGATATCAATACCTATAATAGGTAATATAACTGCTGGAACTCCAATATTAGCTACTGAAAATATAGAAGACACCTTTACTCTTCCATTAAATTTTGTAAAGCATGATAATGAATTATTTATATTAAAAGTTAATGGAAATAGTATGATAAAAGCAGGAATAAATGAAGGTGATTTAGCCATAATAGAAAAAAGAACATCAGCAAATAATGGTGATATTGTAGTAGCACTTATTGAAGAAGAGGCAACTATAAAAAGATTCTATTTAGAAAAAGATCATATAAGATTACAGCCAGAAAATGATTCTATGGAACCTATCATTGTAGAAAACTGTTCGATTTTAGGAAAATTAGTAGGAATATATAGAGATTATAGATAAAGCTCATCTTAAAAAGATGAGCTTTGTTTATTATAATCCTAAACCTTTTCTTCTCTCTTCAATTATTTCCTCTAATTTATTAGCAGTATTATCTACATCTCCATCAATTATTAATTGACCACCTGTAATTTCTTTTAATCCTTCACTAAATAAATTTAAAGCTAATTCACTTCCACCTACAAATGGAGGTAATGCTAAATGAAGTGGTAATCCAAGAGTAAGCCCAAATACTCCATCAGCAAGAGCTTGTTCTTCTAACCATTGAGGAGCTGATAAAATTAATGGTAATTGAGGAATATCTATATTTAAATATTCTGCGAGTTCAGCTGCAATCATTTCAAGTCTTCCTATAGCAAGGCATGGTCCAAAGTTTAATACAGGAGGAATATTTAATTCTTCGCAAACTTTTCTTAGACTATCTCCAGCTTTTGTAGCAGCTTTTGCAGACATTAATCCAACATTCTCAAGACCACCTGATGAACATCCTGCTGAAAGTATTAGTATATCTTTCTTTATTAATGCTTCTGCTAATTCTACAGTAAATACATCATGACCTTTTGCAGTAAGATTTGAGCATCCTACAATACAAGCTATACCTTTTATTCTTCCTTTAGCAATTAAATCTACAAGTGCTTTCCAATTACCACCTAAAAATTCTTTTAGATTTGACTCGCTTAATCCAGTTAAAACATCATCATGCCCATGATCTTTTGGAATATTTAATTCTATTGAACATCTTCTCTTTGAATAACTTTTAATTGCTTCATTAACAATTTTATTAGTTATCTCCTCTTTTTCTTCATATGAATATACAACTGATTCAGCATTAACTTTTTTAGCAACATTATCTAAACATATCATTTTTATATCAAATTTTTCTGCGATAGGCTCAATTCCAGGAAGTGTACAGTTAAATTCAGAAGTTATAAGATCTATTCCACCTGTTGCTAAAACAGCTTCACTAGTATAATTGTTACCTGCATGACCTACAAATACTTCATTATAGTGCTCTCCTCTAACTTGTAAATCTTGACCTACACAAGTACATCCAATAATTCTAAAACCTTTAGCCCCTACTGAGTTAGCTAATTTAGTTGCTTCACTTGAAATTAAGTAATCTTGTAAATGAGCTATTAATGAGTGTTGATGTCCAGTTGTCATTATATTGATATAATCTGGATTTATTACTTTCATACCAACAGATGCTTGTCTGATTACTGGATCTCCTAACATTATATCATTTAATAAATTTACAAGAGTTAATCCATAAAGTCCAGTTGATATTCCTAATCTTAAACTACTCATATACATATCTATAGGATCACTGCTTAAATTTGTTGATGTTTTAACAATTCCGTCAAATACTTCTGATTTTGCTCCTCCTGGTAATATTCCTAGTTCTCTCCATTTTTCAAATCTAGGAGCATATGCTAATTTTTCAACAAGTTCCATTTTATCATATCTAGGTTTATATAAGTCTTTTAAAATAGAATCGGCAATCTTATAAGCTTTTTCAAATTGATCCCCATCTGTTATTCCTAATATATTAGAAACTCTATCTAAAGCTTTTAATCCTTTAAGAGGTTCTTTATTTTCAGCCATTTTTTTTAAATTTAAAGCAGTATTTTCTATTACATGAATATAACATCCTGATCCAGCAGCTACAGCTCTTAAAAAGTTTCTTGCAACAATTGTATCAGCGTCTGCTCCACAAATTCCTCTTTTAGCTTTTGGTGTTATTCTACAAGGTCCATTTGAACAAAGTCTACAACAAACACCATCAAGACCGAATTTACATTTTATACTTTGTGATTCTACTCTGTGATGAGATGTTTCTACATCTAATTCTTTTATAAAGCTTTCTAATTTTTTATCAGCTGACATACATGTTGAACAGCTAGTTTGGCAGCTAGTTTTGCTACAATTTGACATAATATCTACACCTTTCATAATTAAAATGAAAACTACACTATTTTGGTATACTTTTAGACTTAAAAACCTAATAATGTAATTTATTAAATTAACATAAAATATGCCAATTTAAAAATTCACTTTCAAAAATAAGAATATTTAAAAAAAGTTAATGCCATCAATGCTACTATCTAATATTTCTTTTAAAGATTTTCTAGATAAAATATTTAAAATTTCATTTTCAACTTTTTTCATTTCATAATATAAAGAACAACCTGATAAGCAAATTTCACATAAATTTTTATCTTTAGTGCATTTATTTATAGATATAGGTCCTTCTATTGCTTCAATTATATCTTTCAAAGTTAATTTTTCTAATGGGGCTTTTAACATATAACCTCCATTTACTCCTCGAAATGATTCTATAATATTTTCAGCGCAAAGTTTACGTAAAATCTTAAATAAGAATCTTATAGGAATATGTTCTTTTTCAGAAATAATTCTTGCTTCAATTTTATTTTCTACACCAAAATTATACATTGCACGAATAGCTCTTAATGCATAATCACTTTCTTGTGAAATATTCATATAGAAGTGAATCCTCCTTTAAAAATATATAAAAATATTTATTAATTACCTTATTGATGAACAATATCCAAAAGTTCACCTAAAAGGTATATTTTAAACCTACTACAAATTTTATCTTTTGTAAATAGCAAACTGGGGAAATTTTCAAAAAGTTAAAAGGATATCTAATAAAAAGATATCCTTTTAACTTTATTTCAATATTAACTCTACCGGACAATGATCTGAGCCTAATATATCAGAATGTATATTCGCTTCAAATATATTTTCTTTTAAGCAGTCAGAAACTAAAAAGTAATCAATCCTCCACCCTGCATTATTTTTTCTTGCATTAAACCTATATGACCACCAAGAATAAGCTCCTTCTTTTTCAGGGTACTTAAATCTAAATGTATCAATAAATCCTGAATTAAGAAAGTCATTAAATTTAGTTCTTTCTTGAATGCTAAATCCAGCATTATTTACATTTGATTTTGGATTCTTTAAGTCTATTTCGTTATGCGCAACATTTAAATCACCACATATTATAATTGGCTTATTTTTTTCTATTTCTTTTAAATATGTTCTAAATGCATCTTCCCACTCCATTCTATAATCAATTCTAGCAAGTTCAGCTTTAGAATTTGGAGTATATACAGTTACGAAATAGTAATCATTAAATTCTAAAGTAATCACTCTTCCTTCAGTATCATGTTCTTCTATTCCTAATCCGTAAAAAACATTAATTGGAAGTTCTTTTGTAAATATAGCTGTTCCAGAATAGCCTTTTCTTTGAGCATAATTCCAATATTGATAATATCCTGGCAGATCCAATTCTATTTGTCCTTCTTGTAATTTAGTTTCTTGTACCGCAAAAATATCTGCATTAACAGAATTAAAATAATCTAAGAAGCCTTTTTTTACACATGCTCTCAAACCATTAACATTCCAAGATATAAATTTTTTCATAGTTATATTCTCCTATAATTTTTTATATAATTATTAGTTTTTAAATGAATGAATTGGAGCTGGAATTCTTCCTCCTCTACCGATAAATAAATCTGATGAATAATTATTTATTTTCATTACAGGAGCAGTTCCAAGTAAACCACCAAATTCAACCATATCCCCTACATCACAACCAGGAGCTGGAATTATTCTAACTGCTGTAGTTTTATTGTTTATAACTCCAATAGCAGCTTCATCAGCAATCATAGCTGATATTGTACTTGCACTTGTATATCCAGGAACTGCAATCATATCAAGTCCAACTGAGCAAATTGCAGTCATTGCTTCAAGTTTTTCTAAATTTAGAGAACCATTAATTACTGCATCTATCATTCCAGCATCTTCTGAAACAGGAATAAATGCACCGCTTAATCCTCCAACATGACCACAGGCCATTACTCCACCTTTTTTTACTGCATCATTTAATAGAGCTAGTGCTGCAGTTGTACCATGTGTTCCAACAACTTCTAATCCCATCTCTTCTAAAATGTGTGCCACAGAATCTCCTATAGCAGGAGTTGGAGCAAGTGAAAGGTCTACTATTCCAAAAGGAACATTTAATCTTTTAGAAGCTTCATTTCCAACTAGTTGCCCCATTCTAGTTATTTTAAAAGCAGTTTTCTTTACAGTTTCTGCAACAACATCAAAAGATTGTCCTTTTACTTTTTCAAGAGCTCTTTGAACTACTCCTGGACCTGAAACACCTACATTTATAATTTTATCTGCTTCTCCTACTCCATGAAATGCACCAGCCATAAATGGATTATCTTCTACAGCATTAGCAAAAACAACTAATTTAGCACATCCAAAACCTTTTTTATCAGCTGTAAGATCAGCTGTTCTTTTAATTATTTCTCCCATCTCTTTTATAGCATCCATATTTATACCAGTTCTAGTTGAACCAACATTAACAGATGAACATACTTTATTTGTAACTTTTAATGCTTCAGGAATTGATTGGATTAAAATTTTATCTCCTTTTGTATATCCCTTATGTACAAGAGCAGAAAATCCTCCAAGAAAATCAATTCCTAATGTATTAGCAGCTTTATCTAAAGTTCTCGCAAATTCTACATAATTATCTTCATTAGTAGCACCACCTATAATTGATATTGGTGTTACTGAAACTCTTTTATTAACTATAGGAATACCAAACTCATTTTCAATTTCATATCCAACTTTAACTAAATTTTCAGCAGATTTAGTTATCTTATCATATATCTTAGTTCTTGCTTTATTACCATCACTATCAATACAATCTAAAAGTGAAATTCCCATAGTAATAGTTCTTATATCTAATTTCTCCTCTTCTATCATTTTTATAGTTTCTAATATATTACTACTATTCATATTAAATCCCCCTATTAAATTGTATGCATAGATTTAAATATTTCTTCTCTTTGTATTTTTACTTCAACTTCAAGTTCTTCACCTTTAGCTATAAGAGAGTCTTTTATTTTATCAAAATTTTCTGATGAGTTTATATCAACCATCATCATCATAGCAAAGCTGTCTCCCATTATAGTTTGATTAACATCTAAAATGTTAACATTTAAATTTTTAAGCTCTGAACTTATACCAGCTATTATACCTACTTTATCTTTTCCTATTACTGTTAATATAGCTTTCATTTAGATATCCTCCCTGTAAATAATTTCTAAATATAATTATATATTCTATTGTCTTTTATTTATATTGTCAAATATACAATAAAGATTAAAATTTTATTATATTTTTATAATATCATTTTTAAATTAGAATATCTGTAGAAATTAAAAAAATATAGAATAAATTTAAAAATAGTTTTGTTAAATGTTTTTTAATACATTCTTGATATAATACTTTATAAGGAGTGAATAGATATGAAAGAAATAACAGCATTAAAATTAAAAAAGATAATAGAAACTAATCCAAATACATATATAATAGATGTTAGAGATAGAATACATTATGATGCAGGACATATAAAAAATTCAATAAATGTTCCTTTATATGAGTTAGAAGATTTTTCAACTGAATTACCTACTGATAAAGATATATATGTAATTTGCAAGGTAGGAAATAAAAGTTCAAATGCAGTATTAATGTTAAATGAACTTGGTTTTGAAAATTGTATAAATGTAAGAGGCGGAATGCTATCTTATGATGGTATAACAGAAAAAACTGTAAGATAATCTTACAGTTTTTCTTTTATAAAATATTTCTTATGAATTATATATATATATATATTATAAAATTTATATAAATCTTTGATATAAATTATTTATCTTTATTCATAGTTTTTTTCAAAAATAAAATATTAAAAGATAATTTTAATTTTATATAAATATTGAATTAAATTGAAATGATAGTATAATTAAGTATTGGAATAAACATATGGAGGAATTAATAATGAACAAATTTAACGTTGAAAAAATAGCTGATTTTGTTTTAAATTGGTTAGCCAATAGTGGTCTAAAATTAGTTATTGGAGTAATTGTTCTTTTTATAGGATGGAAAGTAATAAATAAAGTATTGAAGAAATTAAATCAAATATTAAATAAGAAAAATATCGATCCTACTTTAACTTCATTTTTCCTTGCTTTTTCAGACATAGCTTTAAAGATATTACTAGTTGTATGCGTAATATCATATCTTGGAGTAAAAACAACAAGCTTTGCAGCTATAATAGCATCTGCTGGTTTAGCAGTTGGGCTTGCATTACAAGGAAGTTTAGCAAACTTTGCAGGAGGAGTTATAATTCTACTTTTAAGACCTTTTAATGTTGGAGATTTTATAGAAGTTTCTAGTAAATCAGGTGTAGTTGAAAAAATAAGTATATTTTATACTCATATAATATCATCAGATAATAAAGAAATAATGATTCCTAATGGAAGTCTTGTAAATGGCACTATAATCAATTATTCTTCTAAAGAATTAAGAAGAGTTGATCTAACTTTTGGTGTAGGCTATGGAGATGATATTTTAAAAGTAAAAAGAGTATTAGCTAATTTAGTAGATAATCATCCTCTTATTCTAAAAGAGCCTGAACCTTTTATAGCTTTATCTGAGCAAGCAGCTAGTTCTATTAACTTTGTTGTTAGGGCATGGTGTAAAAGTGAAGATTACTGGACTGTTCATTTTGATCTTTTAGAACAATCTAAATTGAAGTTTGATGAAGAAGGAATATCTATTCCATTCCCTCAGATGGATGTTCATTTAGATAAAATAGAAAATTAAAAAAGAGTATATCATTTATTTGATATACTCTTTTTTTTTTATATTGTTTTCATTAGATCTTCTAATGAATCGGAAGACTCTTTTGCTTTACTTAAACAATTTATCATTTGTATATTAAAATAATCTTTTTGATGATTTATTATACTGATATTTTTACATACTTTATTATGATTAATTTCTGAAGAATTATTTAAATTTTTCATATTTGAGATAATATCCTCTAAAATATGAATACATTCATTTATATATTCTACATCTACTTTCTTTTTAGTATCATAAAGAAGTACACATAAATGTGATAATAAAGTTGTAAATCTATTATTATTAAAAATAAAATTTCTAATTTTAGTATCTTCTATTGCTGTACTTTTAGGATCATTATGCATTTGTAATTTTCCACTTATTAAATAAGATGAATACACTAAAAGCTGAAGTTTTTCTCTGTTTATATCATTATTTAAAATATTCTTAAATTCTTTTATCATTTCTTCATCTAATACAATAAGTCTATCTATCATATTTTTTAATTCTATATAGTTTTTAGTTCTAAAAATAAATCTATTAGCAAATAAAACTATTAATAGTGATGCTATTGTATATAGTACTCTTAATAATATAGCTTCTGTACTACCTATTGTTAAAGTTGAAATAGCCAATGCATAACAAGTAATATATATTGTCATAATACCATAGTCAGCTATAAAAGAATACATTAGGAATGTACTTACTATTAGTATTATCATATGTAATTCATGAGTTCTAAATATAGAGAATAATATACTTGCTAGAACTATCCCTATTAGTGTTCCAAAAAACCTTTCTTTAACTCTTTTTTTACTGTCTTCATAAAAAGGTAATGTCAATAAAAATACAGTCATAGGAATCCAATAACTTTTTTCTAAATTTGACCATCTAACAAAAGAAAATGTTACACTTAAAAGAATTCCCATTCTAAGAGAAAACCTTAATTTAAATTCATTTAAAGAAAACTTATATTTATTTAATTTTTCAAAGTACTCTTTATTTTCCCTAAAATCAAAATATGTTCTTATTATACTATCTTTCTCATTATATACTTTTATAGATCCTTTTACTAAATAATCTAAAATAAATGTAAAATAATGATTCAAATCTTTATCTTCAAAGTTATTATTATTTAAAAAATTTAAAACTTCATTTGATATTAAATCTTGTTTATTATTTTCACAGAGGTTATATATATTCGAAAATAAACTAGATAAATTTCTTAAATAATCTTTATTTGAATTAGTTATGTATCTTAAATCATATAAATCTCCTAAGATATTATTTATATGTTGAAAAAATATTATGAAAGGATAATATTTATTTTTTCCTCCTGAATAAATTAATCTGTTTAATTCTTTACAAATATCAAATAATCTAAATTGAAAATTTGCAATTTCTGAAAAGTTTTCTTTTGATAATAATTCAGCTTGTTTTGCTATATTTGTATAACCTTCTCTAATTAATAATCTAATTTTAGAAGTTACCATTTTAGGAGCAAAAATCTTTAACCCTATAAAAATTATTAAATAAGAATATGATATAGATAAAAGTCTCATTGGAATTTCATTATATCTAGCTGGGAACAACTGAAGAAAAACAAAAGCCATTAGATAAGGGAAATAACTGCTTGGATTATACTCATCTGTTAAAAGATATGTTAATATAATTGTTGCAACAAAGTCAATTATAAGTGAATGTATCCAACCTAAACTTGCAATAGTTGCAACAACTCCAATTATTAGATGAATAAATAGTGGCTTTATAGGATTTTTTTCTATAGTTAAATATCCTTTCATTCTTATAAAAGTCAAAGTCATATATGGCGCTATTATTACATTTTGAAGTCCAAAAAATTTATAATTTGTAAAGAAAATTATAAGACAAATTATACTTGGTGGAAAGCTAACCTTTATTAAAGTCCTCCAATTTAATTTAAATCTGTTTAAATCTATATTCAATATATCACCTCTTCTTTAGTAATAATACTATTTATTTTTTTAGTAATTTTAAAATATCATCTCTCTTTAAATTAATTAATAAATTGTTAGAAAGACTATTTTCATCGATTAAATTATTTATTAAATCTTTTTTCCTTTCCTGTAAAGATAGTATTTTTTCTTCAACAGTTCCTTCAGAAACTAGTTTTATAACTTCAACAATATTTTTTTGGCCAATTCTATGAGCTCTATCTGTAGCTTGATTTTCAGCAGCTGGATTCCACCAAGGGTCAAAATGAATTACTATATCAGCACTAGTTAAATTTAGTCCTGTTCCTCCGGCTTTTAATGAAATAAGAAAAACATTAGTTTCATCTTCATTAAATTTGTTTACAAGTTCAAGTCTCTTTTTACTTGATATACTTCCATCAATATAATATGTAGATATATCATTTGCATTTAAAGTAGATTTAATTTTTTTTAAGGCACTTGTAAATTGTGAAAATACTAATACTTTATGTCCATTAGATATTGTATCTTCTAAAATCTCTTTTAAGGCTATTAATTTACCACTTTCTCCCTCAAAGTCATTTATAACTAAAGAAGGATCAATAGCTATTTGTCTTAATTTAGTTATATAAGATAATATTTCAATACTATCTTGTTTAAATTCTTCGGCAATCTCCTTTTTGTTTATTAATTCTTTTATATATTTATTATATGAACTATAAACTTTTTTTTGCTCTTTAGTCATATCAACTTTTATTATTTTTTCTATTTTATCTGGTAATTCTTTTAGTACATCTCTTTTAAATCTTCTTAGTATAAACGGATCAATAAGAAGTCTAAGATCTTTAATTAAAATAGGATCTTCAGATAAATTCCTATTATATTTACTATTAAAAGTATTTTTATCCCAAAGGTATCCTGGCATTATAAAATCAAAAATAGACCAAAGTTCCATTAAGTTATTTTCTATTGGAGTACCTGTTAAAGCAAATTTGCTATTAGAAGAGATTCTTTTACATGCCTTTGAATTTTTAGAATCAGAATTTTTTATATATTGTGCCTCATCTATAAACATAAAGTCAAAATCTAATTTTTCATATAAGTCAATGTCATTTCTTAAAAGATTATAAGTAGTTATTATTACATCTATATTAGATATATTATCTAATGTAATTTTTCTATTTTTTTTAGTTCCAATATTTATTTTCACTTTAGTATTCGGTGAGAATTTTAAAAATTCATCTCTCCAGTTATATATAAGAGATGTTGGAGAAACTATTAAAGTTTTTTTATTTTTTTGGCTAGATATAAAAGCTATTGATTGAAGGGTTTTTCCAAGTCCCATTTCATCACCTAATATTCCTCCAAATCCTAATGAATTTAATTGATTCATCCATTTTACTCCATATAACTGATAATCTCTTAATTTGGCATTTATATTATTTAAATTCAAATCATAATCTAAATTTAAAGTATTATCCCTTATACTTTCAAGATATTCCTTTCCAGTATAATCATTAGTTATTTCTTTTAATTTCTCAGTGATATAAAGACTTTTATTTTTATTAAATTCTAATTTATTATCTATTTTTGAAGTTTTTAGAGAATTTAATAATGTAAGAAATTCTTTTAATTTAATTTCCTCTAAATCTAAATAATCTCCAGAATTTAATTTATAATATTTTTTATTATCTTTAAAGCTTCTTAAAATATTATAAAATTCTTCTTCATCTATATTAGAAACACTATATTTAAATTCAAAATATTCCTCACGACCACGAGAAATTTCAATATTAAAACTATTAGAATCTAATGTTATATTTCCTTTAAAACTATCAGAATAAAAGATTTCACCTATTGGTCTTAAAGAGTCAATATTATTTTTGAAAAACTCAAAAGCTTTATCTTCACTTCCAATAAAAACAAATGTTTTATCTTCTATTGGTTGAAATAATAAATTTTTAGCTAAAGTAATTACTCTATTTTCTAAGATAGTATCTCTATAAATAAATTTTTCCCTATAATCATTCAATATATTAAATTCATATTCTTTATAACAAACTTTAATAGTTAATCTTATATAATCATCTCTATGAAAATAAAATTTAAATTTTGGCTTTGCTATAATAATTTGATTTGAAATTTTATCATTTAACATTAATGAACCTGTCATATTTTTTATAGAAGGAATTAATTTTCTAAAAATTTTATCTTTATCTTCTAATTTAAATTTAAAACTATCCATATTCTTAAAAGTCTTAATATAAGGTAAAAGTTTTTCACTTTGATATGTAGAAGGAATATAAATTACAGTATCATATAATAAAACATTACACTTTCCATCTAGGTCAATTGGTAATCCTCTTGGAAAAATTAAATCTATAGAATTTTCCTCTTCATTTAATTGAATAGGTAGAGGAATATCACATTCTAATATTTCAGTTTCTACTTCCCTTGAATAAAAACCTGAATTAAGATATACTTTATTTCCTTTAATTGAAAGTAAAAAGCTTTTTAGTAGCCCATTAGGAATAATAATTTCTTTTTTATTTATTAATTTATCTTGACTGCGTTTAAAACCAGTTGAATAAATTTCTAATTCTTTTATTGTCTCTATAAAAGAAAATATTTTATTACTTTCACTTGAAAATTTATAATCTTTATTAGAAAACTCAAAATCTTTGCTAAAACTAATAGGAATATTATTATATATGTTTATAAGAAAATTATTTATATCCTTTATTACATATTTTTTACGAGATGATAGTGATTTTATTCCTATTTTAAATTCTGCTGTAATTTTATTTGACCAAGAATTTTTATTTAAATAGACATCTATAAAAACATCTTTTCTAGTATCTTCATTTAATAATAAAGAGAGTGGATTATCTATTTCTTTATTATTATCTAAGATATTATCAATTATTTTTCTATCCTCTATTATTTTAGATAAAAATTTATCTTTATCAGCATAATCTAAAAATTTTAAAAATGCTGCAGATATATGCTTACAAGCATAATTTTTCTTCTTTAATTCGTTTTTTTCAAAGTCATCACAAGTACAACTAATACTATTCACTGTAAAATCATCTAATTCTAAATTAATATATACATTATAAGTA
>NZ_LTAY01000049.1 GCF_002050515.1 Clostridium thermobutyricum DSM 4928 | reverse complement strand
CTTTAATATCTATATATATTTTTTAATCAATAATTAACATGATTTATTTATAAACTATTCCTAATGCTAACAATTTTTCTGTACAATTTTCAACAATTTTTTCCTTTAATTTTATCAATTCGTCATTTTTAAACTTTTTGTAAATTTTGAAGAGAAATTCTATGAATAAATAAGCATAAATGTTAAAATTTAAGTATAAAATTTATTTAATTTATGAAAATTTATTAATTTAATTAAACTAAGATTTAAATTTTAAATAATGGATAGGAGGAAAATATTATGGTAGGAATTATTCTTGCTAGTCATGGTGATTTTGCTAACGGTATTTTGCAATCGTCTTCAATGATTTTTGGAGAACAAGAAAACGTTAAAGCTGTTACTTTAATGCCTAGTGAAGGACCTGATGATATTAAAGCAAAAATCGAAGAAGCAATTGCATCATTTGAAAATTCAGAAGAGATTTTATTTTTAGTAGACCTTTGGGGAGGAACTCCATTTAACCAAGCAAATAGTCTATTTGAAGAACATAAAGATAAATGGGCAATTGTAACTGGAATGAATTTACCTATGGTAATTGAAGCTTTTGGAGCTCGTTTTTCAATGGAATCTGCACATGAAATTGCAGCTAGTATTTTAAATTCTTCTAGAGAAGGAATTAAAGTTAAACCTGAAAACTTAGAAGTAGTAGAAGAAAAAGCTTCTACAAATACTAATCAAAATTCTAATGTAGGTTCTCCTGGGTCTTTTGAATACGTTTTAGCTCGTATAGATTCTCGTTTACTTCATGGTCAAGTAGCAACTGCTTGGACAAAAACTGTACAACCAACAAGAATTATTGTTGTTTCAGATGCAGTAACAAAAGATGAACTTCGTAGAAAATTAATTCAACAAGCAGCTCCACCAGGAATTAAAGCCCATGTTGTTCCAATAAATCAAATGATTAAACTTTCAAAGGATAATGAACATTTTGGTGGACAACGTGCTATGCTTCTTTTTGAAAATCCACAAGATTTGCTTAGAGCAATAGAAGGTGGAGTACCTTTAAAAACTATTAATGTTGGATCTATGGCTCATTCAGCTGGAAAAGTTCAACCTAATAAGGTACTTGCTTTTAGTCAAGATGATATTGATACTTTTAATAAGCTTAAAGAAGCAGGATTAGAATTTGATGTTCGTAAAGTTCCAAATGATGCAAAAGCAAATATGGACGAAATCCTAAAAAAAGCACAAGAAGAATTAAATAAATTAAAATAAAAATATTTTAATTTAAAAGGAGGATTAAAGGTCATGAATTTAAATATTATTCAAATAATATTAGTCATTATTATAGCATTTTTAGCCGGAGTAGAAGGTATTTTAGATGAATTTGAAATCCATCAACCAATAATAGCATGTACTTTAATTGGATTAGTTACAGGAAATTTATTACCTTGTTTAATCTTAGGTGGTACTCTTCAAATGATTGCCTTAGGATGGGCAAATATTGGTGCAGCAGTAGCACCTGATGCAGCACTTGCCTCTGTTGCATCCGCAATTATATTAATTTTAGGTGGAGAAGGTAAAGCTGGAGTTAACTCTGCTATTGCTATTGCTATACCATTAGCAGTTGCAGGTTTATTATTAACAATTATTGTTCGTACAATAGCTACTGCATTTGTTCATTTAATGGATTCAGCAGCTAAAGAAGGAAACATAAGAAAAGTTGAGATGTGGCATATTATAGCTATTTGCTTACAAGGACTTCGTATAGCAATTCCAGCAGGATTAATCTTACTAATTGGTGCAGAACCTATTCGTGCATTACTTTCAGCTATGCCAGCTTGGCTAACAGATGGTCTATCAGTTGGTGGTGGAATGGTTGTTGCAGTTGGTTATGCAATGGTAATTAACATGATGGCAACAAAAGAAATTTGGCCATTTTTTGCAATTGGTTTTGTATTAGCAACTATTTCAGAAATTACTCTTATTGGATTAGGTGTAATCGGTGTATCTATTGCACTTATCTACTTAGCACTTAGTAAAAAAGGTGGTTCAGGTGGTAGTGGTAGTTCAAATACTGGAGATCCAGTAGGCGATATCATAGATAACTACTAAGAAGGAGGAATATTTAAAATGGAAATGGAAAAGAAATTAAAATTATCAAAAAAAGATCGTCTTGCAATTTGGTTTCGTTCATTCTTTCTTCAAGGATCTTGGAATTATGAAAGAATGCAAAATGGTGGTTGGGCATTTGCATTAGTTCCAGCAATCAAAAAATTATATAAAACAAAAGAAGAAAGATCTGCTGCATTAACACGTCATTTAGAATTCTTTAACACTCATCCATATATAGCTTCTCCTATTATTGGAGTAACATTAGCACTAGAAGAAGATCGTGCAAATGGTGCACCGGTTGATGATGTAACTATTCAAGGTGTTAAAGTTGGTATGATGGGACCTTTAGCTGGTATAGGAGACCCAGTGTTCTGGTTTACTCTTAGACCTATATTAGGAGCTTTAGGTGCTTCACTTGCTCTAGCTGGTAATATTTTAGGTCCAATTATCTTCTTCTTTGGTTGGAACATTATCAGAATGGCATTTATGTGGTATACACAAGAATTTGGTTATAAAGCAGGTTCTAGTATTACAGATGATTTATCAGGTGGAATCTTACAAGATGTAACAAAAGGTGCTTCTATCCTTGGTATGTTCATCTTAGGTTCATTAGTTAATAGATGGGTATCAGTTAAATTTACACCAATAATATCACAAATTCCATTAAGTAAAGGTGCTTATATTGATTGGGGTAGTCTTCCAGCTGGAGCAAATGGTATTAAAGAAGCTTTAATACAACAAGCTGCTGGATTATCATTAACTCCAGATAAAGTTACAACATTACAAGATAATTTAAATGCATTAATTCCTGGTCTTGCAGGATTATTAATAACACTTCTTTGTATGTGGTTACTAAAGAAAAAAGTATCTCCAATTGTTATAATTATTGGTTTATTTATAGCAGGTATTATATTCCACGTAATTGGTTTAATGTAATATTCTTATATGACCTAGGTTATAATTATTTTTAACCTAGGTTTTATTAAATATAGTATAATTAAATAAAAAGATTTAAGAACATATAGATAAGTTTAAATAGAAAGAGGGAAAGAATATGGTTAAGTCACTTAATACAAAGGTAGATTTAGTTGTTGATGGGACAGCTTTCACAGGCATAGCAAATTATGGAAAAATAATGATTGGTGATAAAGGTTTTGAATTTTATAATTCTAGAGATTATAGAAAGTTTATTCAAATTCCTTGGGAGGAAGTAGAATGTGTTATAGTGTCAGTAATGTTTAAAGGCAAATGGATTCCACGTTATGCAATTAAAACTAAAAGAAATGGCACATATTCTTTTTCTTCAAAAGATCCAAAAAAGGCACTTCGCACAATAAGAAACTATATAGATCCAAACAATATAGTTAAATCATTAAGCTTTTTCCAAGTTTTAAGAAGAGGAATAACAAATATATTTAAAAAAAATAAAATTAGTCCTAAAATGGGAAACTAAATATTATAAAGTGTTAAATTAAATATCTAATATAGAGTTTTGCTTATTTAAAAAGAATGATTTAAATATTTAAAGTCATTCTTTTTTTATGTTAAAATCTTAGATTTATAGAAATATAAGTAGAAAATTTAATTCCCAACACCCTTTTTATAATTTATCATTTAATCTATTTTACTAGTAATATTTCTTCTTTATATATATTTAAAGGTTCTTTTTTTAAAATTTCTATTACTTCTTTAAAATTATCTTTTAATGATATTTTTTTCTCTTCTAATAATTCTTCTAAAGATATATTTTCTCTTTCATAAAACCTATAAAAATTTAAAGCTTCTTCTTCAAGTTCATCTACTTTTTCTTTATTCATTGTTTGCTTTATTTCATCACATATAAAAAAGTTACAAACATTACTTCTAAAATCTGTTGGTATTGTGCATCCTTTTCCTTCAACAACAAAAGGGCATGTTTTAAAAAATATAGTTTTATCTTTTATACTATTTTCTTCTTCATTTTCATTTTTATATTTTTTATATCCTTCTTCATCAAACTCTCCTTTAGCCCAAATATAATAGTGATATATCTCTGTATTTTTATTTTCCAAAATTTTTTGCAGTGTCTTTAATCCTTCTTCAGATTTACTCATTTTTTGAATATCATAAAGATTAAATTTTGGAAAATAAAAACAACACCCTCTATCTTTTACTTTGGTTAAACTTCTACCTATAACAGAATTACATTTTTGGCACTTATCACTTGAATAACAAAACGAATATTTGTATTCTTTTATCTTTATTTCCATGTTATCACCTCATAATAATTTTAGTATTTTAAACATAAAAATTTCAATAAAATCATTACTTTTTTTATATATTTAACCTATAAATTACTAATACAATTATTTATTTACATTTTTAATTTTGATTTAACATTTTATTACTTCTATATATCAATAAAGACTACTTGCTTATTTGAATAAAAAAAGATTAGAAAACTTATATTTCCTAATCCTTAAATAAAAAAATATATTCCATAAATATATTTTTATAAAATTCTATATTTAATTTGCAAAAATTGCTATATTTATTAATATTTTATACACTTTTAGATGTTATAATTTTAAAGAAAAAGCTCTTCAAGCAACTTATCTGTATTAATTTTAAAATTAATATTCTTAAGCTACTAAGAACTTAATAAATAACTAAGCGAAAAAGAAAAGAGGAATTTATTATGGTAGAAGCATTTAAGGTAACAGAAAGAAGCAACGGTGACACGCCACATAAAATAAGAAGGGAGCTAAATGTACCTGGTATAATCTATGGTGACACTTTAGATAAAAATATATCTTTTAAAATTGAAAAAAAAGAACTAAGTTCACTATTTAAAGATAATTCTATGACTTCAATTATTCCAATAAAGGTTAATAATGAAGTTAAAAATTGTATTATCAAAGAAATTCAAAAAGATAACTTTGGTAATGTTATTCATATAGATTTTCAAGCTATAAACAAGCATGAAAATGTTAAAATGAATATTCCAATAGAATTTATAGGTCAAGAAGCTATTGCTGACAAAGGATTAGTATTTGAAGCTTTAGAAACTCATTTAGAATTACACGGACCTGCAGATAAAATGCCAGAAAAAATTGAGTTTGATGTTTCAAATTTAAATATTGATGAAAAAATATTAGCAAAAGATGTTAAACTTGATAAAGAAATAGAAATGTTATTAGATAAAGATACTGCTTTAGCAGTTGTTGGATATTAAAAATAATAAAAGCATTACCTTAATAAGTAATGCTTTTTTATTATTTTTAACTAAGATTACAGTATATCTATGATAATTACATTTATTAAATCAAATTCAAAATATTTTTAGATATATAATATTTTAAGTACCACAGAATGTTCTATATGATTCTGGAACTTCTGGTGTCTTAATATAATACTCTAAATCTTTAGAATAATCATATGGATTTTTAATAGCCTCAACTAACTTTTCCATTACAGAATAATCTCCATTATCAGCTGCTTCTAGAGCCTCTTCTACTCTATAATTACGAGGTATAACTACTGGATTATGCTTTTTCATTAATTCAATTACCTCTTCATCTGATTTTCCTTGTCTTTCTAATCTTTTAATCCAAAGATTATACCATGTTTTAAATTCTTCATCATTACATAAATTAAGGTCTTCTAATCTTCTACGAGTTAATGCTAAGAAAGTATTTGTATAATCCATTTGATAATTTTTCATTATATTTAAAAGACCTTCTATTAAATATTCATCTTCTTTTTCTTCATCAAATAATCCAAGCTTTTTTCTCATCCCATTAATCCAGTATTTTGTATAAATGTCTGGATACTTTGAAATAGCTTTTTGTGCTATATTTAATCCTTCTTCTTCATTATCACTTAAAAGAGGAATTAAAGTTTCAGCAAATCTTGAAAGGTCCCATCCACCTATATTAGGTTGATTTCCATATGCATATCTTCCACCTATATCAATTGAACTAAAAACAGTTTCAGGATTATATACATCCATAAATGCACAAGGTCCATAATCTATAGTTTCTCCACTAATTGTCATGTTATCAGTATTCATTACTCCATGAATAAAGCCAACTAATTGCCACTTAGAAATAAGCTCTGCTTGATTTTTTATCATTTGCTCTAATAAATAAAGATATTTATTTTCTTCTTTTTCATAACATTTAAAATGCCTATCTAATGCATAGTCTGCTAAAGCTTTAAGCTCTTCTTTACTACAAAATCTTGAAGCATATTGGAAAGTCCCAACTCGTAAATGACTTGATGCAACACGAGTTAATATTGCTCCAGTTAAATAAGTTTCACGAACTACATCTTCTCCTGTAGTAACTACTGCTAAGCTACGAGTTGTTTTAATTCCAAGTCCATGCATTCCTTCACTTATTATATATTCTCTAAGCATTGGTTTAAGAGCTGCTTTACCATCTCCACCTCTTGAATAAACAGTTCTTCCTGAACCTTTAAGTTGAATATCAAATCTTTCTCCATTAGGAGTTATATGCTCTCCTAATAAACAAGCCCTTCCATCACCTAGCATAGTAAAATGTCCAAATTGATGTCCTGCATAAGCTTGAGCTATGCACTCCGCTCCATTAGGTATTCTATTTCCGCTAAATACATTAAGCCCATCTTTTTCTATAGCTTTTTCATCTAATCCTAATTCCTTTATTAGTGAATAGTTTAAAACTTTTAATTCTGGTGCTATAGATGAGTTTGGCTTAGTTTTTGTAAAAAATTTTTCTGGAAGATTTGTATAACTATTTTGAAAATTAAATATATCTTTCGTTTCTTTCATCTTTTCTCCTTTACTCTTTTTAAAATTTAATTTCTAGCCAATAATTTAAGACTTCTTTTTCTTTGAATTCTCTTTTTGCATACATATTATAAGCTAATTTATTTTTTCAATTACTATTAATTAAATATTTTCACTAGACTTTTTGAGTAGAAAATTAATTGCAGTTTCTAAAAATTCTTTTATCTCTATATTTAAGGCATAGTCTAATATCAAACATTCATATATTATTGTTAATTTCAATGTTTAAAAATCCTATATTTTTATTATCTCTAGTTACAATAAAGAAATACATATTTAGACTACTTAATTATTTATAACTTCTTTTTTCTTTTTAATATCTTCTCTTATTTCTATTAAATATACATTTAAAGTTTTTCGCAAACTTCTAATATAATTTAGATACTCCCAATTATTTTCTTATCTCTAATAAAAATTAAGCTATCACGTTAATATCCATTTTTCTACTATTAAACATATTTTTATTTCTTCAATAGATTTATACTTATCTTCTAATATATTTACAAAGTTAAGTAAGTTTTCCTTTTAACTTAACTTTAAATCTAAATAACATTTTACTTCACCCAAAGTTATTCTATTCCCCTCATAAAAATTACTTTGATTTGTGTCATTAATTATCTATATTGATAATTAATAAAATTTTTTATCATATATAGCATTTTGCATTTTATAGTTATTTCTTAACTTGTTAAACTATATATAGTACAGATATATATAATGATTATAACTTTGTAATTACTCCTTAACCCAATAACTACTACAATCTTTAGATCTCTCTATAAATCCATATTCTATTAATGCTCTTCGTATAGTTGCATAATCATCATATATTCTTTTTAAAACTCTATTTATTTCTTTTTCTGAATACTTTTTACCTAACTTAAAGTTTTTAGCTACTTCTGCTAAAACTATTATTTTCTTTTTCTCCTTAGATGGATAAGTTTTAATACCACCATTTTCATTCATATAATTTTTTATAACATTTTCTTTTTCACTATCAGTAATATTGTATCTATCATCTATATTTTTAGCTGTCTTATGAGCATCTTCTAATTTTTCTTTATCTAAAACATTTATCTATTTATTTGTACCATTAGATAAAAGCTCCATAATAGCTAAAAACATTCTTGCTTGCTTTTCTTTTTCTCTTAGCTTATAACGATGATTTCTTATAGTAGAGTTAGCAACTCCAAGTTTTTTTGCAATATCTTTATCAGATAGTCCTGAAGAGATTAATAATAATAGTTCTCTTTGTACTTCTGTTAGTCCTGTAAAAGAAGTATTCATATTTAATAAATACTCTAAAGTTGAACCATGTTTTTTCCCTATATGAATCTCTGTTGCTTTTTTTGCATCAAAAAGCATATTATCTATTTCATATATTCTTCCTTTAGTAAAGTCTTCTTCACAAATGATACATTTATAACTATCTTCATCTTCTGTAAAACCCCTTTTTACATCTTCAATAGTTGCATCCCAAAATAATTCTTTATTCTCTTTCATAAAATCTACTCCTTTTATAATATATTTTATAAAAAATTATATGCTTATTTTTTATTTTTGTCTACTATAAAACAAACATTTTTATTTTTAGTTTATAAATATATAGTTATATATGTATTTATAAACTTTATAAAAAAAGCACTTTAAAAGATTTTACTCTTTTAAAGTGCTTTGATTTTTTCCTTATTATTTAAATAAAACAATAAATAATATATAAAATTTAAATTAATAGGACTGAATTTAAAATTCAGTCCTATTTTAATTATAGTCTATTAAAACAAAATGTTATTAAATCTAGTAATTAGATATATTTTTACTTATCTTATTAATCTTTTCTTTTGCTATTTGATTATTTGTTTTATGTCTTTTCAATAAATTATTTATCTCTTTTGTTTTAGATCTAGCATATGTAATTTCATCTTTTTTTAAAGTAATAGTTTTATTTAAAATTCTTATGATATCTCTTTGCTTTCTTCTACTAAGTAATATACTCTTTGATTTTATTTCTATAATATTTGTATTATTCATTTTATATTTAGTTAAAGTATCTGCATGAGCTGTATGTCCCATAAATATAAACATTGATATTCCAACTGTCATAACTAAAATAAGTTTTCTCACGCTTTCACCTCTGTATCTATAAACTTATTTATCTACACAAATTAATATAAATTACTTAGCTATAATCAAAATGAATCTAATGTGAATTTCACGTGAAAAAATATAAAATAAAACACTAATAAAAATTAATTTACTAGTGTTATTTTTCTAATTTATATTTTTTATTATAAAATTTAATCTTTGAAATTTAAAAATATGTATATCTAAAATTAAATATAGAGCTATTTATATTCTAAAATATCTCCTGGCTGACACTCTAATATTTCACAAAGCTTTTCTAAAGTTGAAAATCTTATAGCTTTTGCTTTGTTATTTTTAAGAATTGATAAGTTAGCTGGAGTTATTCCTAATTTTTGTGACAGTTCTGTAGAACTAATTTTTCTTTTTGCCATGACAACATCTAAATTAACTATTATCCCCATACTCTCCTCCTATATAGTTGCATCATTTTCTTCTTTTATTTCAATTACTCTGTTAAATAGATTAGATGAAACAAAAGCAAAAAATCCTATTGTTGCTGAAACAAATGTTACTATAATGCAAGAAAAAACTGTTAATGCATAAAAATATAATCCATAACAATAATATAATCCTACATTAACAAGATTAAATATAATTATCTCACTAAAAGCACTTATTCCTATCCATTTTATTACTTTAGGTATTTTTCTAGAAAATGCATCACTACTTCCCATAAGCTTACATAACTTTTTTAAATAAATTAAAGCAATTAAGTAAGGAATTGCACAAATATATATAACTCCTGAAAACAAACTTGGTAAATTTGAATTATAAACTCCTTGAGTTTTAAAAAATGCCGTTAACCCTAATGGTGTAAATAAAAGAGCTATTACAGTAAGCACTATTCCAAATATAACTAATCCATTTAAAATTTTTGAATTTCTATTTTTATTCATTTTTATCTTCCTCTCTTTTTTATCTTTTGAAATCAAATTAATATTAACTTAGAAAAATATTGTTTGTCAAGTATTTTTTATCGAAAAACGATAATATATTTTTGATAAACAATACTTTACACAATAATCATTTTATTAGTAGTAAAAATATGTTTTATTTATTTTTTAATTTTTCAAATAACAATTTTATCCTGTAAGTAATTATGTTTATATATATGTTTACATTATTATCTGTAAAATTATTTATATTTTTTAAGTTAATCTTTTTAATTAATCAATGTTAATCTTATTGTTCCATGTAATTAATAAGTACTAAAAATACCACTTCAATATTTTGAAGTGGCATTTTAAACAAAATGTATATAATTTTATTTACTATAGATTATATTAGTAAATTACGAAATTAATCTTATTTAATAACTTTTATATGTATTTCTTAATTCTTATGTTAGTAAAATACTAAATTAAATATATACTAATTTACAAAAATAGAGTTCCCAGTTTCTATATTTCTATTTATTTTAGCTATTCTATTTATTCCTTGTAAGCTAGTTATTTCTCTGTTTACAACTAATTTATTAATCTCATCTGTTTTTATTTGCATAAGATTTTCTTCAGCTTTAGTTAAAGTTTTACCAGAATTTAAATCATTCATTATTGTTGTATTTTTAACTACTCCATAAAGTATATTATCTTTATCTATACCTTCAGTATATTTTTTTAATAACTGACTAGCTTCATTTTTAGTTATTTTTCCATTTGCAACTTTATTGTTTAAATCTATCTTGAATTTGTTTATCATATTACCTTTTATTTGACTTACTGTTTCACCATTTTCTAATGATAATTTTATATTTTTAAATATTTCTATTCCTGAATTCTCTGTATTAGTATTTTCTTGTTTTTGATTTGATATTGTATTTTCTCCATTTGAATTTAAACTTTCTGCATGAGCTATTATTCCTGCACTTGATCCCAAAATCGTTGTTAAACCAATAATAATTGCTATAAATTTCTTTTTCATATGTTTTCACCTCATAATATTGCATTAGTTCAATTTAACTCTTTATACTTTTCATATAATTTAATATAAATTATATAACTATATTCTAAATGAACCTCTAGTAAATTTACTATTAAGAATCTCTTCAAAAAAAGAAGCATATCTTAAAGTTTTTTGCTTATTTAAGAATGCTTCTTTATTAATTATATATATTTTATTATTTATCTCTTTCCTGCATCAAATGGCTCTCCTGATGCTTTTGGTGCTTGTGATGATTTAGAGAATATTATTAATGCAATAAGTGTAACTATATATGGGAAAACTTTAAGTGCAACTGATGGAATATTTTCAAGAGAAGGTATTGCTTGTGATACATTTGCAATTGTTATTGCAAAACCAAAGAACATAGTTGCTCCTAATATTCCAAGTGGCTTCCATTGTCCAAAGATTAATGCTGCTAATGCTAAGAAACCAAGTCCTGCAACACTTCCATTAAATTCTCCTGAATAAGTTACTATGATTATTGCTCCTCCTAATGAAGAAAGTGCTCCTGATATCATAACTCCTATATATCTCATTTTAAATACACTTACTCCAGCTGCTTGAGCTGCTTGTGGGTGCTCTCCACATGCTCTTAATCTCATTCCAAAGCTTGTCTTATATAAAACAAATGCACTTATTGCAATTATTCCCAACACAAGCCATGTAGTTGGATAAGTTTTTGTAAATAAAAGAGGTCCTAAAACAGGAATTTTTGAAAGTACTGGTATATCCTTTGGTACAAATCCCATTTGAATTCCTATATTTCCGCTTCCAGTAATATTTCTAGCTAAGAATATTGTTAAACTACCAGCTATCATATTTATTGCTGTTCCACTAATAACTTGGTTAGCACTAAGATTTATACTTGCAAATGCATGTAAAAGTGAAAATATTGCCCCAATTATAGCTGCAACTAATAATCCAATCCATAAATGAGTTGAACTACCAGCTGGAAAACTTCCTTGTAATTTTACTATAGTGAAAGCTCCTGCAAAAGAACCAACTATCATAAATCCTTCTAATCCTATGTTTACAACTCCACTTCTTTCACAATATAAAGCTCCTAAAGCAACTATTAATAAAGGTGTCATATATGCCATTGCATAAGGAAATATTTGTTGTATTGTTTCCCACATATTAAACTACCTCCTTCTCTTTTTCAGTTTTTAAATTTTCTTTTTTCAGTTTTCGTTTTCTAGAGAAATTATCTAAAACTTTATCTACAATAACACTTGTTGCTGCGAAATAAATTATTATTGATATTATAGTATCTGCTATTTCTGGTGGAATTCCAGTCATAGCACTCATAAATCCTCTTCCTGTATAAAGAAGTCCAAAGAATATTGCTGAGAATAAAACACCTAATGGAGAATTTGCTGCTAAAAGTGCAACTGCTATTCCATCAAATCCTTGTGATGGCATAACTCCAATTTGTATTGCATTTGTATTTCCTGCATATTGAATAACTCCCGCTAATCCTGAAAGTGCTCCTGATATCATCATTGATAAAATTATATTTCTATTAACAGGCATACCAGCATATTCTGCTCCATGTCTATTAAATCCAACAGCTTTTAATTCATATCCTAAAACTGTTTTTTCTAATATAAACCAAACTAATATTACAGCTCCTATTGCTAAAAATACTCCAGCATTAATAAATGAACCCTCAAAAATATTACTTAATGCATTTATTTTTAAAGTAGCTCCTTCTGAAAGAGCTCTAGATTCAGTTTCTATAGATTCGCCTTTAAAATAAGCTGGAATTGCATAAAAAACTATCCAATAAGCTATCCAGTTCATCATAATAGTTGAAACAACTTCATGTACATTGAACTTAGCTTTTAATACTCCAGGAATAACTGCTAATAATGCTCCTGAAATTATACCTACTAAAACCATAAGTGGAACTAAAGCTATTTGAGGTAAATCTACTGTAAGACCAACTGCTGTTGCACAAAATCCCCCAAAAAGCATTTGTCCTGGTGTTCCAATATTAAAAAGACCTGTTCTAAATGCAAAAGCTACAGAAAGTCCTGTTAATATAAGTGGTGCCGCAGTAGCTACTGTATTTCCTATTCTTTCTATACTCATAACTCCACCTTTAACTAAATATGAGTATCCATCAATAGGATTATTTCCTATTAAAGCCATAAGTATAGCCCCTGCAATAAGTCCTAATATAACTGCAAACATAGATAATAGAGATTTTCTATTCATGTAAAGCTACCTCCTCTTTTACTCCTGCCATCATAAGACCAACTTCATTTTCATTTGTTTCACTTGCATTAACAATACCAATTAGCTCTCCTGCATTTACTACTGCTATTCTATCTGAAACATTTAATACTTCATCAAGTTCTAAAGAAACTAAAAGAACTGCTTTTCCTTTATCTCTTTCTTCAACTAATCTTTTATGAATATATTCAATTGAACCTACATCAAGCCCTCTTGTTGGCTGAACTGCTATAAGAAGTTTTGGATCAGCTTCTATTTCTCTTCCTATAATAGCTTTTTGCTGATTTCCTCCTGACATAGACCTAACAATAGTTTTTTCTCCTTCTCCTGATCTAACATCAAATGCTTTTATTATTTCTTTTGCATATTCTCTTATAGCTTTTCTGTTTAATATTCCTTTATTTGAAAAAGGTTTATTTTTATATGATTTAAGAACTATATTTTCTTCTAAAGAGTAATCTAAAACCAATCCTCTCTTATGTCTATCCTCAGGAATATAAGATATTCCTTTATCAATTCTATTTCTTATAGATAAGGTTTCTATATTCTCTCCTAAAAGTTCTATATTTCCACCATGTATTTTTCTCATTCCTGTAATTGCTTCAACAAGTTCAGATTGACCATTTCCTTCTACTCCAGCAATTCCTAAAATCTCTCCAGCTCTAGCTTCAATAGAGAAATTTTTAAGTCCTAAAACTTTTTTATTATTCATAACTGATAAATTATCTATTTTAAGAACAGTTTTTCCTGGCTTAGCTTCTTTTTTTTCTACTTTAAAAGAAACTTCTCTTCCTACCATCATTTCAGCCATTTTAGCTTCAGTAGTATCTTTTACATCAACTGTTCCTATATATTTTCCTCTTCTTATAACTGTACATTTATCAGCAATAGCTTTTATTTCTTTAAGCTTATGAGTAATTATTATTATAGATTTTCCTTCTTTTATAAGGTCTCTTATTATATTCATAAGTTCTGAAATTTCATCAGGTGTTAAAACAGCTGTTGGTTCATCAAGTATTAAAACATTTGCTTCTCTATAAAGCATTTTTAAAATTTCTACTCTTTGTTGCATACCAACTGATATGTCTTCAATTTTTGCATATGGATCAATATTTAAATTATATTTTTTTGAAATTTCCAATATTTTTTTAGCTGCTTTTTCTTTATCAACAACTACTCCTAATTTTTTAGGCTCATTTCCAAGAATAATATTTTCAGTAACAGTAAAATTCTCAACAAGCTTAAAATGTTGATGAACCATTCCTATTCCTAACTCATTTGCTTTATTAGGACTTGTTATTTTTACTTCTTCCCCATTTATTTTTATCTGTCCCTTTTCTGGCTTATACATACCAAAAAGAACACTCATTAAAGTTGATTTTCCTGCTCCATTTTCTCCTAAAAGTGCATGAACTTCACCTTTTTTAAGTCTTAAAGTTATATTATCATTTGCAACTATACCAGCAAATTCTTTTCTGATATTAAGCATTTCAACTACATAACCCATCTATTCTCCTCCTAACTATAAACTCGTTATGTAAAAAAGGTGGAATATTTTTTTATATTCCACCTATTTCTTTACTCAAAAAACTAAGGTATTAAATTCCCTTTTTCTGCTGAAACTTTAATCTTATCAGCTTTCATATCTTCTTTAACTTGGTTAACTTTACTAATTGTATCTTCTGAAAGGTTTGGATTCTTTTCTGGAATTCCAACACCATCATTTTTAATATCAAATGTTAAAGTTTTTCCACCTGGGAATTCACCTTTAATTTCAGCATCAATCATATCATAAGCTGATTTTCCAATATTTTTAGTAGCTGAAGTAAGAATAACTGATTTATCTCCTTCATAAATACCATCTGCATATTGGTCAACATCAACACCTACAACCCAAGCAGTTTCACCTTTTGAAACTCTTGTTTTAGCTTCAGTTATAACACCAACACCAACTTTACCTGCTGATACGAAAACAGCTTTAACTCCTCTGTCATACATAGTAGCTGCTAATTGTTGTCCAGCTGCTGTATCTACAAATGAATTTGCATATTTAACGTTTTCAGCTTTTAAAGTAGTTTTAGTTCCAAAGTTTTCATTAGCATATTTAACTCCTTGCTGGAATCCCCAGTTAAATTTTTGAACTGGTGGAATTTCAAGTCCTCCAATAAATCCTAAGTCACCTTCTTTTATTTCAAGTGCTGTTGCAACTCCTGCTAAGAACCCTGATTGCTCTTCAGCATAGAATATAGAAACTGTATTATCAGCAACTGTTCCTTCTTTAGCATTATTATCCTTTTTTGGAGATCCATCTATTATAACGAATTTTGCATCTTTATATTTGTCTTGTGCTTTATATATAGCAGTTTCGAATTTAAATCCTGGAGCTACTATAACTCTATTTCCTGCATCATATAAATTTGTAATTTCTTTTAAGTAGTCTTGTTCAGTTTCTCCAGCTGGCTTTAAGTATTGTGTAGTAACACCTAAATCCTTTTCAGCTTTAAGTATTCCTTCCCAAGTCCCTTGGTTAAATGATTTGTCATCAATAGTACCTGAGTCTGTAACCATTCCAACCTTTATTCCTTTTTTCTCTTTTGAAGCATCATCTCCTGACGCCCCTCCACAACCAGCTAATACGCCTGTTGCCATTAAAAGAGTCATTGCCATTGCAATTACCTTCTTTTTCATAATTCTTCCCCCTAAAATTTTAAATTATAAAAAAACAGATTTACCAAAATGTACATCTATTTTCTTTTACAGGAAAATTATAGCATGCGTTAATATAGCGTTCAACATTTATTCACTCTTTATTCATTAATAATATAAAATAAAATTTTCTTTTCTCAAAATATGATAATATTCTTATTTAAATTTTAATCTCCTAAAAAAATTCAAAAGATTTCTTTTTGTTTTTGCAAAATTTGAAATATAATTAACTAAAATATTTTTTAATATTTTAGTTTTCTGATTTTATATCCAAAAATTGTATATAATTAATATGTAAACTACTAAAATCTTAGAAATTAGGTGATTATATGGATATTATTTCAGTTACAAAAGAAAATATAGAAAAAGAACATATTTGTTGTGCAATTTCAAATAATAAAGACTGTCAAGTATCCTCAAAAAAATCTTGGCTTAATAAATGTTTTAAAGATGGACTTGTATTTAAAAAATGTAATGTTAGAGGGAAATGCTTTATTGAATATATTCCAGCTGAAATGGCTTGGAGTCCTATTAATGCAAATGATTATATGTTTATTAATTGCTTTTGGGTTTCAGGAAAATTTAAAGGACAAGGTAATGCTAATTTACTTTTAGAAGAATGTATTAGAGATAGTAAAGAAAAAGGAAAAAAAGGGCTTGTTGTATTATCATCAAAAAAGAAAATGCCATTTCTTTCTGATCCTGATTTTTTAAAATATAAAGGATTTAAATTAGCTGATAAAGCATCACCTTATTTTGAACTTCTATATTTACCATTTAATTCAGATTCATATAAACCTTCTTTTAAAGAAAATGTAATTAATCCATGCTTAGAAGAGGAAGGATTTGTACTTTTTTATACTCATCAATGTCCATTTACAGCTAAATATGTTCCTATTATTGAGGAATTTGCCAATAATAAAGGTATTCAATTTAAAACAGTACTTTTAGACACAAGGGAACAAGCACAAAATGCCCCTTCTCCGTTTACTTCTTATAGTTTATTTTATAATGGCAAATTCATTACTAATGAGATTTTATCAATTAAAAAGTTTGAAAAAATTATTGAACAAAAAGGACTTTAAAATAAATAATTATTTTATAATAAAATAGCTTGGATTATTTTTAAATCAGAAAATTAAAAACAGGAATAGAAAAATATTATCTTTCATTTTAACTATTTTTTAAAATTCTTATTAAAATAAATTCCAAGCTATTTTGTATTATTTTATATAACGTATTTAGATTTTTTTAATATATTATATAAGTTTTTATTTCATGTTGTATTTAAACTTTAATAGGTTAAAAGCTAACTTTTGATCTCTAGGATCTAAATCATACATTATTTCAGCTAATGCCATTTTAGCTAATCTAATATTAAACATATTAACAGCTAAATTAAGTAGCTTTCTTTCACTATTATCAAAAGGTCCTGTTACACATCTATTTTTATCATTTTCTAAATCAACTATTAATTCATCAAATGATTCTGAAAGTATAAGATTTCTCTTATCCCATAATCCATCATTACCAGCTATTATAAAATAAAGAATTTCATACTCTTTATTTTTTTTAGTTTTACCACTTTCTTTTTCCATATGTAAAAATCTTTCTTCATGTGTTTTATCTAAAAATTCCATTTTTATTTCTCCTATGTTTGTATCAATATTAATTATTATTGAAAATTAATTCCTATTATATTATACTTTGTTATTTTAAATATTCAACTTTATATTATAATTTTATAATGTATATTACTATTTTTTAGATATTGAACATATGTTCTTAAAGCTATTTTTTAAAACCTTCTTTATCTCTTAGCTTTATATTATAAAATATTTTTAATTTAATTTTGTTTCCATTTTGATACCTCTTTAAATTAAGTTTTAAAACTAAATAAACACTGTTTTTTATAAATTAATTTATCTTTTATATTATTTTATCTATAAATTTCTAATAAATAATCATAATGTTTATGTTAATTTTGAATACATATCAATCTTTTAATAAATATTTCTTTTAAAATTACTATATAATTCTTTCAAATCTAATTTTTTCTAGTTAAAATGTTAAAAATACCATTTTTAAATTAACTAAAATTACAAATATATACTATTATATAT
>NZ_LTAY01000048.1 GCF_002050515.1 Clostridium thermobutyricum DSM 4928 | reverse complement strand
TAACTAACCCTATTACTAATATCCATCTAATTATTAGATTAAACATCTTATACAAATATTTAGTATCAAAATAGACAAAATATGATAATAGAAAACAAACTATCATAATTGAAAGATATATAACTCTCTTATTATTTTTTATAAATCCTAAAATACTAATTGGAAGTATGCTACAAATAAAAATAATATTTAAAATCATTCTATATTTATATGAATAAACTGAACAATCACTTACTAACAATATTACTATTAGAATACTTAAATATATATATTTATTATTTTTGCTTTCAACTAAATTCATCTTTGCTCCTTAGAAAGATTAATCTCTAAAATTTTTGATATTTCATCTTTACATCTATCTATATAATAGTATTCTTCAAATATCATATTTGAAATATTTTTCATTTTAATTTGAGAATAATCTCTAACTATTTCTTTTATTTTATTTATAAATTCTATATTTGTATTAGCCTTATATATACATTTATTTTCACCTTTATTAATAGCTTCATCATATCCAATTAATGATTCTTCTGTAGCTATTACTGGTAATCCCATAGATAAAGCCTCTGCTATTTTAACCTTCATTCCAGCACCTTCCAAAATAGGTGATATAAATACACTATTTTCAGGAATAATTTCTTCAACAGATTTAAAATTTGGATAAACAACTATGTTATCTTTACCATTATATGCTTTAATTGTCTCACTAGGCTTACTACCAGCTATTATCAATTGGAAATTATCATATTCTATGTTTTTCCATACATTTTTAATAAACCATTCAATTCCACTATAATTGGGATAGTACCATAGAGACCCTAGAAAAATAAAATTTAATTTTTTATTAGATTTTTTATTTAATTCTATTTTTTTTTCTAAACATATTGGTATTATATATTCTTTTTTTACCTTATATTCATATAATGTTTTAGCTCTTTTTTTGTCTCTTTCAGTAAGAAATATTATTGAATCACTGTAATCAAAAGCTTTTTTTTCATCTCTATATACAGATTTTCTCTCAATTAATTTTATTAATTTCTTTTTTATTCCTTTAAATTTTTCAACATAATTTTCGCAATAATCTAACTCTATATTGTCTAATTGAGTTATTATCTTAATATTAGGCCATTTATTTTTTAAATATTTTGCTATGAATCCTAATCTACTATTACTCAGTATTACAACATCCGGACTATATTCTATTATTTTATTTTTATTAAATTTCCAATCTATATACATATAATTTGAATGAAATGCTAATCTAGATAAAACATCATTTATTTTATTCTTTTTAGATAAAATATCAGTTTTTAAAGCTTCAGTTGGTGAATATACTTTAAGCTCTATCTCCTCAATACTTTTTAGAGATAAATATAATTTTTTTACATTTATTCCTCCTCCATTTATTGAGTTTATATCATTTGGAGTTATAAATAATACTTTCATTTTCTATCCTTTCATTCTAGTATTTTCTGCATATTTTTTAACGTGTTAGTCCATTGATATTTAGTTTCAATTGTTGTCTTTGCATTATTTGAAATTATTCTATTAAGTTCTTTGTCTTTAATTAAATTTATTGTATTTATAACAAAATCATTTATATCATCACATACAAATATATCTTTTCCACTTGTAACATATATTCCCTCTGCTCCTATACTATTAGTAACTATTGGAACCCCCATAGCCATTGTCTCTAATATCTTAGTTTTTATTCCAGACCCATATATTAAAGGAGCGATAGATACACTACAATCTTGTATATATTTTCTTATATCATCTACTTCCCCAGTTACTATTACATCTTCTTTATCCTTAAATCTTTCAAAATACTCTTCACTACATTTTCCAACAATTCTAAATTTACATTCTGGTATTTCTAATTTTATTTTAGGAAATATATTTTTTATAAAATGCTCAACTGCTGTTTGATTATGTGGAATATTCATATTACCTAAAAAGCATATAGTATTTTCTTTTTTCTCTTTAACTACATTTCTAGAATAATAATCAAAATCTACGCCTATAGTTATACATATACTTTTATTACTATTCGTTATTTTGTTAAATTCATTTGATTCTTTTGGGGAAACAAATATTATATTTTTAAAATTAATAGATATATCTTTCTCATATTTCTTTAATAAATTTCCCTCAAGAGTAAGTATGATTTTCTTCATAATATTTCTATCTACTAAATTCAAAAAAATTTTAGGTAATCTATTCTTATATTGACCAAAGATATTCACATCATCAACATTTTCTAATTGTCTAAAATATCTCTTAGATATTAAATCATCCATATCTAAAATTCTTTTTGCATTGCTTTCTTTTAGCCTTGAAACATATTCTGCAGTCCTTGCCATGTCACAAATTATAATATCTGGCTTAATCTCATCTACGATATTTTGAAAATTTTTTTGACTTTTCTTTGAATAGTAAATAGAAACTTGTAATGGCCACTTTCTTAAAATAAAACTCTGTAATATTATGTTTTTTAATTTTTCTAATTTATTAGGTTGACTAATTCTATACTGTTTTTTTATAAAGCTCATTTTATTATTTATTTTTTCAAAATCAGTAAATATAGCTAAATTAACTTCTGCACCAAATATTTCACATAACCCCTTACAATAATTATAAAGTACAACTTCACGTCCACCAGTTATTGGATATATTGGTCTTGTAACTAAAAATAATATTTTCTTATTATAAAATTTTCCTTCCATTATTTTTTTAAAGTACCTCTCTATAATCTTTTAAATTATCCATATAACTTTTATTTACTATAAATATTGCATTATCAGTTTCTAAAGTCATTGTATCTTCCATTCCTATCATTATAACTTTTTTATTAGCATTATTTATTGCCATATTAGATTTTGATTCAATAACTCGTACATCTCCTGAAACTATATTATCTTGATAATCTTTTTCTCTATATCGTTCTATTGCTCTCCAAGTTCCAATATCATCCCAATCAATATCACTAGGTATTACACATATTTCTTTTGATTTTTCTAATATTCCATAATCTACAGATATTGAATCTGTATTTTTATAATTAATATTTATTTCATTTTGCAGATTGCCTTCTTCTACATCTTTTAAAGTTTTTAAAGCTTCATAAGTTCCAGGAATATATTTTTCAATTTTATTTAAAATGTTTTCTGTAGTCCATAAAAACATTCCACCATTCCAAAGATAATTTCCATTTTTTAAATATTTTTTGGCTATATCTAAATTTGGTTTTTCAACAAACTTATCTACTCCTCTAACTTCACTTTTATGAATATTAATTTTTTTATTATTAAATTTTATATATCCATACCCAGTTTCTGGTCTATTAGGTTTCATACCTAAAGTTATTATTGAATTTTTATTTTCTTCTAGATATTCTTCTGCATCTAATAATATCTCTCTAAACCTATTTTCATTTTTTATTAAATGATCTGAAGGTAAAACAACCATTTTTGAATTTTTATAATATCTTTGTATTATAAAAGCTGATAAAGCAATACATGGTGCAGTATTTCTACCTTCTGGCTCAACTATTATGTTTCTCTCAGGTAAATCTGGTAATTGCTTTTTTACTAAATCTATATACTTTTCTCCAGTACATACAAATATATTTTCAATAGGAATTATTGGCCTTATTCTATCTACAGTCATTTGTATCATAGTTTTGTTACCTATAAGATTTAAAAATTGTTTTGGCTTTTCCTCAGTTGATAATGGCCAAAATCTAGTACCTTTTCCACCAGCCATAATTAATCCACATAACACAGTGTATCCCCTCCTCTAATGTGCATTTTCATCTCCAAATAATACAAAAAAAGTTTTTACTATTAGTAAAACATCAACTTTTATACATCTGTTATGAACATAATCAATATCTAATTTCATCCAATCTTCAAAATCAATATTATTTCTTCCATTAACTTGCCAATAACATGTTAAGCCTGGTTTAACCACTAATCTTTCTAGCATCCAAGGTTTAAATTCTTTAACTTCTTTAGGAAGAGATGGTCTTGGTCCTACTAAACTCATATCTCCTTTTATAATATTTATAAGTTGAGGTAACTCATCTATACTTGTTTTCCTTATAAATTTTCCTACTTTAGTTATTCTTGGATCATTTTTCATTTTAAACATAGGACCTGACATTTCATTTTTTTCTACTAGTTTTTCTTTTATTTCTTCTGCATTTATTACCATACTTCTAAACTTATACATTTTGAAAGTTTTACCATTTAAACCCACTCTATCTTGTGAAAATATTACTGATCCTTCTGATTCTATCTTTATAAGAATAATTACAATTAATATAATTGGACTTAAAATTGTAATTCCTAGTAATGATAAAACTATATCTGTTAATCTTTTGATAAAATTATAAATTGATTTTCCACTGTAATCTTCTTTAAATTTTATTTTTATTTCTTCACTCATTTTCTTCGCTCCTATGTTTATTTATTTTCTCTTTAAGAACGAAAATATCCCTTTTTTCTTTTTATCAAACTCTTTTCCACAAAATATTATTTCTTCATTTAAAAGTAGTTTTTTAGAATTTTTAAATACTTCTTCTTTAAAATTATTATTTATTTTTTTTATATTTCTTATAGAATCACTTATCTCAGTCTTTCTTGTTGTAATATTATGTCCATCTGAACCTATAAAACTATAAATATTATTTTTCAATAATTCTTTTGCAGATTCTTTTGCTTTTTCTCCATGTCTTCCTGTTATACTTCCCGCATTAAGTTGAAAAAGACATCCTTCATTAATAAAGTCATTTATTAACCTAGGATGTCTTTGAATGTAAGAATATCTTTCTGGATGGGCAATTATTGGAACTATTCCTTGTAATTTTAATTCATATAAAGTGTCTAGCACATCTCTTTCAAACTCTTTCATATTAAGTTCTATTAGAAGATATCTTCCTCCATTTATTGTTCCTATAACTCCTTCTTCTAAATCATCTAACAACCTATTGCTAAAATAAACTTCTTGTCCAAAATGTATATTTATATTTATATTTTCTTTTTGTAATTGACTTCTTAATGATAAGACTCTTTCTTTTACTGAATCATAACTTTCTTCTCCGTAACCAATACAATAATGTGGTGTTGCCACTATATCAGTTGTCCCGTCTTTTTCAGCAATTCTTAACATTTCTAAAGTCATGTCCATATCTTTAGAGCCATCATCAATTCCAGGTAAGACATGTGAATGTATATCTATCATTCAATCATCTCCTATCCATAATAGTAATAATATTTTTCTCTAGTTCCTTCTGCTCTATTTAATACTGTCCCTATTATTTTTCCACCTACTTTTTCAATTTCAGATTTAGTTTCTAATACAGCTTCTTTCTTTGAAAAGCCAGATCTTACAACTAAAACTACCCCATCTACAATTCTTGAAAGAATTTGTGCATCAGTTACAGCTTTAATTGGTGGACTATCTATTATTATTACATCATATTCTTTATCTAGTTTATCTAATAAATCTGACATAGCTTTTGAGCTCAACATCTCTGAAGGATTTGGTGGAACTACTCCTGCTGTAAGGATATCTAAATATTTATTATAATTTTGAATATGTTTATTTATATCTTCCTTACTTATAAGTACATTTGTTAAACCTGTCCTATTAGAAATATTAAATTCCTTATGAACATTAGAGCGTCTTAAATCACAATCTATAATAATTACTTTTTTTTCTTCTTGAGCAAACGCCAAAGCTATATTACTAGCTGTTGTGCTTTTCCCTTCTCCAGGAATAGAACTTGTAAAAAGTATTCTTTTCATATCTTTATCAAATGAAGAGTATTTTATATTTGTTCTTAATGTTCTATAGCTTTCAGCTGCTATTGATTTTGGGCTTTTTTCTATAATTAACATTATTTAAACATCCTCCTACTACTTCTATTTCTTCCGCTTCTTGTTGAAAGATTACTAGATTTAACTTCTTCTTCTGAATAATCTATTATTGTCCCAATAACAGGTAATCCAAGAGATTTTTCTAAATCCTCTTTATCTCTAAACGTATTATCCATAAATTCAAGTAATAGAGCTATTCCAATTCCAACTAAAATTCCTAATATAAGTGCTATTACTATATTTAATACTTTATTAGGACTTACTGGACTAGATGGATAATTTGCTCTTTCTATAACTTGTACATTTGAATTTGGTATAAGTTCCTTTGACTTCTTAATAAAAACTTTTGTTATACCTTCTATAATATTTACAGCTCTTTGTGGATCTGTATCTTTATAAGTTATATCTATTATTTGTGTGTTAGCCTTTGGTGTAACACTTAAATTTTTAATTACATTTTTCGCTTTAAGATTTATTCCCGCTTCATTCAATGCTGTTTGCACTAAATCATCTGTCATTATTACATCTGAATAAGTACTTAAAAGATTTTGATACATTTGAATTTCATTGTTATCATAGTTATGATTAATTTTACTTTCTGCTTTACCAACAAAAAGCTTTTCTTCAACTTGATATTTTGGTGTAATCACAAAAAAACTTAAAATTATTGAAACGATAACAAATACTGCTGTTATAATTCCAATTAATTTATACTTTCTTTTAATTACATCAAAAAATTCACTTAAGTTAATGTTTTCTTCCTGCAACTTGGCTCCTCCTCAAATTGTTCTTTTTAATCCGCTTAGAATTATAACACATTTTTCCTTTTTTTAAATATTATTAAACTTTAACCAAAATTATATTTTTTATTTACAAATCCTCTCAATCCCTTGTATAATTCCATTTTTACATATAATGCTATTATTTGGGATATTTATGTTAAATAGTTAATATATTAATATATTTTATAATATTTTATTACTTATTTTATTTTTTTTTATTTTTATATCACTCTATAATATCTTCTACTTAAATTTTGTGAAACTTTTCATACATATATGAAATTATTATTTTTATAACAAATCTAAATATATTTCCTTTATATTCTGCTAATTTTTTTTAAATTTATTAAAAAAACTATTAACGACTTCGTATTTTTTATATTTCTTTTCTATGAATTTATTGACCATTTTATTAATAATATATATACTTATCTAAGTGCTTAACTATTTTATGAGAGGGGAATTTATTATGTTTTGTACAAAATGCGGTAATGAGTTAGACAATGATGCTTTATTTTGCACTTCTTGTGGCAATAAAGTAAAAAAAGAAGAAGCTGAAGAAAGGGGACAAGCTTCTGAAAATACTATTAATGTATCAATATCAAGTGAAAAGGCTAAAGGCTTCTTTAAAACTATTTTTAAAGTTTTAAAAAGCCCAACATCTTATGTTCATGTATTAGAAGAAAATCTAAATAGTAAAAACAATTTAATTCTTGTAATCATATCTTTATTACTTATTCCAATAATAAATATTATTTCTTTAAAAACAGTAATTTCTAATGTATTAATTTCATTTGGACAATTAAGTTCAATTTTAGAAGGTAGAGCTATTAGTCATTTAGATTCTCTTACTTTCAAAAAAGAATTTGAAGTTATGTTTGATGCTATTGCTCCAACTGGGAAAATATTTATGTTTAATATTATTTTCTATATTTTATTATTCGCAATAATTTCAGGTATAGTTTTTATAGGAATTAAAACTTCTGGAAATAATTTAACTTTTGAAAATTTAATTAGAGTTTTAACACTTCCAGTTATTATACTTTTATTATCATCAATTTTATCTCCATTAACTTTATCAGTAACTATTACATTCTCTTTAATAGTATCATTAATTTTAAATGGAATATTTATTGTAACACTTTATAATGGATTTAAATCTTTAGCTCCAAACTTTGAGCTTTTACCTTATATTTATAGTATTGCTTTTGTAGTAGGATTTCTTCTTACTTACTATATATCATTTAAAATGCTATTATCAGATTTAATAACTACATTTACGAAATTTATGTAATAAATAAAAAGCTATCTAAAGTTATTATTCTTTAGATAGCTTTTATTTTATTTAAAATTTATTTTCTCTATTCCATTTTTTATTCCTTCTGCAATTGTACTAATATTTTCTTCTGAAGATAAAAATTTATCTTCTTCTGGATTAGATATAAATCCTAATTCTAATAAAACTACAGGAATTTTAGACCAATTAAATCCCGTTAAATCACTTCTATATTGAAGCCCTCTATTATTTAAGCCTGTCTTTTTTGTATATTCTTCAATTATATTTTTTCCGTATTCTATACTTTTCTCTGAAATTTCTTTAGTTATATAACCTCTTTGCTTTGGTACTAACATAGAAGCACCTTTTGCACTACTATTTGAAAAACTATCACAATGAATTCTTATCATTAAATTAGCATTTTCTTTGTTCCCAACTTCTGCTCTTTCAATGCTACTTAAAAGGGTTTCTGCATTATCTTTTGTTAATACAACAGTATATCCATCTCTTTCTAAAAGCTCTTTTAATTTTAAAGTTACATCCATAGCTATTTCATATTCATTCTTTTTTGAAATTAATCCTACTGAACCTGATGTATCTTTTAATTTCATTTCATCTGAATCTGGAGAAATCTTTTCTTTTTCAGTTCCTGGTTTTTTTGAATGTCCTGGATCTAATACTATTTTTATACCATTTTTATTTTTTGAACTTATCTCTTCATTTATAATATATTTATTTTCTTCTATGCTTTCTTTATTTTCTTCTAAATTATTTTTATCCTCTTCTAATTTATTTAATTTATCTTTTTCATCTTCAGTTTCTTTTGAAGAATTTTCATTTGATTCATTAACTAAATTATCATTTAAACTTTTATTTGTATTATTTGATGCTCCACATCCTACAAATATAAAACTACATAATATCAATGTAAAAACAAAGCTTAACCTTCTCATATTTTTCATTTATCTTTATTCTTTCTCAAGTTTTTGTATTAATTTAACATTTTCTTTTTCAAAATCATTTAACTCTGAATCAGACCCTTTAAAATAGCTATTGGGAGTATACCATTCTTTTTGGTTAAAATAACTTTTAAATGGCTCTTGATTAAATATATATCCATGTCTTGCATAAATTTCATTTCTTATTAAAGCCAACTCTTCCTTATTATATATAGATAATTCTTCTTTATTTAAATATCTTACATCACTATCAGAAATTAAATATAAATCTCCATCATTAAAATTAGTGTTTATGTCGCTATTTTCACTAATCACATCTTCAATATCATCTTCACTTAATCCAAGGGTTCCCTCTATATTGTTATACAATACACTTTCATATAAGTTATATCCATATGCACTAGCTTGTACTAATAATTCTTTTGATTGTTTATAGTTACCTTTTTTATACTCATCCTTTGCAAGATTTTCTAAGACTTCTCTTTTAAGTTCATCCTTTTGAGATTTTGATAAATTATCAATATTATCTATTTGTGAAAAATTAACTCTATCTGATTCAACTAGTTTTAATATGTCATCTTTAACCTTATCATATCTTTCTAAGCCTATTATTTTATCATAATATTTAATTTTTTCTTTTATATCAGAAGTTTTTTCGATTTCTTTAGTATATTTTGAATAGCAAATATCATCATAAAATGCATAAACAAGTCCTCCACTTGCTATTATAATAACTGCTATTATTCCAGCTATTAAGCCTTTTTTACTTTTCTTTTTTTCATCTTTAACTAAATTATTAGTATTATTTGAATTACCGTTAGTATTATTATTTTTAGTCTTCTTATTTTCAACAACTTTTATATCATTTAAAGCTTCTATATTCTCATATTTTTTTGAGTTTTCTACTTTTTTAATTTTTTCATCTTGATTATCCGTTTGTATATCTTTTATATTATTTTTGTTTGGAACTTCTAAATTATTTTTGTTTTTATCTAACTTTTCCGTACTTACTATATTTTTAGTTTCATTTACTGATTGTACTTTCTTAATTTCTAAACCACATTTTGAGCAAAACTTCTCTCCATCTTTTAATTTATTACCACATCTTTTGCAAAATGCCATATTCTCTTCCCCCTAATTATACTCATAAATCCTATCTAAACTTATATATTCTTTTATCATATAATTTTATTCTTAATCTAAATAATTGTTCTATCCATATTTAATGTCTTACAAAAAAACATTTTTAATATAACTTGATTTAAATAATTCTTTTTTAAATAAAATTAGTTATGTCGCATTATTTAAAAAAACTAAATTACTATATTCTTTCTATAATAAATTAAGGCTTTTTATTTTAAAGTAAAAAACTCATCACTTATCTTTCCATTTAAAGTTTCTGATAAATTATTTAACTCTTTTAATATTGCTTTCTTTTCTTCTCCTTTAGATGGAGTTGGTCTATAATCATTTCTATTTTTAACAGAGCTTATTGAAGCTGGAATTATTCTATATTCTGCTCCAACATTCTTATTATCTTCAAACTTAAATTTCATTTGAACCATAAAGGTTCTTTTATCTACTGGATTTGAATTTCCTCCAAAACTAAAGTTTCCTAAAGAATAAACTATCATCTTACCTTTATAATTTTCTATACTTTGCATAACATGTGGATGTGAACCTAATACCATGTCTGCTCCATTATCTATTGAAAACTTTGCAAGATTAACTTGAACATCATAAGGTTTATTCGCTCTTTCTATCCCCCAATGGAAATATGGAATTACTAAAAGTGCTCCTTTATCTCTCATCTCTTCTATATCTGCTTTTATTTTACTTTTTAATTCCTCTGTTTCCATCCATCCTTGATAACCTAAAAAAGCTACCTTTATTCCTTTTATTCCTTTTATTTCTTTTAATATTTTATACCCTTCTCCACAAAAATCTACATTTGCTTCCTTTAAAGTATTAACTGTATCTGTAAAACCTTTTTGTCCATAATCATATATATGATTATTTGAAATTGTAACACCTTCAATATTTCCTTCTTTTAATATATTTACAAATTCTTTTGGTCCCTTAAAATTAAATGTTATTCCTTCACCTTTATTTAACTTTTCATTTGATTCTGTAAAAGTCGTTTCTAAATTAACAATTGTATAATCATCTTTTTCAAAAATTTCTTTAACGTTTTTCATTAAAGTCCCATAATCATTACCTGAATTAGCTACTTCAGCATTTAAACTAGAAGAATAATTAAAATTTGTATCTGTTCCTAATGTACAATCTCCTGCTGCTGTTATTATAATTTCTTCTTTTTTTACCACTTTCTCTTCTTTTAACTTATCTTCTTTTTCTATTTCATTGCCGCTTACAAGAAGACTTTCATCTTTTTTATCTCCTGACACTATGTAAAAAATGCTTCCGCTAATCAAAACAAAAATAGAACTAAATAAAATTAATCTTAATCTTTTTTCTTTCTTTTTCTTTCTTCTTTTATTTTTCCCCATAATCTTCTCTCCCTATATGTATTTATAATACCAATGTTCATTTTACCATATAAAGTAATTAAAGAATATATTTATATATATTTCTTTTATACTTATTTTAAGTAATATATTGTAAAATATTGTTTTATTATAGTAAAATAAATTTGAGGATAAAGGGGGATTTTATGAGAAAAAAAAATAATTCAAAAAAATTGACTACTAAAAAAATTATTTTAAGTATTGTTTGTGTTTTACTAACTCTTATTTTAATTTTTGCTGGAGGGATATTTTATTTTCTTAATAAAGTAAACACTGTAAAAATAGACAAAGATAATTTAGGTGTTAATGCTGAAGTTGCTCAAAAATCTAAAGAAAATAAAATAACTAATATTGCTTTATTTGGAATTGATGCACCTGTTGGTCAAAATGGTCGTTCAGATGCAATAATGATTCTTTCAATTGATGAAAAAAATGGCAAACTTAAGCTTTCATCTATAATGAGAGATTCTTATGTTGATATTCTAGGGCGTGGAAAAGATAAAATAAATCACGCTTATGCTTTCGGTGGACCAGAACTTGCAATTCAAACTATAAATAATAACTTTGATTTAGATATAGATAAGTTTATGACTGTTAACTTTACTACACTTCCTCAAATAATTGATTCAATTGGTGGAGTAACTGTAAATATAACTCAAGCAGAAACTAAATATGTTCCTGGTGTTTCTGCTGGAACTCAAAAACTTAATGGAGCTCAAGCATTAGCTTATTCAAGAATTAGAAAAGATGGAGGAGATCAAATGAGAACTGAACGACAAAGAAATGTTATTAATTCTCTTTTTTCTACTATAGTAAAAACTTCTCCTTCTAAATATCCAACTCTTTTATCAGAGTTATTACCTTTAGTTAAAACTAATATATCATCAACTGAGTTTTTAGGACTTGGAAAAGATATTGTAGATACAGGTGCAACTAAACTTATTGAAAATAGATTTCCTTGTGATTTCCATAGACAAGGAAAAACTATAAAAGGTGTATCTTATCAAGTATTTGATTTATTCGAAGAAAAAGAAGAATTACATAAGTTTATTTTTGAGAACTAATATAAAATATTTTCTCAATATAAATAGTAATTTTCTAAAACTTATTAAAAATAAAATTTCTAACATAATCATTATTATGCTAGAAAATAAAAAATCCAACAAATTTTCTTGTTGGATTTTATTTTTTAAACAAATTATATTTTATGTCTATTAACCTTTAAGCCCATTCGCTTGTCTTTCCATATTCTCTATAACAACATCATGAATTTCTCCTAATGAAGCACAATATTCAAGAACCTTCCATGGAGTATTTGTGTGAAAATGTATTTTTATTAATTCTTCATCTCCAACTGCAAGTAAACAATCTCCTTCAATATTCTTTGTGATATATTCATTAATATCATCTTCTGAAAGATTTTCTCCTGCAATTAATAATTGTGTATCAAATATATATTCAAGCATAATTAATCTCCTTCTATAATTTTAATCTTATATTTTTTTAATTATATCACAAATTAAATGACTTTATTTTTAACTTATCTTTACCTTATTTTAAATTTATTATATTTATTTTCTGTATTATTAAATTAAAAAATAACCTTTTCTATAATGAAAAGGTCATTTTTTATTTAATTGCTAAGTACAAATAGAAGATTTTATTTTTTCAAAGGTAGCATCACCTATTCCACTTACATTTTTTATTTCTTCAATAGACTTAAAGCCACCATTTTCTTCTCTATATTTTATTATAGCTTCTGCTTTAGATTTTCCTATTCCACTTATCTTATTCAATTCATCTGAATCTGCAGTATTTATATTTATTAATTCATTTTCTGAACTATTATCTATATTACTTTTAATACTTGTATTATTAAATGCTTTCGCTTCCTTTAATTCATCTTTGTTCGGAATTAATATTGCTTCATTTTTCTTAAGCTCTTGTGCCCTATTTATAGTATCTAAAGTTCCTTTATCTGTTATTCCACCAGCTAATTTTATTAAATCTTCAACAATACTACCTTTATCCAATTCATAAACTCCTGGCTTTTTAATTTCACCTTTTATATCTACAAGTATTTTTTCTTCTTTTATTTCAATGTTTTCTTTAATTTCTTCATTGTTAGAAGTTTCTTCTTCAAAAATTGTATCATCAAAACTATTTCCTAATGTATCTTTTCCTTTAATCATATATGCACCTGTAAAACATATAAAAATAACTACTATCGAAATTATTCCAACAGTCTTTTTATTTTTTTGCATGAAATCTATTAGATTAAATTTATTATCCAATATTTTTTACCTCAACTTTTTCAAACATTTTTATGAAACTTCTAATACTATTTCTCCTTTATCGTTAAAACTATAATTTGAACCTTTAACAATTTCCATGCAAGTTTTTATTTCAGTTTTATCAGGTATATCCTTTGTTTCTGATAAATCAAAGTATTCTGTATAGTTTTTCCCACTCTCTTCTAAACTAGCTTTAGTTACTTCCGTTCCTAATTTTTTTGTTTCTCTTGAGTTAATTGTTTCCCAAGCAAAAACTACAGTTTTAGCTTGTGCCATAATACTCGCTTTCTTTGCATCATTTATGTATCCAGCTACTTTTGGAACAAAAAAAGTCATAAGCATCAGCATTATACAAACAACTGCTCCAGCTTCAATTAATGTAAATCCCTTTTTCTTTTTTCTCTTATTTATTTTCATAGATTCACCTCTTTATTGAATTATATTTAAAGTATGAACCTTGAAAATTTTAAATATACATTTTTTTCCTTATTTTTTAAATAAATTAATTGTAGTAAAATAAAAGAGTTGTTTCAGTTTTAACAACTCTCTTAAATATTTTTATATAATAACTATCTCATTCTGTCTTTAGAATAAAGCTTTAATAAATTTATTTATAAAATCACTTTTACACTGACATATGAAGAATTTGATAAATGGATTCCCCGTTTCTTTTAGGCATATCTTTATAAAAATAAAATTCTACATACTTCCATTTATCTGGGTTATAAATTATAACTTTACCTAAACATTCTTCATTTGGATATGTTAATTTTGGAGCCACAACTTTTACTTTATTTGAAAATTCATTTTCTATTTCTAATAAGTACTTAGCTTCTATAATATTTTCTTTTACATCTAATAAATAAGGAACACCTATATTTATATTTTGCCATCCAAAAGAATTTATTATATTATCATAAAAACCTTCAAATATGAATTTATTCATTCCTTCATTATTTTTCCATACATATAATGGAGCATATTGTTTTTTATTAGAATAATCAGCAATTAAATATGCTTTAAATAATAATTGGTCAAACCCATCTGTTTTATTTCCATTTTTAGTTACTCTATCCCTAATAATATCCATATCGTAATCATTAGGTAACGTAATTTTATATTGCATTCCTATCATATTAATACCTTCTTTCTCTTATATGAATATTATACGAAAAGCCTTTATTGATGTATAATGGTTAATATTCATATTTGATATTCTCTTTTGGAATATCAGAAGAAAGGAGTTTCAACCTATGGAATTTAATGATATAAAAATTTTCGTTACGGTTGCTAAAATGGAATCTATAACTAAAGCTTCAGAATATTTAGGATATGTACAATCACATATAAGCAAAAGAATTGATAAGCTTGAAAAAGAATTAAATTGCAAACTTTTTAAAAGAACTAATAGAGGCGTTATTTTACTTCCAAAAGGTGAAGAATTTTTATCATATTCCCAGAATATTATTAGTATTATGAATGAAGTAGAAGAACATTTTAAAATAAAACATGATTTTTTTAATATAGGAACAACTCAAACATTATCTCATAATTATTTATCTTCACTCTACTTGAAAAAAGAAAATCATATATTTATTAGAAATATAAAAGAGCTTATCCAAATGTATAATCAATCCTTTATAGATATATTAATACTAAATAGAAATATAGATAATTTAACTTCTAAATACACTCAAACAATTTCCGAAAAAATTTGTTGGATAAAATCTTCTTATAAAAAAGATAATAATTTTGATAAACCAATAATGATAAGTAAAGATATAGATTGTCCTTATCGTAAAAGAACTATTGAATACTTGAATAAATATAATAAAGAAAAAATCAATAATTTAATAGAAGTAGATAATCTAGATATATTAATAAAACTAGTTGAAAAAAATGAAGCAATTGCAATACTTCCTTATAAATCTATAAAGTTAAATAATAATCTCGCTCCTTTAAAATCATATAATTTAAAAGATATAGAAATTTATGTTTATAATAATACTAAATCAAATATGAATATTGATATACTGAATTTATTAGAAAATTAATGCCTTATATATTACATTTAAATTCATAAAAATATTAATAATAACCTATTTTTTTTAATTCTATATAAAATTAGACTGCTGCATTTTAAGAATACTCATGCTTTATAGTATTACACTTTTACATATAAAAACTATTTTTGAGTGTATCTTTTTGCAACAGTCTATTTATATTTAACCTTTTATTTTACTTCTTCTGAATTTGAAACTATTAAGTTTGCTTGTATTGTTGTTATTGGAAGTGAAAGTCTATTTTTATATGCTAAAAATTTTGGTTCCCATGTATGTGCATACTTTCCTTTAAAGTTTCTTAATCCTTCAAAAGAATATATTCCTTTTCCATACATATATAATTGGAATGCTATCTTTTCACTTAAAAATGAATATTTATATGTTCCTACATTTGAAAGTGGAGCTGACCCAAAATCAAAATATTTGTATCCATTTTCTTTTCCCCATTCCATAACTTTTACAAACATATAATCCATAACTCCTCTTGGATTATTTTTAGAAAATCTCATAAGATCTGAGCATAATTTTTTGTTTTCACCATAAGTTGGCATTATAGTTACAAAAGCTTTTAATATTCCTTCGTTATCTCTAACTAATCCTATAGGCCCTCTCTTTATATACTCTTCATTAAAAAATCCCATAGAAAATCCTTTTTCTTTTCTACCATTTAGCCAAATATCTGAAACTTCTTTTACTTCCATTAATACTTCATGGCTTATATTTTCTTCAATAACCTCAAAGGTATAACCAAGTTTATTTATTTTATTGCAACAAGTTCTAACCTTCTGCATCTTTTGACCAGCTATTGTAAAATCATCTAAATTAACTATTGCAGCTTCTCCAAGCTTCATAAATTCATATCCAAATTCATGAAGTATTTCAAACATGGATGCACTAACCTCAAAGAATATTGGGATATATCCATACATATCTGCAAAATCATAAAATTCCTCAATAAATTCTTTTATAGTATTCATATCTCCTAATGGATTTCCTAATACAAAAAGCTTATTTGAACTTACTGCATATTGAATCATTCCATCATATTTTTTAGATAAGTATATATATTTATCATTTAAATATATTAGATGTGTAAGAGATGTTCCATTGTATTTACTTAAAAACTCTTTTACCTCTTCTTCACACTCATCAAGCCTCATATGACGAATTTTATTCATATTTTTACCTAACACATACATTATTACTAAGAATAATATTCCAACTATAAGCCCTATAGTACTATAACTTATTAAATCTCTATACATTAAATTAAGTCTCTTAAATATAAATGGAAGTTTATAAATCTTAAATGGATAATTCATATAAATTCCTATTAAATAAATAACCCAAAATAATAATAACAAACCTGCATTTAATACTATATCTTCTGAACTTATAATAAAGCTTTTTCTATAAAACTCTTTTTTGCTTAATAAAATAATTATAAATACAATTAAAAGATAACCTGCTGCAATATAATTAAATGATTTTAATACTGTAAATATTGTTCCTATTAATAATATTATTAATGTCAAATAATATATGCTCTTTGCTCTAGTTTTTATAAGAGTTGCAAGTACAATTAATATGAACCCAACTACAATAACTAAAAACTTAGAAAAATGCATTTCGGTACTTGCACTTAAAAATCTAATTTCTTTTATTTTAAAAACTATATTAGGCACAGCAGTACTTATTAAAAGAGACACTCCTGATAAAAATACTAAAATCTTTAAACCTAAAAAGCTTAATTTTGAAAAAACTAAAGATATTATATTTTTTACTCTCTTATCTCGGTTAAACCATAATTCATGTAAAAATAATAATGCTGCTATAGCAAGAGGAATAATATAATAAACTAACCTATATAAAAACACACTTAAAAGACATAATTCCTTTGGAAGACCAAGTGAAGTAAGTCCTATAAGCATTGAAAGATCAAAAGCTCCAATAGCTCCTGGAAGCATACTTACCATTCCAAGAATCATAGCTATAACAAATACTGGGAAAAAAGCAGCAAAGCTAACTTTTACTCCTAAAATAACTACAATTGAATAAAATAATCCTATTGAAAATGCCCAATCTAAAAATGAAGCAATTACAATTCCAAATATATGCTTTCCTTCAACTACACTATTTTCTTTTTTACTTTTATAGGCTATATATGCTAATATTCCTGGTATATATAAAGTCAATAATATTGCACAAATATTACCTAAAGAAAATAAATCATTTCCTCTAAAATAAAATATTAAATATACTACTGATAAAATAGATAAACCTGATGGATTTAAAAGAGAAATCTTTGTTATTTCAGTTAACAATAGTTTTTTATTTTCATTTTCATCTTTGTAAAAATATGTTCTAAGGCTTATACCTGCTGCATCTCCAAGTCCTGCAACTATAGTAACAGCATTTACAATCCAACTATATTTTAATATTTTAATAATTGAAAGATTAAAATTCATTTTTCTTTTTATTAAAAAATCATATAAGCACATAGGTGCAAATGCAATTAATCCTAAAATAATTATTGCAACAAAACTTAAATCTGACATATCATGTATGCTTTTTTCTAACAATCTTAAATTAAAGTCTCCCATAAATCCTCTTATTCCAAGAATTAAAAGAATTAAAATAATAACTCCAAAAAGCACTTTAAATATCGATGTTATTTGTTTTTTCTTTAGTAAATTCATAATTCCACCTTTATTCATTATTTTTTGACTTACTTTTATTATACCTTATTATATATAAATTATCTTACAACTAAATTTCAAATTTCATATAAGTATTAATATTTAAATATTTTATGTAAATATAAAAAAATTACTCAAAGGTTAAATTCTTTGAGTAATTTTATAATAAATATTATTCTAATCTTTTTTATCTTCTTTAAAAATTCCTAGCTTCATTATATTATTAAGACCATTACTAGCACTTGCAATCATTATTGGAAGTATACATAGTAAATATCTTGGACAAGCTTCCCATAACATTAAGAATAAGAATATTCCAAATATACATATATTAAATAACATGGCTACATTCCTTTTATCCTTAAACATTCCAAGACTTCCTACTATAATCATTAATAACATAAATCCTTGACCTACTTGAGAGAAAAGTAAAAAGCCTGAATTTTCACTTCCTATTGTATATTTGTATAAAGTGCTTTTACTATGAAGTGAATCATATGAAAGTACATTCGCTGCAAAATATGTTCCGTCTCCCCATGTAAATTCATTTTTAAGAAGTAAATGATTCATTAATCCATCTACACCAAATGCATCTAATCTTTCTTTTATAACCTTTTTATTAAATGCCTCTATTTTTTGTTTATTAGGAACTAAACTTATACTTGCATCAAAATCTTCTTTATTCCAAGCTCCATATCCATTTAACCCCATCATTATCCAATGAGTATATGGAAGTCCTGCTTTATCTAAAGGTCTTGGAATATTTGCTTGACATATTCCTGTTATTAATGAATTTACAATTAAAAAGCTTACTCCTACAAAAGCGTATAATTTTATAATTTTCTTTATGTTTCTAAGTTCAAATATTACAAATATTAATAATGCAATAATACCAATTAAAATATTATTTTTAATTCCAACTCCAATAGCTCCTACTATTCCCATTAAAATTAGATATATCCACTTATTTTCTTTTAAATATTTTCTATATAAAAGATATACTATTGGCAAACATAACATTGTAAAAGTATCAGTATAAAATATTGGTGCATATGCATAAAGAGGTGTTAAAATTAGAAAAAAGAAGCTTGATACTGTTGCTGTTCTTAATCCATATATATTTTTTATTAAAAAATATGTAGCAATTACACTAATTAATATAAGAATTATATTTACTGCTATAGAACCATACAAGAAATTTATATTAAAAATATAAAATACTTTATATATCCAATATAAAACTAAAGCCATAAAAATATTATTTGGATACCAGTCATAATAATATGATGATAAATATTTTCCTCCATGTTGTACTTTATCCATTGCAGTATTATATACAGTACCAAAATCCCATTGTGGCTTTACAATTAATCCAAATCCAAATATAACTAACAATATAAAAAATATAATAATATTGATTATAGATATTATCTTTAAATATCGTTTATCAATTTTTTTAGTTATAAATGCTATTACAAGAAATACAAATAACTCTAATATAATCCCTACTGTAATAGCCCAAGTTGGAAATCCACCATTTGTAAATTGCCCACTTAGTTCTCTGTAATGTGGCTTTAAAACTACAATTGAAGATACAAATATAATTGAAATTATAAATACTATATTAAATATAGTTAATAATAATCCACTTAATTCAAATTTACTATTCTTCATTATTTCTTTTTAAAAATAAAATAAAATTAGCCTAATTAACTATTTTAAATTATTTTTAAAAACACCTCCAAACTTTATATTCAATTTTATTATATATACATCACTTAATTACTAATACTAAATTTTTAAATTAGAAAATTTTACTCTAAGCTTTTTTGGCCTAGAGTAAAACTAACTTAGAATTTATTTTATTACATCAACTTTTTCTTCTTTAAATATACCTAACTTCATCAGATTATTAATACCATTACTAGCACTTGCAAGCATTATTGGAAGTACACATAATAAATATCTTGGACAAGTCTCCCAAATCATTAAAAATACGAATACTCCAAAAATACAAATATTAAACATCATAGCATGATTTTTTCTATCTTTAAATAATCCTATTGACCCTATAATAATAAGTGCTAACATAAATAATTGAGTACCTTGTGAGAATAATAAGAAGTTGTAATTTTTATCTCCAACTACATATTGATACATACGTCCTCTATGTTTTGGTTCCATTTTAAGATAAAATGTCGCGTATTCTGTTCCATCTCCCCAAGTAAATTCATTCTTACGAATTAAGTGATTTACTAAGCCATCAAAACCATATGCATCTAATCTTTCTTTTATAACTTTTTCAGTAAAAATTTTAATATTTTCTTTGTTAGGTCCTGCTTTTAAACATGAAGTTACATCTTCTTGGTTCCATGACCCATCTCCTTTTAGCCCCATCATTATCCAATGAGTATAAGGGAATCCGGCTTGATCTAATTTTATTGGAATATTTGCTTGGCAAATTCCGTTTATTATAGATGTTATTATTAAAAAGCTAACTCCAATTCCAATATAAAATTTTAAAAGTTTCTTTATGTTTCTAAGTTCAAATATTGCAAATATAGCTAATGCAATTATCCCTATACAAATATTGTTTTTAATTCCAACTCCTATAGCACTTAAAACCCCTATTATAATTAGATATTTCCATTTTTCATATTTTAAATACTTTCTATATATTAGATATGCAACAGGTAAGAATATCATAGTTAAAGTATCTGTATAGAATATTGGTGCATATGCATATAATGGAGTTGCTATTAAAAATAAAAAGCTTGAAACTGTAGCTACTCTTAATCCATATATATCTTTTATTAAAAAATATGTTACTACAATACTTGCAAATATTAGAATTATATTTATAGTAATTGATCCATATAAATAGCTTATTGATAACATTCCAAACAGTTTATAAACCCATGACCAAATGGCAGTTACAAAAATATTATTTGGATACATTACATAATAATATTTTGGAAAATACGTAATTTTATTTTGTGCTTTTAAAATTGCGGTATGATATACCTCTCTAAAATCCCAAGTCGGTGTAACAGCTAATACAAATCCAAAAATAATTAGCAATAATAAAAATACACATATATTTATTATAGATAATATCTTTAAAGATTTTTTACTTAATTTTTTAGAAATAAAAATAAATACTAAAAATACTATAAGCTCTACTATTGCCATAATAATAATACTTATTTTATTTAATTCTTTATAATATGGCTTAATTACTCCACATGAAAGAGCAAAAGCTATTGAAACAATAAATATAGCATTAAATATAATAAGTAATATTGAGGCTATATCAATCTTACTTTTCTTGTTCATCTATTCCTCCAAAATTTATCTTATCTTTTATTAAATAAAGAGGTCTTCTCTTGCTCTCATCGTATATTCTTCCAATATATTCTCCTATAATTCCTAATGATATAAGTTGAACTCCTCCAAAGAATACCATAACACACATTAATGATGTCCAACCTAAACTAGTATGGAAGAAAATTTTACTTATTATTGCATATATAAATATTAAGAATGCAATTATTATTGCAAATATTCCAAATCCAGTCATAAGCTTTAATGGTTTTGAAGAGAAAGCTATGATTCCATCACTTGCAAACTTAATCATCTTAGATAAAGGATATTTTGTTTCTCCTGCAAATCTTTCATCACGTGTATATTCTATGTAAGTTTGATTAAATCCTATCCAACTAATCATTCCTCTTATAAATCTGTTATGCTCTGGCATTTGTCTAAATGCTTCTACAACTGATTTATCAATAAGTCTAAAGTCACCTGTGTCTTTTGGAATTTTTACATCAGACATTTTTCCTAAGAAACGATAAAAATATTTAGCTGTTATAAGTTTAAATTTACTTTCACCTTTTCTTTTACCTCTTTTTCCATAAACAACATCAAAGCCTTCCTTCCATTTTTCTAACATTTTAGGAATAAGCTCTGGTGGGTCTTGTAAATCCGCATCAATAATAACTACTGCATCTCCTGAACAATTAAATAATCCAGCAGTTACAGCTGATTGATGTCCAAAATTTCTTGCAAAATTTATAACTTTTACTTTTATATCTTCCCTTGCAATTTCCTTTAGTATATCTAAAGTCTTATCTGTACTTCCATCATTTATAAATATAAGCTCATAATCAATGTTTTCAATATTGTCCATAACACTTTTTAATCTGTTATAGCATTCTTGAGCAACTAATTCTTCAAAATACATAGGAACTACAACGCTAACTAAATCCCTTTTCAAAAGAATTCCTCCTCCAAAATTTTTCTTTTTTACACTTTATTTTAAGTCATAATTATGTATTATATATTAACAAATAAAAATTTACATATATATTTTTTACAAATATATACTTATAAATAAAAAAAACTAAAAATACTTTATTCTACATTTAACTAATATCCAAAATTCATATCTCATATACAGTTATATATTATAAAAGCTTTATCTAGACAAATTCTAGATAAAGCTTTTTTTATTTTTTAAATCTTATATACAAAGACTCTTCATCTTCATATACTTTACATTCAACTTTATAAACTTCCTTTATAAACTCTTTTGTTAATACTTCTTTTGGAGTCCCTTCTTTTATAATCTCTCCATTATTCATAACATAAATATAATCACAGTACATTGCTGCTAAGTTTAAATCATGAAGTGCAACTATAACACTTCCTTTTAATTCTTTTACTATATTTAATATTTGAATTTGATATTGAATATCTAAATGATTTGTTGGCTCATCTAAAATTAAAATATCTACCTCTTGAGCTAAAACTCTAGCTAATAATACTCTTTGCTTTTCTCCACCTGAAAGACTAAAAAAGCTTTTATCTTTTGAATCTAACATTCCTACTTTTTCTAAAGCTTTTAAAGCTATATCTAAATCTTCTTTAGAATCACTTTCAAGAAGCCCTTTATGTGGATTTCTTCCCATTAAAACCATTTGTAATACAGGAATATCAAAAGCTACATTATTAAATTGACCAAGCACTCCAACTCTTTTAGAAAATTCTTTAATGGAAATATCATTTAAATCTTTTCCATTAATTAAAACTTTTCCTGACTTTATTTTATTAGTTCTATATATACCTTTAAGTAATGTAGATTTTCCACTTCCATTTGGCCCAATTATTCCAACAAATTTTCCTTTTTCTAATTTTAGGCTAGCATTAGATACTATAGTTTTTTTATTTAATTCTATCGAAACGTCAATAGCTTCTATTTCCATAATCTATGCACCTCCAAAAGAATAGGATTTTTTAATTAAAATATACATGAAAAATGGTGCTCCTATAATTGAAGTTATAATTCCTATAGGAAGTTCCATAGAAGTTAATAAACTTCTTGCAACAATATCAGAAAGCATTAAGAAAATTCCACCTATAAGCATTGCACAAGGAGTATTTATCTTATGATTTGTTCCAACAAGACTTCTAGTAATGTGAGGTATAACAAGTCCAACAAATCCAATTATTCCACAAGATGCTACCATTATTCCTGTTAAAAAAGCAGTTAATAAAAGATAAATTTTTCTATATTTATTTAAGTCAACTCCAAGAGTTATAGCTGATTCATCTCCTAAAAGCATTATGTTTAATATTCTTGATTGAGTTAAGAAAAATCCTCCAATTAAAATTACACTTATTAAAGGAAGAGTTATATTTTTAAGTGTTGCTCCTGCTAAGCTTCCCATAGTCCAATCTGAAATACTTCTAACTGCCCCATTATCATTAGACATATATATCATAAGACTTGAAAAAGCAGTACAAATAAAATTAACTACAACTCCTGATAAAACAAGTTTTACAGGAGTCATTCTTCCTCCAATAGTTGATATTTTAAATACAACTATTGAAGAAAGTAATGCCCCAATAAAAGCTGCTACAGATATTGAAAGACTTATACTACTTGAAGAAAAATAAACAGAAAAAACTAAAACAGAAAAAGTTGCCCCTAAAGTTCCTCCTGAAGATATTCCTAAAATATAAGGGTCTGCTAGTGGATTTTGTACAGTAGCTTGCATAACAACTCCACAAAGAGCAAGTCCTATTCCAACAACTGCTCCTAAAATAACTCTTGGAAATCTTATTTGCCATATTATATCTACAGTAGACTGCTTGATATGAGGTGATAAACTTAAATTAAATAATTTATTTCCAAGTATTTCATAAATATCACGAAAAGATATTTTTAAAGAACCCATAGACATTGAAAATAAAGAGACTAATATAAGAATACCTATAAGTATAATAAATATTATTTTTCCTTTTAAATCTTTTAATATCATGCTATCACCTTTTATTTATATAAATTAGGATATAATTCTTTAGCAAAACGTTGAATTGTAGGAACTGTTCTTACTCCTCCAGCCCAAGTTTCTGTAAGTCCTGCTAAAATTATATCTTTATTTTTTACAGCAGTTACTGTTTGAAGAGCTTTATTATCTAAAAATACATTTTTAAGTGAATTATCTGAATCAGTTTGACCTTTTCCATAATGAATAAGAATAATTGCATCTGGATTATATTTAATAATATCTTCTGCACTTATACTACAAGGCTTAGTAATTGGATCAACTCCACCAGCTAAAGTTACCATATCTCCAACTAAATCTGTTGTAGCATATGCTCTATACATTCCATTTTCAGGTGCTTCAAGAATTAAAACTTTTTTCTTTTCCTTTAATGTATCAGTTTTATCTTGAATAGCTTTTAAATCTGCTTTTAAATTATCTACATAGTTAGTAGTTTCTTTTTGAATATTAAATATTTTTCCTAAGTTTTCTACATCTATAAAGAAATTATTCACAGTATATGGTCTAGCTACTTTAGCAGTATCTCTTTGAACATAACAATTTACTCCACGTTCATTCCATGATTCTATACTTCCTAAAGCCTTTGGTGCAAAAGCTGTGCTCCATCCAAAAATAAAATCTGGATTTACTCCTAAAGCTTGTTCTTTTGTTGGATATTTGTCAGAAAGAACTTTAAGCTTTGAATATTCATCTTTTAAACTAGGTAATATTGGATTATCAAGATATGCTGTCCCAACAATTTTATCTCCTAATCCAAGTTTTAATAAAAGTTCAGTTGCAGTTTGATTTGTTGTTATAACTCTTGAAGGTGCTTTATCAAAAGTTTCTTTTATAACTTTTCCATCATAACTATAAGTATCAATTGTTACAGGATATCCCTTTTCTTTAGTAACTGTTTCTGTTTGTGTTGTATTTTTTACATCTTTTTTATCTTTACATGCTACAAAAACTCCAATAATACAAGTTAAAATAACAACTAAAGATATAATCTTAATCCATTTGTTTTTCATTATTAAACTCCCTTAAACTCTTTAAAATAAAATTAATAAAAATAAAAAAACTCTTAACTATACACTAGTTAAAGAGTTCACTAAAAATGCCTTAATCTATTAAATTAAAGCTTCTTTAATTACACCTCCCTATACTCCGTAGTGATAATGTGTTTAAAAAATTTAGGCAGGTCTTCTGGCTTAAGAGTCATAGTATTTTCTAAACCTTCCCATCTTTAAGACAGTGGCATAATTATAGAAAAACTCATCTATTACAGCGGCGGGACCGCGTGGGATTTACACCCAAACTTCCCTTTTAATTTATAAGAAAATCTAATAAAAATTCTTATAAAACCTAAATTAGTCTAATTTTCATCCTTTAAAGCCTAACATTTAAAATAAATAGTGTCAACAAACTGGGTATTTATTTTTTTATATCATAATTTTAATTTACTATTTATTTTAAAGGTACTATTAATAAAATTATTTATAGGTATAAAAAGATGAGATTTTTAATTTGATAATCTCACCTTTTTATTAAAGCTATATTATTTTTATATAATTCTTTTAAACTAATACCTCATCTTCTATTAAAGATTTTAGTCCAGTGCATTGCCATCTCCAGAAATCTTCACACATTTTATCTATCTCGTATTTTGCTTCCCATCCTAGCTCTTCTTTTGCCAATTTAGGATCTGCATAACATGTCCCTATATCTCCTGATCTTCTTTCTACAATCTTATAATTTATTTTTTTATTAGCTGCTTTTTCAAATGCTTTTATAACTTGTAAAACTGAATATCCATTTCCTGTTCCAAGATTATAAATTTTTAATCCGCATTTTTCTTCTATTTTATTTAAAGCTTTAACATGTCCACTTGCTAAATCAACTACATGTATATAATCTCTTACTCCGGTTCCATCAATTGTCTTATAATCATCTCCAAAAACACTTATATATTCAAGCTCTCCAGCAGCCACTTTAGAAATATATGGCATAAGATTATTAGGAATTCCATTTGGCATCTCACCAATTAATCCACTTTTATGTGCTCCAACTGGATTAAAATATCTTAAAAGTACAACATTCCATGAGTTATCACTTTTATATACATCAGTTAAAATCTCTTCCATCATACTTTTAGTTTTTCCATAAGGATTCGTTGGTGTCATAAGAGGTGTTTTTTCAGATACAGGCATAACTTTTGCTTCTCCATATACAGTTGCAGAAGAACTAAAGATAATATTTTTAACGTCATATCTCTTCATAGCTCTAAGTAAATTCACAGTACCATTAATATTATTATTATAATATTCTAAAGGCATTTTAACAGAATCACCAACAGATTTATATGCTGCAAAATGAATTACAGTATCTATATTTTCCCCTTCAAAAATTTTATTTAAAATAGAGTTATCTAATATATCTCCTTCATAAAATTTTATTTTTTTCCCACTTAATATTTCAATTCTGTCTTTTATTCTTATATCACTATTAGATAAATTATCTAATATAACAACATTATAATCTTTTTCTAACAATTCAATAGTAGTATGACTTCCAATATAACCAATACCACCAGTAACTAAAATATTTCTCATAAATTTTCCCCCTAAAACTCAATACCCAAAATCATTTTAACATATTTTAGTAATAACTTTAATATTATGTTAAAATAAGACTTTTATTTTAATATAAAGATGTTATTTTTTAATATTAAATTTTAGTTTTATAAAGTCTACTTCTAAGTTGATTAATTATTTTTTAACTATTCTAATTTCTAAGCCTTCCATTCTTAATCCTTTGCCCATAGTTCCTGCCATAGCTCCGTTTTTAACCCAAGGTTGCCATGCATAATCTGCTCCATGTGCTCTATACTCTATATCATATAATTCTGAACCTGGTCCAGTAAGTTCAATCTTTATTGCTTCCATTCTTCTTCCTTCTCCAGTTGTTCCTGAAAGCTCTCCATTCTTTTTCCATTCTCTCCATCCATTATCATATGCAGAATGTGTTGAATATCTAATTCCCATTCCAGCTGGTGCATTTTTTAAATTTATTTTTATTCCTTCTAATCTTCTCCATTGACCAGTTGTTCCTGCTAATTGTCCATCTCTCTTAGATTTTTGCCAAGCATAATCTTGTCCATGTCCAGTATATTCAACTCCAATAGCATTGCTAGATTCAAGTTTTATTTCTATTGCTTCTATTCTTCTAGCTTCTCCCATAGTTCCTGCTGTTTCTCCATTTTTAACCCATGGCATCCATCCATAATCTGCAACATGAACTCTATATTTTATATCATAATTTTTAGCCATTTTTCCTGTTAATTTTATTTGGATAGCTTCCATTCTTCTTTCTTCTCCAGTTGTTCCTGAAAGCTCTCCATCAGATTTCCAGCTTCTCCATCCATTATCATATGCAGAATGAGTTCTATAAGTAATTCCTAAATCTTGTGGAGCATTTTCTAAATTTATTTTTATTCCTTCCATTCTTCTCCACTGACCAGTTGTTCCTGCTAATTGTCCATCATAAACTGGATTTTGCCAAGCATAGTCTTGTCCATGTGCTTGATATTTAACTTTTAAATCACTTTCAACTATTGGTCTAGTATTTGGCTCCTCTACTGGTGGTGTTGGTTGAGGCTCCACTGGTTTTTCTACAGGCTTTAATATTTCATTTTTTATATAATCAAAAGGATAATTTTTTCCTGGGCAATCAGTTGGATTAACATCCTTATGTTTTAAAATCGTATTTATATTATATTTTTCAGTTAAATATTTTCCTAAGTTTATTACACTTTTCTTTTGTGCTTCAGGCATATTTTCTACATCATATTTACCTTCTACTGCAATTCCAATACTCTCTGCATTAACTCCTTTTGCATGAGCTCCTACTGCATTTTCAGGTCTTCCTCTATAAACTTTACCATCTTTAGTTACATAAAAATGATATCCTATGCCTGTCCACCCATTACTTAAATGCCAATTGTGTATATCAGTAACTGGAATAGTACTTCCTGGTCTTGATGCTTCAATATGATGCATTACTAATTTTTTAGGTTTATTAGTTAAATCAAGTTCTCCATTCCAATTAAAATTAGTTTCTATTATATTAAGTGAATCATTTACTTTTACTGTTTTTTGTTCATTTGATGAATATAATTGAGGCCCATTTGAATATTTTTCTTTATTATTTAAAAAATCATCTAAAGATATTTTTAAACTTTCATCATCTAATTCATTTTGTGAAACATTTCCTTCAATCTTTTTAAATTCATTTGATTCTTCAGCCTTAGAATCTTCTTTATTAGAATTTTCATCATTTCTATCATCAACACTTTGTGATAATTCAGTTTTATTTGAAGTAGTATTATTTAAATTTAATCCAGTAGCAAAAACAGAAGTAGCATTAAAACTTAAAACACATCCAATACAAATTAAAATTTTTAATCTTTTCATATTATTTTCTCCAATCTTTTATTTAAAAAGTTAATAATAAATTTTATAAATTTCATTTTTCTCTCATCTTATGTTCATTATTGTAACATATTTTTAATTATTCTGTAAAATTTTTCACATTCTTTTTCTCATAAAATAAATCAAATTAACTATTTTTTCTAAAAATAATCCAAATTTACATATTAAAAAAATAAAAAAGATGTAGTAAAAAACTACATCCTATAAATTTTTTTCAATTATTCCTTATGAAATTTGTTAATTTTATTTTTAATAAATAATTTTTAAAATTTAATTTTTTCTATATTTTTTTATTAATATATTTTACAAATCTAATAGTTTTGCCCAAGTGTTTTTTCCAACTATACCATCTTTATTTAAACCTTTAGATTTTTGAAAATTAATAACTGCATTTTTAGTTCCAGCTCCAAATGAACCATCACTACCAAGTAATCCACATGAAAATCCTAAACTAATTAATCTATTTTGAAGTATTTTAACTATTTTTCCTGTACTTCCTTTTTTTAAAATAATACATTCAGCTAAAGTTTTAGGGCCAGCAATTCCATCAACTTCTAATTTAGCCCCATAATTTATATTTAATTCTTTTTGTAAATCAACTATCCAATTATTCTTTGGCTTTATTGGACTTGAAGGTGCATTTGGAATTGAAGATACATTTTTCCCTGCTAAACCTTCTGCTATCTTTTTACCTATCTCATCATATCCAATCTTTTTATAAAGCTCAACATCTTTAGTTGCTTCTACAAAACAAACTTCAATAATCATAGCTTTCATATTGGTTCTTTTAAGCTCACTAAGTTCACTTCTTTGTTTAACGCCTCTATTTTTAAATCCAAGACTTACTATTTTTTTTAATACAGAATTTGCTTCATAATTTGCCTTAGATGTATCATGAACAAGAACTTCGGTACCTATTTCTCCATCATAAGTAGTATAAGCTTTATTGAAATGTATGCTTATAAACATATCTACATTTGCATTATTAGCTTTATCTATCCCATAAGCTAAATCAGAACTTACAGTATTATGAGTATCTTTAGAAGTTACATCTAAAACTTCATGTCCTAATGCTCTTAAATATTTAATTACAGAATCTTTTACTTTTCTATCCTCTGTAGTTTCATCAATTATTCCTCTTGCCCCTGGAACACTAAAATTGTGTCCTCCTCTTACTGCAAACTTCATTATTATCACCTCGTAAATTTATTCTCTACTATACATATATTCAATACTGATATTTTTTGATAAGAAAATATATAAGTTTAATAATAAATTTCTCTTTTTATCTAAAATCACAAAGTAATAATATTTCTACTTATTAAAAATTTTAATTAATTTATCCTTAAATGATAAATAATTTATATTTAAATAAACTTTATCTATATTTTTTTATATAAAAATAGGGCTTGGAAATCCGGCGAAAGACAAACCAAGCCCTGTAGTAAGCACTTACGTACCAACTGCTCATTTAGAATATCATCATTAACTTTATAAGTCAAACATTTTATTTAATTTCCATATGTGTAACTTGTACAACTTTTCCATCAACTTCTCTTGGAAATTCATTTGTTTTAACAAAACCTAGACTTTCATATAATCTTTTAGCTAATAAATTTTCACTAAATAAATCTAAGCTTATTTTTTCTACATCTTTTATAGTCTTTTTTATTTCATTAATACCAAATGTAAGAAGTTTTTTACCAATTCCCTTTCCTGTAAAATTTCTCTTTATGTATAAAAGCGAAACTTCTGGAGAGTTTAAACATATAAAACCTGCAATTTCTCCATCAACATCTACAACAAAATTTCTTCCATTATTAAATTTTTTAAATTTAATATCATCTTTAGTAAAATCAATTATATTATTAATTCCACAAGTATTAACTTCTCTCATTCTTCCATCCATATATAACTCTTCAATTTCTTTAAAATCCTCATCTTTATAATCTCTTATAATCATAAAAACTCTCTCCTCTCATCTTTTGTTATAAAAATGCTATTAATTTAATTATATCTAAGAGAGGAAAAATATTATTTAAATTCTTATTACAGAAACCTTAAAAATAATTAATATTATTTTATATGAATTTTAATTAATTTATTTATGAATACCATTTAATTTGATATATCTCTTAATTGTTTTATAATATTTATATAATGCAACTATTTAACTTACAGAAAGGAGAGATAGTTTTATGAGCAATATTTATGAAGAAAGTTTTGGAAACATGGTATATAAAGCAAGAGTTTTAATGAGGCTTAAGCTTCAAAAAAAACTTAAAGACTATGATGTTACTGCTGAACAATGGAACGTTCTTAGCCATATTTATTCTAAAGAAGGTTTTAATCAAAAAGAGTTAGCTGAAAGATGCTTAAAAGATAGAGCTGCTCTTACTAGAATATTAGATTTATTAGAAAAAAAAGAACTTATAAAAAGAGAAAGCTCACCTATAGATAGAAGAGAATATCTTGTTTATTTAACTGAAAAAGGCAAGTCTACATATAACGAAATTTTACCAGTAATAAATGAAAATACAAAAGAAAATTTAGCTAATTTTTCAGAAGAAGAAATAGTTGATTTTAAAAATTTACTAAATAAATTACTAAATAATTTATCATAAAAGATAGATTAAATACACTTAAAGACAGCTTATTCCCTAAGTAAAGTATTTATTATTAAATGTTTTACTTAGGGATTTTTTTTATTCTTTTAAAAATATAATTTTTTATTTTAAACCTATATATATAGATTTTATTTTCACTTAAAATTTTATCTTTATATACCAGTTTAAAGATAAATATTCCCTTTATTAGAATTATTTTATTATAAAAAAATATAGAATTATATCAATAATTGATATATCAATTATTGATATATCATTTATAAAGTGGTATACTAATTCTTGTCGATTTTTTCGAAATTTATAAATTAATAGGAGGAATATTTATGACAAATAATTCAAATAAAAAAGCTAGAGCTAAATACATAACAATTTTTGCTACATTTTTAGCTTTTATGGGAATTGGAGTAGTTGATCCTTTATTACCAACTATCGCTAAAAGCATTGGAGCAAATTCATGGCAAATAGAAATGCTTTTTACAGCATACATATTTACAATGGCAATCATGATGATACCATCTGGAATTATATCAACTAAATTAGGTAATAAAAAAATGATGGTAATTGGACTTGCAATAGTAACTATATTCTCATTTTTATGTTCAGTTTCAGGTGGAATAAATGAACTTTCAATTTTCCGTGCTGGATGGGGACTTGGAAACGCATTTTTCTTTGCAACTGCAATGGTATTATTAATTTCTTTTAGTGACGAGCCAAGCAGTGCAATTGGAATGTATGAAGCTGCTATTGGTCTTGGAATGGCTGGAGGTCCTTTACTTGGAGGAATCTTAGGAAACTATTCTTGGAGATTACCATTTATGGCTACATGCTTATTTATACTTATTGCATTTTTACTTGTAACATTTTTAGTTTATGAACCAGAAAATAAAAAAGAAAGAAAAGTAGCTGGAATATCAGATTTAATAAAACTAATAAAATTAAAAAGATTTTTAAAAGTAGCAATTGGCGCTATGTGCTATTATTATGGATTCTTTGTAATACTAGCATATACTCCACTTGTTCTTAAAATCCCAACAATAGTTCTTGGACTTGTATTCTGTGGTTGGGGATTAATGCTTGCTTATGGTTCTGCAATTCTTTCACATACTTTAGAAAAGAAATATGAAGTTTCAAAAATATTACCATATAGCTTAATTATTTTTATAATTCTTATGTTAGGCCTTTTCTTTATAGATAACTTATATATAAGAATTGTAATTGTTATTATAAGTGGACTAGTTTCTGGATTAAACAATGCATTATTCACAACTTATGCAATGGCATCTTCTCCATATGGAAGAGATATAACATCTGGTGCTTATAACTTTGTAAGATGGCTTGGTGCAGCTATTGCTCCAATTTTATCAGGAATTATAAGTGGATTATGTAATAGTAGCACTCCATTTATTATTGCAAGTGTTATTATATTCTTAGGATTAATTTCAATTAAAATAAAAGTAAAAGATGTAGCTTAATTGCTACATCTTTTATTTTTATATACTTCATATTACAAACTATATTTTAATTTAATATCTTTTTTATTATAACCTTTACTAAATTATTTATAAAAAAAGATGCAACTAATGTTGCATCTTCTCATAAAATTTTATTCAAATATCTCTTTTTCATTTTTCTTTAAATTTGGAATTACATTAGTAACTTCAAGTAATATAATATTTAATGTTAACCAAACAGCACCTAAAGAATATCCAGCTAATACTGAGCTTAAATCATTTTTGAAAAATAAATTAGTTAATCCAGTTGCACAGCTTATAACTAAAAATATAATAACTATCGCCTTTTTAACAATATTATTATTTATATGTTTAATTAATATATATCCTGTAAAGCCATATATTATTATTACAGTAAAACATCTTCCATCTAATAGATTTCTCAATATCTCTATATTAGAGCTTAATATATTAACTATATAATTTAATATAAATTTTATAAAAAATCCTCCACATACTGTCAGTATAAGATATTTTATTTCCACACTTTTAAGAGTAGATTTATATAAAATAAACATTATTAAAAGTAATGGAATTAATATATACATAAAGTCAGAGGTTAATATATTTAAAAATTTAAATATAGAACTGAAAATAGGATATCTAATAAATATTTTCTCTATTAGATAATATGTAATTTCATTAAATAGAGCAAAATTATTATTTAAAAGACCTTGCACTATATTTATAAAAGCATCTATACAAACTATGCAAACTATAGTTGTTATTAATACAAATATTCTTAAGCTTTCAAGTGATTTAAATACATTGGCCAAAAATAATATAATTTTTGTTATAAACTCAAAAATCTTTTTCCTATATATTTTTATTATATAAAATAATAAAATTAATACAGTAATTAATATTGCACCTGTAACTAAATATTTTAATAAATATTTGTGAAATTGACTCCAATTACTTCCCAATGCATCTCCTATACATAAAAAAGTAAGTGACCAAAATCCAGCTCCTAAATATCCTCCTATAGCATACTTTTTAAAATTCATTGAAGACATTCCTGAAAAATATCCTATAACATGTTTTAATCCTGGAATAAAACATATAAATACAATTAAAGCCAAACCATATTTATTTAATAGATTTGAAACTTTTTCTATTTTATCTGGTCCAAAGTGAAATTTAGAACCATGTTTATAAAAAAAGGTTGAACCTAATTTGTTTCCTATTAAATATGAAGAAGTAAGACCTGAAATTACTCCAAAGGTTGCAGAGATAAATAAAAGTATAAAATTAAGTTTTCCTTTAAATACCAAAAATCCACAATAAACCATTAGAATTTCTCCAGGCAAAAAAGGTACACCCATTAACTCTACAGTTAATAATGCATATACCAATATATATCCATATTGAGGTATCAAATTTAAAATATAATTCATATTATCTACTTCCCTTATAAAAATTTATCTCTTGTTATATTATAAATCATTTCTTTATGATTATTATTAAATTAATATTATACTTTATTTATTATATATTTTTAATTTAAAAATTAAAACAACTAAAAAAATCGATAACTATTGCTATCGATTTTTTCATAGAATTTACAATTGTTTATGAGATTTGATAAATATATTTCTTTAGTAAATATACTGCTCTATCTCTTGTCATTTGTCCTTGTTCGCCAATATCTTTTCCATTTTTAGAATTTATCCATTCAACTTCTTGTTTTGTTAGATTTTTCATTTGACTTTCAGGTAAATTTGCTTTTAAATCTCCCCATACACTATTTAGAACATCATTCCAATCATTATAATAAGAAGTTTCTAATTTTGTAGTTTCTGGTCCTGGCCCTGGAGTTATTAAACCATATTTATTATGTCCATATTTATCTAGTAAATTTGATTCCATCTCTTGATATTTTCCAGATAAAGCCTTAAGACGTTTCTTATATGCTTCGTCATTATTATTGCTGTTATTATTTGAAGATGTATTATTATTATTTATTGATTTATTTGTTTGATTTGTATTTGTTTGATTATTTGATGATTCACTCTTTTGAGTATTTGATGATTTACTACTTTTATTATTTAATTGTGTAACATTTTTGCTATTTGATGATACATTTTTTTGATTACTATCTTCCTTAGAAGATGTACTATTTTGATTGCTAGTTTCCTTACTTGAATAATTTTTATTATCTTTTTCTGTTGTATTCTTATTTGTATTAACCTCATTAGTGTAATCTTGTGATTTATTTGAAGTATTATTTACTTCACTTTTACCTGCTTCATAAGAATATACACCATATCCTATAATGCAAATAACTATTACAACTATAACTGAAACAATTATTCCTCTCTTTTTTTTCATTTTTTCTATCCCCCTAAAAAAAGATGTAGTTATTCACCACACCTTTTTAATGTTAAAAGTTTAATTCCAGTTGCATTATAGCATATATAAAAAATCAGTATGCTATCTAATAATATGGATATTTTTATATTATATTGTTCATTTTAAATATGTTTTAGTCCAATATGAAATAAATAAAAATAATATTAAATCCAATCCATTATATATAAAAATTAACTATATTTTACACTTTATATATTTAATTATAGAAAATATTATCCCTTTTCAATTGGATTTCTTTCATCACTACTCCATCCAATCCATCCATCACTATATACCCCAATGTTTTCATATCCTAAAACTTTCGCATAAAAATAAACTTCACTTGCTCTCCATCCACTTCCACACATAAATACTAGCTTTTTACTTAAATCTATTTCTCTCCATAAATGTTCTATATCTTCCTTAGCTTTCATAGTTCCATCTATATTTCTATAATAATCTAAGCTATTTGCTCCAAAAAATCCTGCATAACCAAATTTTGCTTTAGGTATTCTTGCCGCTTTATCATGATAAGAATATCCTGATATTTCTCCTGTAAATTCTTCAAAGGTTCTATTATCTACTAATGTAAACTCTTCTTTTTCTAAGTTTTCTTTAACTTCCTCTGTAGTTATAATAATTTCTTTTTTATTAGGAATTTGAACTCCAAAGTCTAAATTATTTTTCTCTTCTTTTAATTCATAGTCTTCTGTTTTTAAATATTCTTCTATTGATATATTTTTTTCTTTACTTAATGGATAACCCATTTTTTCAAAATATTCTAAGCCACCATTTAAAACCATAACATTTTCTATTCCCATATATTCAAATATTAATGCAACCCTAAAAGCTGCCATTTGGTCCCATGCACTAATAACTACTTTATCTTTACAATGAAGTCCATATTTTTTAGAAACTTCCTCTAAAATTTCTTTATTTGCAATTCTCCAAAGTGGAGGTGGTTCAAGCTCATCAGTATCAATATATACACTATTTTTTATGTGTCCTTTTCTTGAAGTAGATTCTTCACTTCCAAAACCTACATGAAATATTTTTAAATCTTTATTTTCTATAATAAATTCTGGAGGTACTAAAAGATTATAATTTTTATAGTATTCAACTAAATCTTTATCATCTAAAGTTAATTCTCTCATATCAAAATAATCAAGTTTTTTTACTTCTTTAAACATTTCAAACCCTTTTATAAGTTCTTCATCTTTAGAATAACAAAGAATAACAGTGTTCTCGTCTTCTATTAATAAACTTTCTTTATCTATCCAATTAGCTGAAATATTTAAGGCTCCTTTTATATGTCCTTCTAATAATTCTCCATTTAATTTCCATCCATTAAAAGAATTGCTATCTCTTAAATCAATAATAGTACATTTTGAATTTTCTAATACTTTTCTTAATTCTTTTCTATCCATTCTTTAATCCTTCTATTTAAATTTGATACTTTTTAATTTTACTACACATAAAAATAAAAACTAATTTCAAAGCTTATTTTTACATTTTAGTACTATTTTTTAACTAAATATACATGTATTTTTATTTAATACAATTTCTTTTTTGTAAAATAAATTGATTTTTTATGTAATTCTAAATTTATTTTATTAAAATGGAGTAGGTATTTTTACACAAGGAGATTTTATAATGAATAAAAATAATAATTTAGCCCTACTTGGTAATGGTGCTGGATTAATTTCTGGTATCACTTGGGCAATGAACACAGTTTTAATAGGAATTGCACTTACTTTAAATCCGCTTGGAAGTCCTTATATGGCATTCTTTGCACCTTTTTTAAGCAATTTCTTAAATGATGTATTTGTTTGTTTTTGGACTTTTATAACATTAGTTATAAGAGGTAAGATAAAACAAATTATACCTAGCTTTTTTAGTAGAAATGGAGCAATATTAGTAATTGCAGGAATACTTGGAGGTCCTCTTGGAATGTTATTTTATATTCTAGGAGTTAAATATTCTGGAGCTGCTTATGCTTCAATAATTTCTTCAACATATCCTGTTTTAGGTGCTATAATTGCTAGAATATTTTTAAAAGAAAAACTTCCTATGAAAACTTATTTAGGACTTATATTAATAATTTTTGCTGTAATTTATATAGGTTATAAACCTGGAAGTCTTTCAATTCATCATCCTAACATGGCTCTTGGACTTGTTTTCTCATTCTTATCAGCTTTAGGATGGGGAATTCAAGGAGTATTTTTATCATGGGGTATGAAAAAAGAAACTATAGCTCAACATATGGCTCTTTTAATAACTGTTACTTCATCTTTAATTATAGATTTAGTAATAATACTTCCAGTTGTGGGAGCAATTAAATATGTTATTCCAGTTATATTCTCACACTCTGGAGCTGTTGCATTTTTAGCAGCTTCTATAGGAGCATTTTCAACTTGGATTTACTATGTATCAGTACACAAAATAGGTCCTTCAAGAGCCATGGGACTTAATATAACTTACGGTGTTTGGGCTGTTTTCTTACAAGTTATATTCATGCATAATCATTTAAATGCTAGATTATTAATAGCTAGTATAATAATTGTAATTGGAGTTTTATTAGGTTCTGCAAGAAAAAAAGAACTTGCTACTTCACTTGCATAAAAAAATTATATATAAAAAGAGCTACAAAGAATAAGTTAGAAAATTCTACTTACATGTAGCTCTTTTTATTTTAATATTATAATTATTTATTTTTATAAATATCTAAAATCATATTTTCAGAAATTCAAGTATTAGCATGCTCTCTTAATTATTCAATTAAATAATTTTTTCTCATTTCTCCCTTCCTATACTCACTTTATATTTAATAATATTCTTCTTTATTCCATGAATATCCTTTTATAAAATATGATAAATCTCTCTTATAATTTTTATCTTCAATTTTTTCTAAAGCTTTACCTCTTCTATATAAAGTTTTATTTGTACCTTTTTTATAATTAACATATTCTAAAAATTCTTTATCAATAAGCTTTTTAATTCTTTTTCTAATAGAATTTTTCAAATTTATTTTTAATATAGGATTATCTTCTATAATTAAATCTGTTCTTATCCAATAAAAATCTTTTCCATTTATAATACGCTTTCTTAAAATGCCTGAATCCATAAAATCAAGCATGTATCTTAATATATGCACATCTTTTATATCTAAACCACTTTTAATCAAAGCCTCTTGATAAAATCCTTCTATTTTCTTATACATATGCACCTCCATAAAATTATGCTATTTTTTGATATTCAGGATAAAAATCTAATTTTATAGTTCCTGTTTTACCATTTCTATTTTTTCCTACTATAAGTTCTAGCTTGTCCTCTTTTAATTTTTTATCATAATATTTTTCTCTATAAGTAAAAATAACAACATCTGCATCTTGTTCTATATTTCCACTATCTCTTAAATCTGATAGCATAGGTCTTTTGTCAATTCTTCCTTCTACTGCTCTTGATAATTGGCAAAGAAGAACAATATTTATATTAAGTTCTTTAGCAAGAAGCTTTAATCCTCTTGTTATTTCTCCAACTGCATTAGTTCTAGTATCTTTTAAATCAATATCCATAAGACCTAAATAATCTATTATAAGAACATCAAGTCCTTTTGTTTGTTTCATAGTTTTTGCTTTTGCACTTATAGATAAAAGAGATTGTTTGCTTCCAAAGTCTATAAAAGCATTTCCTCTTTTTATCAATTTTTGATATTCATCAATAAGAATCATAAATTGTTCTTCAGATAACTTTCCACTTTGAAGAAGTTTATTTTCTATATTTAATCTTGAAGAAAAAAGCCTCATAGAAATAGTTTCTTCTCCCATTTCTAGTTCATGTAAAAGAACTTTATAATTATTATCAGAAAGCCTATCTAAAAGATTTAAAGCAAAAACAGTTTTACCCATGCTAGGTCTTCCTGCTACAATAACAAGCTCGCCCTTTTTAAGTCCATTTAAATTTTCATCAAGAGATTTATATCCAGTTCTCATTCCTTGAATATCTCCACCATTTACATATCTCTTTTCAATTTCTTCTAAACCTTTAAACAAATATTCTTCTGGAGATAAAGTTTTATCATTAGACTTAAAGCTTTTTGAAAGGCCTTTATAAATTCCTTCCTTTATAATATCATTACTAAGTTCACCATTTTCTATAGCATTAACAGCTCTACAAAGTAAATTCTTTAAATATCTTTTTTCACTATATCCTTTTACAAGTCTTAAACAAGATTTTAAATCTACATTATATGATTTTTCAGCTACATTACTAAAGACCTGTAAACTAGAAATATAATTAACTCCTCCAATTTCTAAAACATCTTTTTTTCCAATTGCTTCAGTTAAATTAATTTCATTTATTCTTTTACCTTCTGCATAAATTTCTTTCATTTTACTAAAAAGAACCTTATGCTTCTTATCATAAAAATCAAATTCATTTATAACATCTATACATTTTGGAAAGTTACTATCATCAATTAAAATATTACCTAAAATCTCTTTTTCAGCATCTAAATTAAACATATCTATCATAAAATCACCTCTTAAAACTCATCAAAAGCTTCATAATCAGGAGTTAAAATTTCATGATTTTCTTTTTGATTTAAATATTCCTCAAAATTTTGTTTCTTAAAAAGAGTTGAAGGTCTTAAATATTTTTCATAAGGAGTTTTAGCCCACTCTTTATATTTTTTATCAATAACACACTTAAAGTCATTAATGCTAAAACCTTCATCAATAAGAGTAGTTATATAAGTTATAGTTCCATTACTACTACTTTTATAATTAGCACCAATCTTAAAATTCAAATAATCAACTACCTCTTTAATAGAATTTTCATCAATATTATCTAGTGAAACCTTATTTCTAGGTGGAAACTCTTTCTTATTAAATTTATTTCCTTTTAAATTTTTATTTTTTCTATCTTTAGAATAACCTCCATTAAAAATACAAAGCTCCTTAGTAAGATTTGTAATATTATAAAAAGTATACTTTCCACCACTAAAGTAAAGCTTGTATTTTAAATATCCCTTCTCAACTAAAACTTTAAGTCTTCTCCTTATAGAATCCTTAGTTTTTAAATCAATAACAGGATAAGTTTCCAAAATAGCACTCATCTTAACCCAATAAAAAACTTCCCCATCAATCTCTTTCTTTAAAAGCCATTTATCATTAATTCCATCAACAATAAACCTAAGTAAAACCAAATCTTTAAGCTCAAGATTATCCTCCATAGCCTTCTTTTGATCAAATCCTAAAATAATTTTTCTCATAAAATTCACTCCCCTAAATTATAATTTTTATAAAATAAATCTCTAAAACAATCCCCTAAAGCACATAAAAACAAAATACAAAGCTTACAACATAAGCAACAACTCAAAAAAACAATACAAATAGTTTAAAAATCACTAACCAAAGTGCTTTTAGGAGTGCTTCTAATAAATAAGTATTACGAGAAATGAATTTTGGATAAAAAAATTTAGATTTTTTTTGAAAAAATTTTTTATTATTTTTTTTAATTAATTATTTTTTATTTGATAGGGTAAAATTAGCGGAGAGTTATGATTGATTTAATTTTTTGAGAAAAAATTTTCATATAAATTATGTTTAATATATAAATATTATTCTATATTTTTATTAATTCATTATATTTATAAAAAAACAATTTCTAATTATAATATATTTTTTAATTTTAGATAGTAATATAAAAATAGTCTAAAAAAAACCATTTTCAAGTTACAATTTATTAATATTTTTAACTGATTAGCAATTTTATGGTATAATATCTTTGTTTATAAATTAAACATGGTATAAAAATTTTATGAGGTGATTTTTTGAATAAAAATTTAATTAGTGTTATTGTTCCTATGTATTTTGAGGAACTTGTAGCACAAGAATGTTATAACAGATTAAAATCTGTTATGGAATCTATTGATTCTTATGATTATGAAATTATTTTTATAAATGACGGGAGTACAGATAAAACTCTAGATATTCTAAAGGATATATCGAAAGAAAATGAAAAAGTTAAAGTTATAAACTTTGCTAGAAATTTTGGACATCAAGTAGCTGTTACTGCTGGACTTTTTAATTGTTCTGGTGATGCAGTAGTCATTATTGATGCAGATCTTCAAGATCCACCTGAACTTATTCCACAAATGATTGAAAAATGGAAAGAAGGTTATGAAGTTGTTTATGGAAAAAGAGGGAAAAGAAAAGGAGAAAGTAAATTTAAGCTTATAACTGCTAAATATTTTTATAGATTCCTTGCTAAAATGTCTGATATAAAAATTCCTAAAGATACTGGAGATTTTAGACTTATTGACAAATCAGTTGTAAAAGCATTTAGAGAAATGCCAGAACAAAATAGATTTATAAGAGGAATGATTAGTTGGATTGGATTTAATCAAACATATATAGAATACACTCGTGATGAAAGATTTGCTGGAGAAACAAAATATCCTTTATCTAAAATGCTTAAGTTTGCAAGCGATGGTATAATTTCATTTTCATCAAAACCATTAAAGCTTATGTCCGCATTTGGCTTTTTCTCTATATTTATTTCATTTTTAATTTTTGTATATGCTCTTATAAGTAAGTTTGTATTTAGTGCTAGTATTGGATGGACATCTCTTATTTCTGTTATGACTTTCTTTGGTGGAGTTCAAATACTTTCTTTAGGAATAATAGGAGAATATATAGGAAGAATTTATGATGAAAGCAAAAATAGACCATTATATATTATAAAGGATAAGGTAAATTTCAATGATGAAGAAAAGTAAATTAAAAAATACTTTACTAATAATATTTAATGTAATATTTTTATTAGTAATTAGTTTTTGTTTTCATTTTGCTCTTTTAAATCCTTTCAATCAAAAACTTAATAAAGGATTTGTATTTTTCTTGTTTTTACTTTTATGTTTAGGATTTTTATTTTTATGCTTTATTACTAAAAATTTAAGTAAAAGAAGTCTTTTAATAATATCAATTATTAATTTAATTATATTTATTTTGCTTCAAATATTTTTTGGATACTTTTTTGCAGTAAACCCTGGCTGGGATATGACTCCTATTTTTAATAGTTCTACAAATGTCGCTTCTAATGAATGGGAATTTTTCTCTTCTTATTTTTATGAGCTTTATCCAAATAATATTTTTATAACAGTTTTATGGATGAAATTTTATAAACTATGCTACTATTTTGGTTTTAATTTAATTCTTAGTTCAGTAGTCATAAATATAATAGTTGTTTTAATTAGTGTAATAATAACTTACATATTAATTAAAAAGGTATTTAATATAAGAGTTGCTACTATATCTTCTTTTTTATTTATCGTAATAACACCTTTTTACTCTTATACACCTATTTTTTATACTGATACTTTGACAATGATTTTTCTTCCACTAGCTTTCTTATTATTTTATATTTATATTAAAAGTAAAAATAAGAATATATTCTTACCAATATTTATTGGAATTATATTAGCTCTTGGAATAGGAATTAAAACAAATATAGCAATAGGTTTCATAGCTTTATCTATTTTTTCAATATTCATAATAGATAATTTAAAAGGATTTTTTAGATTTATATCACTTTTTATTATTTCTTTTATAGTTTCATCTATTTTGATAGCTTCTACTTGTCAAAAATATATTCCTGTCCCTTTAAAAGATGCAGGCCTTCCATCAACACATTGGATTATGATGGGACTTAAAGACAACGGTGGCTTTAATGGAGAAGATGTTGATTTAAGTAAAAATGCTGGTAAAACAAAAAAAGAAATTCAAGAATTTAATATAAAAACTATAAAAACCAGACTTGAAAATTATGGAATAGGTGGATATAATAAATTCTTATATAAAAAAATACAATATACTTGGGGAGATGGAACTTATTTCGCTCCTGAAAAATTATCTAGAAAGCCAATTAGGCCAAATTTTCTTCATACATACATTTATGGAGATAAAAATAACCTATTTACTTCTTTTTCAGAAGCTAGTCATTCATTACTATTATTTTTAATTTTAATTGGTTCAATAGGTTTATTTAAATCTAAAAATAAAATTGGCTTTCTTTTTAACATATGTATATTTGGAGTATTTTTATTCTTAATATTATGGGAAGCTCGTTCTAGATATTTAGTTTGTATATTACCTATATTAGTCTCTAGTAGTTCTATTGGAATAAATGAAATTTTAAAATTAAAGCCATTTTCAAATAATAAAAGAAGACTTGAAGCTAAATAATGCTTCAAGTCTTTTATTATTCTTTTCTTATTTTCATTCTATTTGATTTTATTGTTATATCTAAATTATGCTCATTATTAACAAATTGACCAAACTTGCTTGCACACCAAGCTTGCCTATTATAATTCTCTCCATCAACATCTATATTAATTTCAAAATTAAAGAACCCTTTTTGTATTTCTGTAAATGGTAATTTAAATATATAATCATATTTATTTTCATTTTTTTCAGTGCTTTTTACTAATTCTATATCTTTATATACATATTCAGTTTCATCATCTTTTAAAGTGATATTATCAATCTTATATTCTTTATTTAATGGCTCTAAAGAAACAAATCCTTTAAATATTATTTCTTCTTCTGTCATGTCTACATCTGTAAGACTTTGTTTTATCTCTACTAAATCTTTATATTTATGCTTATTTTCTATAATATCATCTATGGAAACTCCATTTAAAAAATGTTTATAAAGATTTGCTACTTCATCTATTTCTCCATAATCTATTAATTTTCCGTGATATAGCCATGCTCCCTTTGTACAGAAATTTCTCATTTGAGGAAGTGAGTGTGAAACAAAAAGAATTGTTTTTCCTTCATCTCTAAACTTATCCATTCTTCTTAAGCACTTTTCTCTAAACATTTCATCTCCAACTGATAATGCTTCATCTACAACTAATATGTCTGGATCTATATTTACTGCAATTGCAAAGCCAAGCCTTGCTTTCATTCCACTTGAATACATTCTTACAGGTTGATCTATGTAATCTCCAAGTTCTGAAAATTCTATTACTGATTCTAATATTTTAGAAACTTCACTTCTTATCATTCCCATAGAATAACCTTTTAAAAAAATATTTTCTCTTCCAGTAAGCTCTCCATCAAAACCAGCTGTTAACTCTAATAAAGCCGAAACTTTTCCATTAACTTCAATCTCACCTTCTGTTGGGTATACAACTCCCGTAACCATTTTTAATATTGTAGATTTACCAGAACCATTTTTCCCGAGTATTCCTATAACCTCTCCTCTTGGCAAATCTAATGTAAGATTATCTATTGCTCTAAAAGGTTTATACCTTTTTCCCCAAAGTAAATCTTTAAATCTATCTTTATCATTTTTATATAATTTATATTCTTTAGTAAGGTTTTTGAACCTAACTGCATAATCTTCCATAATAATCTCCTAACTTATAAAGACTTTTAGCTTTTCTTTATAAAACATCTGTAAATTCTTTATATGTTCTTTTATAAACTCTACTACCAATTAAAGCAAAAATTATTATTACAAATATCATATATATTGTATATGGACTTTCAAAAAACCATCTTTTATATAAGAATATATCTCTATATCCTTGAATAAAATATCCTATTGGATTTAGCTTTAAAATAATCCTTAAAAAGCTTGATTTTACATCATTTATATTCCATAAAATTGGTGATAACCAAAGTATTGCTTGTATAGCTGCTTTAACTAAATTTTCAAAATCTCTACTTATAACTGATAATGAAGCAAGTGTCCATGAAAGTGCTAAAAAGAATAAATACATCATTGGGATATATATTAAAAATTGAAGATAATATATATCTGGGAAATATCCAAATAACAAAAATACAACTGTAATAGCTCCAACTAACATTAATTGAACATATAATTTTGATAGTATTGTAAATGTTGGTATAGTTGAAATTGGAAATTTCATCTTAGTTACAAAATGCCTATAAGTTCTAATTGACATTGCTCCACCAACTATTGCATCACTTATAAAGAACCAAGGACAAAGCCCTGCAATAAGCCATAGAAAATAAGGGAAATTTCCCATTCTAGGATTATTTCTTATAATTGTAAATGCAAATAAATAAACTCCTATAGTAACCATAGGGCGAATAATTGCCCAAGCATAACCAAGGGCAGCCCCTTTATAAAATTTTACTAAATCAAACTTTGATATAAGTATTGTTTGCTTTAAATACTTAGCATTTTCTTTTATTATTTCTTTTAACATTAACCTTCCTCCAGTTTCTATTTGAAAATAGTTTCTACGAATCTTTTACTAGCTTGTCCATCACAATCATCAAAAAATTTATCTCTAAATTCTCTAACTTTCTTTAAATCAAACTCATTTTCATTAATTATTCGTATTATATCTTCATTTTTTTCTGCAATAACTCCTGGAACGAAGCTATCATAATCATAATAGAAGTCCCTTTCAGCTAAATATTCATTTTTATCATAAGCATACATTATTATTTTCTTTTCTAATAAAGAAGCTTCAAAAACAACAGATGAATAATCTGTTATTACAATTTCTGATGCTATAATTAAATCATTAATTTCAGTAGAACTATTCATATTTATAACTCTATTTTCTAATTCTTTTGGAATAACGACATCATTTAGCCCATTTTTTACACTTGGATGAAGTTTTAATATTAATACATAATCTTCATCTATTCCTTTTAAAAGTTGTACAGGATTTAATTCTAATTTAAAGTTTTGTCTTTGCTTAGTATTTCCTCTAAAAGTAGGTGCATATAAAATTATTTTTTTGCCTTTTATATTTGGATAATTTTCTTCTAAATCATTTTTCTTATATAATCTATATGCTTCATCTAAAAGTATATCTGTCCTTGGAACTCCTAAAGGTAATATATTTTTTTCTGATATATTAAACGCTTCTGCATATTTAGGAATTATATTCTTTGAACTAGTTATAACTTTTGTATAAGCTGAATGAGCTCTTTCTTCAAATTCTTTTGGATTTCCATCTCCTTTTCCTATAGAACTAAATCCAAATTTCTTGAAAGCTCCACATGCATGCCAAACTTGTATAACTTCAGCTTTTTTTCTAAATTTTAAACCATAAATTTGTCTATAATAATCATCTAAAATTATATATTTTGCTCTTGAAAAATCTAAGTACATATCTATAAGCTCTTTAAAAGTACGTGAATCATTTTTCATATAAAGCTTTATTTTATATTTATTATCTTTTTTCAATTCATCATATATAAACTTTAAATTTCCTTGTAATTCTTCACCTTTATTACTAGCAAGTATTACTAAATTTTCATTCATTGATAACATTTTTCCAAAATTAAATGATATCTTAGCACTTCTTCTAAAAATATTTTTTACTTTTCCAAGAACTCTTCCTACTTTTCTTCTTACTAAATATTTAAATATACTTAAAGAGCTTCTGCTTTTACTTACGTTCTCTAAACACTTATATAATTGAATATTTTCTCTTTCCAAAATCTCTCTACTATTAGAATTAAATTTGTTATAAAAATCAGCCAAAATTTCTACATATACTTTTTTAGTATTTTTAGTTAAAAATAAATATTTATTTATTATCCCTTGTCCCATTATCCATCTTAATTTTCTAGAATTATTTATTATTACAGGATCTATTTCATTTAAAATTTCATTCATATTTTTTAATGCATTTATTTTTACATTCTCTTCTCCTCTAATAACTGCATTTTTTAAAGGTGGCCAAATGTCATAATCTAATAATCTTTCAAAATACTGTTCTTTTAATTTATCTCGAATTATTTTATTCTCAAATCTATTTTCTAATTCTAAATTTATCTTTTTCCAAGCTTTATTTACTTGAAATAAAACTTTATCTGAATTAGTATCTATTTGACTTGTTAAAGATAAATTATTAGATCTTATTCTTTGTTTATAAACTACTTTATTACTTGCATATATACTATTTGCTCTCATATATGAAGTCATTATAAATACTTGATCTTCAGCATATTTTATATCTTCTGGAAACCTTAAATCCTTTATTATTGATGATTTAAAAATTTTATTCCATGGTCCTAACGTTAAAATTAAATCATAATCACTATCCAACTCTTTATATCCTTCACTTAAGAAATGTGTTTTCATTGGCCATTCTTTTTCCTCATCAAATCTATGACTTGCAAAAATACCAATATCTAAATCTAATTTCTTTGCCAAATTATATCTGTAACTTAAAGAATCAAATGGTAGTATATCATCAGAATCCATAAAAATTATATATTCTCCTTTTGCTAGAGATAGTCCCTTATTTCTTGCTTTACTAGGACCACTATTATTTTGTTTATAAACTTTTATATATTCATACTTATTACTATATTCTTTTAGAATATCAAAGCTTCTATCAGTTGATCCGTCATCTATTAATATAACCTCAAAATCTTTCATATCTTGATTAATTAAAGATTCAAATGTTTCTTTTAAATATTCCTCTACATTATAAACTGGTATTATAATACTTATCTTGCACATATATCTCTCCCATTTTCCTAAAAAATTTCTCATCCCTTGTAAAAGTTTTTATTAAAAAAGTTTAATACTGTATAAAATTATATCATATTTTGAACTATTATTCATTATTTATTAATTAAATTGTAATAATATTAAATTTTAAGAAAAACCTTTTAACTATATTTATATGATTACTAAAGAATTAAATTTATATAAAACAAAACTTCTTATAATTATTAAAATCATAAGAAGTTTTTTTATTTTAAATATTTATATTATTTTTATGTGTTCTCTTATATGTTTTATAGTTCTCAAAAATTTTTTTATTAAAGTATAAATTACAGGATATATAAATTTATTTTTCTCTATTCCTTTTATCTAAATTTTTAATCCTTTAATATTAGTATTTTCATAAGTAATCTTTAATATTTCTAAATATCTTTTTTTACTTTCTCTCGTTAATTTCTTATAGTTTCTTATAAATCCTTCAGTTAAAATCCATAAAAGATTATCACAAGAATTTATAGTAGATAAACTTAAAGTACTTATTAATTTCTCTAACTTATCTAACCCTTCTAATTGTATGCTTTCATCTTCACTTATTATAATATGCCTCAATGGTGGCCAAATATCAATTTTTATAAGTCTAGAAAAATAGTTAGTCTTTAGAATATTTTTCTTTTTTTCATCTATACAATATTTATTTATATTTTCTAATGTGCTTGTCCAAGATTTATAAACTTGATCTAACACATTAAGAGATTTATCTTTTATTTGAGAAGTAAGAGATCCTTCTTTATCTGCTGGCCTTATTCTATAATAATAACCAACTTTTTGAGTTGCAACAATTTTTTTTGCCCTTAAATATGATTCTAATACTAAAACCTGATCTTCTGCATATTTTATATCCTCTGGGAATTTACTTTCCTTTATAAAATCACTTTTAAATAATTTATTACAAGGTCCTAATGTCCATAATAAATCTTCATCTTTAATAACATCTTTTTCTCCCTCTTTTAAAAAGTGTTTTATCATTGGCCATTTTCTCTCTTCATCAAATTTATAAGTACCACATATTATTACTTCTGCTTCATTTTCTTTAGCTAAATTATATCTTAACTCTAATGAATCCTTTGGAAGCTTATCATCAGAATCCATAAAAGCAATATATTCTCCTTCAGCTAATTCAATCCCTCTATTTCTTGCAACACTTGGTCCCATATTCTCTTGACAAATAAGTCTCATATTTTCATTTTTATCTATATATTTTTTTATTATATTAATACTATTATCTGTTGAACCATCATCAATAAATATAACCTCATAATCTTTCATTGTCTGATCTATAATTGAATCTATAGTTTCTCTCAAATAATCCTCAACATTGTAAACTGGTATAATAACACTTACCTTGTACATTTCACCCTCACTTTTTAAAACCTAAAATAAAATTTAGTAATTATAATAAATTCATTGTAACATAATATACATATTTTATTAACCTTTTATTAATATTGTATTTTTATCTTTCTTTACTTATAAAATCTATAATGATAGACTAAACTTAATATATGAAAATAACAAAAGGTAAAAATTAATCTAACCAATGGAGGTAATAATAATGACTATTAAACTAATTTGCACAGACATGGATGGAACTCTTTTAAATACAGATCACACAGTAAGTACCGAAAATAAAATTGCTTTAAAAAAAGCTATAGATAAAGGTATACATGTTGCAATATCAACTGGAAGACTCTTTACCTCTGCAAATTTTTATAGAGAATTAGTTGGCATAAATGCTCCAATAATATCATCCAATGGTGCATATATAAAAGATAGAAATACTGGAGAAGTAATATATGAAAGTGTTCTTTCTTTAGAAGATACAATTGAAATATATAATATTTTAAAAAAATATAACTTAAAATTATTTTTCAATACATGGGATACTGCAATATCAAATGAAGAATTTATAGATAATCACGCTTATCTTATAAGTAATAAAGGTGTTACAAATGAAGAAGATAAAACTAAATTTATAGTAGAAAAAGATTTAACTAATACCTTAAAAGATTGTGAAGGATCTATTCTTAAAGCTATTTGTATAGATTATTCAAAAGAAAATATAAAAGAAGTTGAAAAAGCTAGAAAAGAAATTGAAAACCTAAATAAATATGAAGTTGTTTGCTCTAGCCCATATAATTTTGAAATTATGAATTCTGGAACAACTAAAGGAAATGCAGTAAAACAACTAGCTAAAATATTTGATATAAAAAGAGAAGAAATACTTTGTATAGGCGATAGCGAAAATGACCTTTCCATGATAGAGTATGCAGGAATTGGAGTCGCTATGGGAAATGCATTAGATATAGTAAAAGAAAAAGCTCAATTTATAACAGATACTAATGATAATGCTGGAGTTGCAAAAGCAATAGAAAAATTTATATAATATTTTGTTTACTCTAAATTTTTAATATTATCTGCCAAGTATTAAGCACCTTAAGTATTATAAACTTAAGGTGCTATTATTTATTAATTAAATATAAATAAAACGATTATTTTACATATTGAGCTGACACATATCCATATCCATTACCATATCTTATTTTATGCCAACCATTTTTTGTTTCTACTATTGTTATCTTAGAATTCTTTTTTAATGAACCTATTACTTTATTATTAGTTCCAGCTCCATTTCTTACATTTAATACACTTGCTGTTACTGTCCCAGTCTTATTTGTACTATTTGATGGTGTTTGATTTGGTTTTGTAGTTGTATTATTTCCTTCTACTTTTACATAATCTGCACTTACATATCCATAACTATTTCCATACTTAACTTTATGCCAGCCATTTTTTGTTTCTACTATTGTTACTTTTGATCCTTTTTTAAATGATCCTATCACTTTATTATTAGTTCCTGCTCTATTTCTTACATTTAATACACTTGCTGTTACTGCCCCAGTCTTATTTGTACTATTTGATGGTGTTTGATTTGGTTTTGTAGTTGTATTATTTCCTTCTACTTTTACATAATCTGCACTTACATATCCATAGCCATTTCCATACTTAACTTTATGCCAGCCATTTTTTGTTTCTACTATTGTTACTTTTGATCCTTTTTTAAATGATCCTATCACTTTATTATTAGTTCCTGCTCCATTTCTTACATTTAATACACTTGCTGTTACTGTCCCAGTCTTATTTGTACTATTTGATGGTGTTTGATTTGGTTTTGTAGTTGTATTATTTCCTTCTACTTTTACATAATCTGCACTTACATATCCATAGCCATTTCCATACTTAACTTTATGCCAGCCATTTTTTGTTTCTACTATTGTTACTTTTGATCCTTTTTTAAATGATCCTATCACTTTATTATTAGTTCCTGCTCCATTTCTTACATTTAATACACTTGCTGTTACTACACCAGTTTTTTCTTTTAATGGTTCATTAGGTTTTGACTCTTCTACTGGTGGTGTTGGCTTTGATTCTTCTACTGGTGGTATTGGCTTTGATTCTTCTACTGGTGGTTCTGGCTTTGATTCTTCTGCTGGTGGTTCTGGCTTTGATTCTTCTGCTGGTGGTTCTGGTTTTGATTCTTCTGGCTTTAGTTGTATATTTTCTTTTAAGTAAGTTTCTATACCATCAGCTATAGCTTTAGCTAATTTCTCTTGATATTCAGGGGTTTGTAATTTGCTTGCTTCATTTGAATTACTTATAAATCCAGATTCAAATAAACTAGATATCATTTTGCTTTCTCTAAGTACTGCAAAATTTTCAGTCTTTACACCTCTATTAACAGCATTTGTTTCTTTTATTGCATTTGTTTGTATTTTATCACTTAAAGGTTTATCTTGTGCTTTACTGTTATGATAATATGTTTCTATTCCATTAGCGCTCGTACTATCAGCTGAATTTGCATGTGTTGAAATAAATAAATCTGATTCATATGCATTAGCCATATCTGTTCTTTCTTTAAGGTCTAGGTATATATCAGCTTCCCTACTCATCTTAACTTCAATTCCCCTATTTTCAAGATGCTTTTTTAATCTAAATGATAAACTTAAATTAAATTCATCTTCCTTAATGCCATTACCTGATGCTCCATTATCATGCCCACCATGTCCTGGATCAATAAAAACTTTATAGTAGTTTCTATCTACTTGCTTATTTCTAGCTATATTATAAACAGTTGTATTTTCAGGTACATAAACTTCTATTATGTGAACTGTATCACCTATCTTATTACTTAAAAATACAATTCCTGATTTTTTAGGTTTTGCTATCCCATTTTCTATCTCTATTACATTATTATTAGATAATTTCCACCCTTCATATTGTGCTAAATTCAAAGTTTCTCCATATCTTAAAGAAATTCCATTTTCAACAGTAACTTTTTCATCTTTATATTCTTCCATAACTGAAATAAATTCGTTTTCAGTATTTGTTTTAGCTTCTACTGACATCTCACTTCCAAAAACTGAAATTGCCATTATTAATATTGTTGATTTAATTATATTTTTTAATTTTCTTCTATTCATAAATTCTATCCCCTTATATAAATTTTGATATACACCCTTATAAAAATATATCTCTGTATTATATTCGAATAAATATTTCAAAACTTTATATATAATATCAATTAAATAAAAAAAACGATAGAAACTACTATCGTTTATATATATATAATTAAGTTTAATATTATCTATTTTTATTATATATTTTATTATTATTAAAAAATTCAAATTTTTTTATATTTTTTAATATATTTATTACGATCATTTTAAAATAAATAAATTCATCAGTTTTATTTAACGTAATAATATTAACTATCATAGGAATAAAAAAAGATATTACCATATTAAATATAAAACTTAAAATTTCATTATCAAAATTAATATTTATAGTTATTATACTAATTGCTAAAACACTAATTAATACTAATAATAAATATTTTATATATACTTTATAATACTCCAATATATTTTTTTTAAATACATCTCTATATACATAATAAGGTAAGCTAAAAAATACCACTATAATTGAACTTAAAAAAGTACCTATAAAAATACCAACTAATCCTATTTTTTTTACCAATATAATAGATGCTACTATATTTATAGTAGATTCAATTATAGGTATATATCTATCTTCCCAGAATATACCTGAAGCATCTTTATATATTCCTATTGAGGCTCTCATTCCTAACATATAGAAATTTATACATAACATAACTAACACTATATCAGGTAAAACAAACTGTTCTCCAATCCATAATTTTATAAATGGCTTAATTAAAGTATATATCATACTTGTTGCAATACTGTATATCCAAAAGTTTAACAGCATAATTTTTTTATATATTTTATAAGAATATTCTCTAGTTTCAGATACTATTAAATTACCAACACTTGCCGTAAAAGCTGAAAAAATTTGTGAAATCAAAATATACACAGCATTTATTATCATATAGTAATTAGAATATAATCCTACATATGCTACCCCTAAATATTTAGATATTATTATATTATCAGTTCCAGATACCATAAATCCTCCGATTTTATGGTATATTAATCCTTTAACTTTTTTCTTTATATCTAGTAAAATATCTTCACTTATATTTTTTATATTTTTATCTTTTAAATACGGATATAATATATCAGAAATCTTTGATAATACTAGATTTTCTAAAATCCTAAATATTATTTTAACAATAATATAAATTATATAATTATGAGTATATATTAGAATTAATATTTGAATTAAATTTAATGTTATTACATATCCTATATGCACCAAGCTTATTATATAATTATTTTGATCTGCTTGTATTATTGACCTTTTATAAGAATAAATATATGAAGCTGATGCATCAAATATAAATAACATAAATATAAAGTAAATATTATTATCTATATCAGCATTGACAATTATTTTAATAAATGGAAGCATAATAAAGCCTATTACTAAAACTATAATAGCTATTTTATTATAACATTTTTTATAAAATAGCATTAAAGCTTTAATCGATTCTATATCTTTTTCAGCTAATGGCTTATATAATTTATATACTATAGCTGGTCCTATTCCTAATTCTACTATAGCCAACATAGATATTATATTATTGAATAATCCATTTATCCCTAAATATTCAATTCCTAATGTTTTTATAAATATAGCTTGAGATATTAATCCAACCATCAATGTAATTATATTTAATATTAATGATACACTTGCTCCTCTTATAGATTTTTTAACTCTCATAGCTTAATCCTCAAAAATTTATTTGTTTTTTTTGCAATTATAGCTAAATATAATGATAAATATGTTATTTCTAAATCTTCAATTATTTTTGATTTCGTATAGATTGATTTAACAGTTTCATAATACGAATATATATATGCTAATTTTTTTATTCCTTTTATATCTAATAACTCTATATCTGACTTTATATTTAATAAATATCCTTTCGGATTTTTTAATTTTAAATTATTTAGGGTTTTACTTAACCCATTATCTCTATAATCACATATATATATAGGTTCATTAAACCATCGAATTTTATATCCATCTGCTGCTATTTTATTCCATACTATACATTCTGTTAAAAAATTTTCTCCTTCAAATTCTGGGAATTTATACTTTTTTAATATCTCTGTAAAATATACTTCTGCTTTATCACCTATCAAATTATATTTCGCTCTCTCTATATTTGTACAATCTATATATTCCTTACTTAAAATATTTCCTATAATTTGTCCATCTTTATTTTTTCTTAAACCGGATACTCCAGCAAAATCCTTAACATTAGGTAAAGAATTTACATATTTTTTTATTTTTGATATTGCATTTGATTCTAAGGTGTCATCAGAATCAACTATAAAAAACAATTTACCATTTGAATAATTTATTCCATTGTTTATAGCTCTATGTTTTCCACCATTCTTTTGCCATATATACTTTATTTCAAATGAGTTTTCTTTAATACTTAAATTCTCAATAATTTTTCTAGTATTATCTTCTGATCCATCATCTACTACTATCCATTCAAAATCCTTTAAGTCCTGGGCTTTTAAAGAATTATATAAACTTATCAAATCCTCTCCTCTATTGTAAGTAGGTGTAAATACTGTACAAAATTTAGTCATCGCATACTCCTTTTATCAAACTCTCAATTTCTCTTATACTCTTATCTAATTTAAAAATCTCTTTTCTTTCAATAGATTTTTCTTTTAATTTATATAATAATTCTTTATCAATAAATATCTTTTTAATTCCTTCAGATAAGTCATTACATGAATTGCCAACAATCAACCCAAACTCTCCTCCATCTAATAGTTCCTTTGACCCTGCCGTATTAGTGCTTAAAACTGGAACTCCCAAAATCATAGCTTCTGCTATTACTAAACTAAAACCTTCCGATAAAGAAGAGCTTATAAATAAATCCGAATTTACAATATATTTATACGGATTAGAATCAAATCCAATTAATTTTACATTATTTTCTAAAGAATTTTCTTTTACTAAATTTAATAGATATTTTTTTTGACTTCCTTCTCCAACTATCAATAAGTTAATATTAATATTTTCTTTTTTTAAGTTATAAATTGCTTTAATTAATCTATCAAAACCTTTTATTTTTTCTAATCTTCCTATTGATATAACTTTAAAATTGCTTTTTATATTATCTAATTTTTCTTTTGACATATTTATTATATTTTTCTCATCTATAGGATTATATATAACTTCTACATTTTCTATTATTCCTGTTTCTTTAAAAAATGCTTTTTTAGAAGTATTTGAAACACATATAATTTTATTAAATTTACAATATGCTTTTACAAATCTTTTATGGCTATAATACCATTTTTGATTATCTTTTGTAGTATGAATATCAGCATGAATCCAAGCTATTTTTTTTGAATTAAATCCCCCAGATATTATCTTAGTTACTCCTGTTTCTAAGAAAGCTACTTCTACATCATAGTTATCATATATTATTATTGGATGTAAAATTATTGCTGGTAAATACATTATTATTCTATACAAAATCCTTTTTTTCCATATATTAGGATTAGAAACTATATATTTGTATTCTATACCTTTTATTTCATTTATATAAATCCCTTCATTAAATAAAGTCTTTACTGTTACATTAAATTTACTCCTATCTATATTTTTTATTATGTCAGTTAAAACCTTTTCTGCTCCTCCACCATCTAAGTTGTCTATAAGAAATAGAATTTTTTTTCTATTATCTTCTTTTTTTACTAAGCTAATTATATATCCATATATAATCCAAAATATGGTCGCATTTATAAATGAAAAGAAAAATAAAATATTAGAATCAAATACGTTCATTATCAATAACCCTATTATTATCATATCTAATGTCAATATTAATCTAAATTTTAATTTATCTTTAGTGTAATTTTCTTTTTTAAATAAATATTTTAATATATATACTTGACTACATATATTAAATAACATAAATAAAATCATCACTAAAACACCATATGACAATAATATTTGTAAAAATATATTATGTGTATTTGAAGCTATATCTGGATTTTCAATCACATAATTAGGATTTAGAAATTTGTTTACATTTTCTTTTATATTTTCAGGACCTACACCAAAGATAATATCTTCTTTCACAGCATTAAGCGAAGCACACCATATATCTAATCTTCCATTAGTAATATTACCTTCTTTATATTCTCTTTTTAATATAAAATTAGAATTTAATACAAATAAACCTATGATACTTACTAAACCAACTGATATAAATATTACTGACATTATTTTAATTATATTATCAGTAAACTTAACTTCTTTTTTAACTACGATAATTACAAATATGTATATCAATATAACTAAAAAAGTAGCTAATATAGAAGCTCTTGAGTTTGACATAAAAATGCATAGCAATTGAATAAAACAATTAAATATTAAAAACTTCTTATATTTATAATATCTATATATTGCAATACTTAAAAATAATGATATAAATGCTAAATTAGCTAAAGTATTTGGATTTCCATATATACCCCAAATTCTTCCTTCATAAATTCCTTGTATTCTAATTACAGTATTCCATTTTTCAATTATAAGTTCAAATTTTATAATTACTAATATTAATGATATTATTGATGCAATAAATGTTAAATTTATAAGAATACTAGAGAATTTTTTTATAGTCTCTAACAATTTTTCTTTTCCCAAATCTTTATTGGTTGAATATAAAATAATGACTTGTACAAATAAGTATAAAAATATAATTAAATTTTGAATAAATCTATTTTCATAATTAACTATTGTACTTAATCCAGCTAATATTATCATTATATATAAATAATAATTAATTTTATTTCTATTTATATTTTTAATATTATATATAAATACTATTATTGAAAATAACATAAATATTTTCATATAAGGAGTTATTATTCCTGATGTTAATGGAATAGTGTAAAAAAAACTTACTATCAAAAATAAATATTTTAAAAATTCAATAGTAAATATATTATTTACTTTAATTTTCATTTCTTTTTCTCCTTAATCTAAATTTAATTGCTTTAATCTTTTGGTTAAAATAAGGCTTATAAAATAATTTTCTATATTTTATTTTTAACTCTTTATCAATATTATAATCCAAACATATTTCATTAGGCCTCAATAAAAATTTTATTCTATTTTCAATCTTACTTTCTGGTATACTTATACTTCTTTTTTGAAAATGAACATATCCAAATTCTTCTTTTTCTCCATCTTTTATCTCTGACCAGACTTTTCCTTCCTCCCATATAAATACTCTATTTGTTCTTCTTTCTAACTTGTAAGAAAATTTTTCATTATATTTATATAATCTAAAATCATAATATAAACATGATATGTCAGCAAATATTGGCTTCTTATACATCTCAAATCCATAATGCTCATATATAGTATTCATACTTAATTCTGTAAAAGATTCATCAAAAACTAATATTTCATCTGTTGTGAATACATCTTTAAAATTTTTCCCTTTTAGAGGCAATTTGAACCTCTCATTTATATCCTGTCTGTTTTTATATAAAGTTAAATGTCCCAAATAACCAATCTTATCTACTCCTAATTTCATTGGTTCTTCTATAAATTTAAATAAATCTCCAAAAAAACAATCAATATCACAGTGCCCCCAATATTCATATTCTTTTATATAATTTCGCATAACATATCCATAAATAGGTTTATAATCACATAATTTGTATGGTGTCTTTAAACTTATCATAAATTCAAAGTTCTTTTGTATTAAATTTCTAAATTCATAGAATTCCATATAAATAACTCTTACATTTTTAGGATAATTAAACTTTCGTTTATCATCAGTTATTAATATCCAATTTATTTTTTTATTATATTCACAACTTTTTAATACATATTCAAAGTAATTTGGTAATTTTCCAAAATAAGGACATATTAAAACTGTACTCATATTCATCCCCTCTCCATAGCATCAATTAATATACTTTCTAATTTATTATTCATATTTATTAATTTTGAATTCTCAATAGTATATTTTCTCCCTATTTTACCTAATTCAACTCGTATATCTTCATTTTTATTCAATAAATTTATATAATATCTAAACTCTTCTAATGTATCACAACTAAATCCTCCTGGTAAATATTTTATATTTCCTACATTAGTAGATACAAACGGAACACCTTGTGCAAGTGCTTCAAGTAAAACTACTGGAATTTTTTCAATTTTACTTCCAAGTAAAAAAATTTTTGATTCACTTAAAATCTTTCTTATTTCAGTCCTATCCATTCCTACCAAAAAAATAATATCTAATTTACTATTCTTTTTCATTAAATTATTACTTATTTCTCTTAATCTTTTCAGATATTCATTTTCAGAACTTCCAATAAATATAACTTTTAATTTTTTATGTAATTCTATATTAGATATAGCTTCTAAAATAAATTTTTGATTTTTTAAATCTGAAAAATTTGAAATACAAATTAATTGTTCTTTCTTCTCGTCACTAAATTTAAAAAACTCATCTTCAACAAAATTATTTACTATTTGTATTTCTTCATTTATATTTTTTTTAAAATATTTAGTTGCCTCATCAAGTTCATGTATGTTTATTATTTTGTCATAATATTTGAAATTCTTAGAATTACTTACATAAAACTGTCTCCATCTTAAATTAAAAAACACTTTCTTAATAAATGTATTTATAGAAATAAAATCATATTTTTCATATTTAAAATTATATCTTCCATGCAAATACAAAATTTTTTTACATCTAATTCTTCTTAAACTGCTTAATACTAGATCTGTAGTTGCACTTTGTATACATGTATTTATCATTAAATCTACATTATCACTTATTTCTTTTAGTTTTTTTAGATATTCTTTTTTATTCCCAAAGTGAATTCCAAATTTAGTAAACAATTTAAATCTATATACTTTCACATTATTTATAACTTCAAATTCTTTTATATTTTCATTTTGAACAGTTATTACTGTAATTTCATGCCCTTTAAGTTGTAATTGCTCTATATGATTTTGTGTAATATTTTGCACTCCATCTTTTAATGGATAATACGTATCTACGGTAACTAATATTTTCAAAATTTAATCCCCTCTATACTTATTTTTTTGAATTTTTAAAATTAATTTATTTGGCATTAATCCCACTAATAATGGTTTTACTATGTAAGGTAATCCTTGTATTAAAATACCCATATTTTTAAAACCTTTGAATCTTACTACAACTTCATCTATTCTAAATTTATACTTTCTTTTTTTCATAGCTATAGGATTTACATAATATCTTAACAATGATTCTTCAAACGAATAACCTTTGCTACCATTAGCATACATTCTCATAAATAAATCGTAATCTTCTGCTCTTCGAGTTTCCTTTGCTATTCTGTACCCTCCAACTTTAATCAACTTATCTTTTCTAAACATTGTCGCTGGATGTACAAAACAACTTCCCCATAAAAAATCTTCCTTTTTCGGATATTTACATCTAATGGCTTGTTTATGTGTTATTCTTTCTCCATTAAAAATATCTATTGCTGATGATACTATATCTATATCAGAATTTTTCTCTAAAAAATTTATTTGCTTTTCAAATCGCTCTCTATAGCTATAATCATCATCATCCATTCTAGCTATAAATTCTCCACTTGCATTTTCCAAGCAATGATTCAACGTATACGCTAATCCCATATTTTTTTCATTTTTTATAACCAATATTCTTTTGTCTAATTTTGTTATTTCTTTAATTATGTTATATGTATCATCTTTAGATCCATCATCACAAATTATGAATTCAAAATCTTTAAAAGATTGATCTAATATAGATTGAATTGCTATTTTTGCTTTACTTCCATCCCCTATATTATAAACTCCCATTATTACACTTATTTTAGGCATATATCCTCCTTTTCTAATAACATTTACTTATTTCTTGTACAATTAAATTTACATCGTAAATTTTGGAGTATTCTAAAGATTTATTGCCTAAATAATCAATATTTTCAATATTATATAATTTAATTATTGCTTTTTTTGTGTGTTCAATATCTCCAACATTAACTATAAATCCATTTTTATTATTCATAACTAAATCCCTATTTCCTCTTATATCAGTTAATATAAGTGGTTTACTACACGCCATTGCTTCAATAACATTTTTAGGCAACCCTTCTCTATAAGACATAGATATCAATACATCACTTATATTTATCATTTCATTAACATCTTTTCTAAAACCTAATACCTTAACATTTTTTATATTATTATCTAATATATATCTTTTATTTTCTTCTAAAAGTTCACCATCTCCAATTAATATAGCTTTTATTTTAGAATTTATTTTTTCAATATCTTCTATAGCTTTAATAAGTTGAATTTGATTTTTATTTTTATTATGTTCCCCAACCATAATTAAAACAAAATCATCTATTTCTAATCCTACAGATTCCCTTAATTTTATTTTTGTTTCCTTGTCCATTGTTTTAAATTCTGAAAAATTTACCCCTACTCCATTAATTTTCCTAACATCATTACATTTAAATTTTTTTGCTACTCTATAATCCTCATCATTTATAGTTATAATTACATCAGTAAATTTAGAAAAAATTTTTTCTATATTTCCAAATATTAACCATGATAATTTGGAACTACCTTTATAAAAATGAAATCCATGTACAGTATAAATCATTCTTACATCATTAAAAAATATTTTTAAAAGTCTTGTATAAAAAGATGCAATAGGTGTATGAACATGTATAATATCATATTTTTCTTTTTTCTGTATTTTATACAATTTAAAAAAAGCTATTATGTTTTTATAATCTAATGGATTTCTAGTGAATGGTATATCATAAAATTTTATTCTATTATCTATTTTTTCTTTTTTTAATTTGTGTTCTCCTGTTAATTTACATGCACAATCAACTTGATGCCCTACATCAACCAGATGATTCATATGTGGAATAAAAAAAGTATTCACAGTCCTACTTATATTAGTAACATATAGTATCTTTTTCATCTTTTATACCCTCAATATCAAAATTTAATTTATTTACTTTATTAATCTTTTCACAACAATATATATTATTAGATATAAGTTTTATCGTATTCTCATAAATAAACTGATTTTTAATAGTTTTTTTATTTATAATACTAATAAACCTTATTAATAATTTAGGTATTATAATTTTATTTCTTTTTTTCTCATTTAAATTTATAAGATCATTAAAATTATATATTTTTTCATCTGCTATATTATATATTTCAAATTTCTCTTTTTCATAATTATTAATTATATAGACAATGGCTAAAAATATATTTTTTATATTACAGATGCTTAATTTAACCTTTCCATCACCAACTCTATATTGTATCCCTTTAACTTCTGTTCTCCTTTGAATATTCAGCATAAAATCTTTTGAATAAACTGGAGCAAGCCTAAAAATGGTAAAATTCCCTTTATAATTTTTTTGAATATATTCTTCTGATTTTTTCTTTGCTACTGCATAAGGGCTTTTGGGAAAACATTGATCTGTTTCTAAATATATATCTTTATCCATTCTTTCTCCATATACAGAGATTGTGCTGATAAATATAAAGTTTTTTAAATTTAAAATTTCATTACTCAAATCTGTTATATATTTTGTTGCTTCATAATTTACTTTCATAAACCTATCCTTTGATAAATCATTCCCTTTATTATGAGCAAGTGCAGCACAATGAATTATAAAATCTATATCTTTATTTTCTTCAAAAACTTTTTTCACTTCTTCTTTATCTGTAATATCACATTTATAATATTTATGACAGTTTTCATAAATATCTCTACGTCCTATCCCTATTATTTCATGTTCATTCTTTAAACTTTCGCATAAAAAGCTTCCAACAACTCCATAAACTCCTGTTATTAATATCTTCATGTTATTGCCTCACCTTTGTTTTATCTAATTTAATATCTTTCTTCCCCTCTTGTACTCCATCACTTTTTGCTACACTAATAATTGTTTTAAATATTATTTCTATATCAAACCCAAAGCTTCTATTATCTAAATAATATTTATCTAATTCAACTTTTTCATTTAATGGAATTTCATCTCTTCCATTTATTTGTGCCCATCCTGTAAGCCCTGGAACCAACTTATGAATTCCTTTTTTAGTTCTCATTTCTTTTAAATCTAATTGATTATAAAGAGCTGGTCTTGGTCCAACTACACTCATCTCACCTCTTATAATATTTATAAGTTGTGGTAATTCATCAAGGCTTGTCTTTCTTAAAACTTTTCCTATTTTAGTTATATATTTATCTGGATTTTCTAAAAGATGTGTAGCAACATTTGGTGTATCAATTCTCATTGTTCTAAATTTTAATATATAAAACTCTTCATTATCTTTTCCTATCCTTCTTTGTTTAAAAAAGATTGGTCCTGGAGATGATAATTTTATTATTAAAGAAATTATTAAAAATAGTGGTAAAAAAAATATAAATCCTATTAAACTGCTAATTAAATCAAATACCCTCTTCATATTTTCACCCCTTCACAAGTTGCTGCAACTTCATCTTCAAAACTCTCTTTTCCTTCTTCCCCAGGCTCTATATAAGTAGTAACTATCTCTTTCATTTTCATTTTTAAAGCCTCTTTATCTTTATTTAATGCAACATCTCTTAAAATAAATATTTCTCTTTTTAAATCTTCAAAATCTATATCAGAAGGTTCTCCTATAAATATTTTTTTATTTTTAGTAGATTTTAATCCTTCTTCATCCATAAGAAGCTCTTCATAAAGCTTTTCTCCTGGTCTTAAACCTGTTATTTCTATTTTTATATCTTCTTCTGGTTCATATCCTGAAAGCCTTATTAGCTTTTTAGCTAAATCATATATTTTTACTGATTTACCCATATCAAGTATAAATATTTCTCCACCTTCTGCATAAGCTCCAGCTTGAAGTACAAGTTGTGCTGCTTCTGGTATTAGCATAAAATATCTTGTTATTTCTTTATGTGTAAGAGTAACTGGTCCACCTTCAGCTATTTGCTTTTTAAATAATGGAATTACAGAACCATTGCTTCCAAGTACATTTCCAAATCTTACTGCAACAAACTCTGTTTTACTCTTTTTATCTATTCCTTGTATTATCATTTCACAAAGCCTTTTTGTTGCTCCCATTATATTGGTAGGATTAACAGCTTTGTCAGTTGAAATAAGAACAAATCTTTCTACATTGTACTCATTTGCACATTCTGCAACATTAAGTGTTCCCATAACATTATTTTTTATTGCTTCTTCCGAATTATTTTCCATCAAAGGAACATGCTTATGAGCTGCTGCATGGAAAACTACATTTATATTTTCTTCTGCAAATATTTTATTTAATCTATCTTTATCTCTTACAGAAGCTATTATTGTTCTTAAATCTAAATCACTATATTTTCTTTTAAGTTCATTTTGAATATCATAGGCATTATTTTCATATATATCTAAAATTATTAATCTTTTTGGACTATGTTTTGCTATCTGTCTGCAAAGCTCTGATCCTATAGATCCTCCGCCTCCAGTTACTAAAACTGTTTTATTTTTTATATATCCTTTAATACCTTCTTTATCTAACTTTACTTCTTCTCTTCCTAAAAGGTCTTTTATATCAACTTCCCTCATTTGAGTTGCTTGTACTTTACCTTCAATTATTTCACTTATACCTGGAACAATTTTAAGTTTAGCTTTTGTTTTTTGGCATATTTCAAGAATTTTTCTCTTCTCTTCCGAATTTATTGTAGATATAGCAATTATTATTGTTGTTATTCCTTCTTCTCTAACTACATTTTGTATTTCATTTCTAGTTCCAACTACTTTTATTCCATGTAGAACTTTTCCCACTTTACTTTTATTATCATCAATTATACAAATTGGAATCATATTTAATTTTCTATTGTTAAGCATTTCATTTATAATTGAGCTTCCACTAGAACCTGCTCCTATTATCATCACTCTTTCATTTCTATCAATAATCTTTAATTGACCATAAATAGCAATTCTTCTTATTACTCTAAACGAAAATCTAATTCCTATCACTAATAAAAATGTTATAATTCCTGATAAAATAACATTTTCAACAAGAATATTTTTTCCTAATATTGCAAATAAAAGTATTATTGATGTTCCAATAGTGATTGCACCTATTCCTTTTATTCCTTCATCAATTCCTGCGATTCTCCATACGCTTTTATACATATTAAATAAACTTAAACTTATTATATAGATTATTATTCCTAAAGAAATAAATGACATATCATTTCTAAATTCATTTATTCCTTCTCCTAAACCATATTTAAAAATATAACTTAATATAAATGCTATATTAATGCATAAGGTATCTATTAGCATTAATATTAAAACCCTTCCTTTTAAATTCTCTCTCATTTTATTCCCTCATCTCATAATACTGTAATCTAGACTTAATTTTTCTTAATCCCCACATTTTATGTACTATTCGTTAATTATTGTAACATAAAATTAATTTTTTTAAAATATTTAATGAATTTATATTGTTATTTTTTGACTTTTTTATTACTTTTACAAAATATTATACTTTTTTTTAAATTATTTTGTTAATTTTTATTAATTTATCCAAAGTATTTCATAACTTTTTAAATTTAAATTAAAAATTATTTTATTCATAGTAATTCATTTATAAAAAATTTCCTATTTTATCTACTTATCCTTACTAATATAATTCTTTATATGTATTTCTCTAATAAATTTATAAAAAAGACATTAACATAATTATTATGTTAATGTCTTTAATTATTTTAGTTGAATTTAAACTACAAAAATTTTCTCTAATACAACTATATATACATATTTACCTTACATATTGAGCTGACACATACCCATACCCATTACCATATTTTATTTTATGCCAACCATTCTTTGTTTCTACTATTGTTACCGTTGATCCGCCTCTTACAGCACCAATTTTAGAATAATTAGTTCCTCTTCCTGACCTAACATTTAAAACATCAGCTGTTACTTTTCCCGTTTTTTGTATATTTTCTGAATTATTTGCTGACCCATTTGAACTAGTAGAGTTTATTTTTATATAGCTTGAACTTACATATCCATAGCTACTTCCATATTTTATTTTATGCCATCCATTTTTTGTTTCTACTATTGTTACTGTTGATCCATTTCTTAATGAACCTATAACTTTATGGCTTGTACCTGCTCCACTTCTTACATTTAAAATACTTGCTGTTACTTTTCCTGTTTTTTGTGTACTTCCTGAATTACTTGGTGGTCTTACTGTATTTCCTGAATTATTTGCTGAGCCATTTGAGCTAGTAGAATTTATTTTTATATAACTTGAACTTACATATCCATAACTACTTCCATATTTTATTTTGTACCATCCATTTTTTGTTTCTACTACTGTTACTGTTGAACCATTTTTTAATGAACCTATAACTTTATAGCTTGTCCCTGCTCCACTTCTTACATTTAAAGCACTTGCTGTTACTTTTCCTGTTTTTTGTGTACTTCCTGAATTACTTGGTGGTTTTGCAGTATTTCCTGAATTATTTGTTGAGCCATTTGAGATAGTAGAATTTATTTTTATATAACTTGAACTTACATATCCATAGCTACTTCCATATTTTATTTTATGCCAACCATTTTTTGTTTCTACTACTGTTACTGTTGAACCATTTTTTAATGAACCTATAACTTTATAGCTTGTCCCTGCTCCACTTCTTACATTTAAAGCACTTGCTGTTACTTTTCCTGTTTTTTCTGTAATGCCTGAATTACTTGGTGGTTTTGCAGTATTTCCTGAATTACTTGGTGGGTTTCCAGTATTTCCTGAATTATTTGGTGGTATAACAGGTTTTTCTGGCTGTGTTGTTGGAGGCTTAGGTTCTACTGGTGTTGTTGGATTTTCTCCCTTTTCTATATTTTCAATTTCTTTAGTCATTTTTAACACTTTTTCTCCATACTGTTTATCACTTGCCCATGCCCCTGAAAGTCCTAATACAGATTTTGCTCTTCCAAAAATAAAAGAAAAATGTCTTGGATCTTTTGTTTCTACTCTTGGATATCCATTTGCTCCAGCATAAAGAGCTAAATGATCTAAATGAGCACTAATTCCATCTTCCCATGAATCAAATTTTTGATGTGCATTAGGATCACTATCAGTATTGCCTCCAGCTTCTTTAGTCTTCATTCCACATGGATTATTATAACTTTCATCTATAACTCCTCCGAAATTACCATATCCTGTTTCAAGTGCTGATTGAGCATATGCAACTATAGGATTAATTCCACCATGTGATGAATATAATTTCATATATTTAGGCGCTAAACTTATAAAAGTTTCAGTTGCTCCTTTAGATCTTGCCCATTTTTGCATTTGCTCTACACTTGCTGTTGGAGAAGATATAATACTTTTATCTTCATTTTTTATTTCTAATTGACTACTTGTACTAACTAAATTATTAGCATATGCAATACTATTAGACATAACTACATTACTTGCTAATGCTATTAACATAATTAGACTTAAAATCTTTTTCTTTTTCATAAATTCTCCCCTTATAACTTTCATAAAATAGTTTATTTTACATTTTATTCAATTAATTTTAACATATTTTTCTTATTTTGTCTTTTATAAGAGTAAAAAAAGCATTATAAAATCTTATTTCACATATAAAATTAAGATCTTTTCTTGATATCATAAAAATAAAAAAGAAATTCCTAAAATTTTCTAGGAATTTCTCTATATTTTTAATTTCTATTCTGCTTTACCTACATCTGAAAGTACAATTCCTTCATTATGCTCTAATGCCCATGTAATTCCCCATGTATTTTGGAATATTAATAGGTTTCTATCTTTAAAGTCTGTAACTTTCTTTGTATCTGATGTTAAATTTAATTTATCTACATCTATATTACTATCATTTTCTATCCATCTTACAAATCTATATGGAAGTCTTTCCATTTTTATATCAACATTGTATTCATTCTTTAATCTGTATTCTAATACTTCAAATTGTAGTACCCCAACAACTCCAACTATTATTTCTTCCATACCTATGTGTAATTCTTTAAATACTTGGATAGCTCCTTCTTGTGCAATTTGTGTAACACCTTTTACGAATTGTTTTCTCTTCATTGAATCTATTGGTCTTACTCTTGCATAATGTTCTGGTGCGAATGCTGGTATTCCTTCAAATTTAAATTTCTTTGAAGGTGTACAAATTGTATCTCCTATTGAGAATACTCCTGGGTCAAATACCCCAATTATATCTCCTGCATAAGCTTCTTCAACTATTTCTCTATCTTGTGCCATAAATTGTTGTGGTTGTGCAAGTTTTATTTTTTTATTTTCTTGCATGTGGAAATAATCTTTTCCTTTTTCAAATTTTCCTGAACAAATTCTCATAAATGCTATTCTATCTCTATGAGCTTTATTCATATTTGCTTGAATTTTGAATACGAAAGCTGAAAATTCTTCGTCAAATGGATCTATTTCTCCTATGCTTGAATTTCTTCCAAGTGGTGAAGTTGTCATTTCTAAGAAATGCTCTAAGAATGGTTCTATACCAAAGTTTGTAAGAGCTGATCCAAAGAATACTGGTGTAAGTTCTCCAACTCTAACTTTTTCTATATCAAATTCATCACCTGCTATATCAAGTAATTCGATATCTTCCATTAATTTATCATGAAGAGCTTCTCCTAATAATTCTCTAAATTTAGGATCACTTGGATCTCCTGTAATAGTTTCAACTTCATTTTGACCGTGATTACCACCATTAAATACTATTATTCTATTATTATCTCTTTCATATATTCCCTTGAAATCTTTACCTGAACCTATTGGCCAGTTCATTGGATATGTTTTTATTCCAAGTTCATTTTCTATATCTTCTAATAATTGGAATGGATCTTGTGATTCTCTATCCATTTTGTTTATTAATGTGAATATTGGCATTTCTCTTAATGAACAAACGTGGAATAACTTTCTTGTTTGATCTTCCACCCCTTTAGCTGCGTCAACTACCATTACTGCTGAGTCAGCTGCTATAAGAGTTCTATATGTATCCTCTGAGAAGTCTTGGTGACCTGGTGTATCAAGGATATTTATACAATGTCCACCATAGTTAAATTGCATTACTGATGAAGTAACAGAAATACCTCTTTGCTTTTCTATTTCCATCCAGTCTGAAACTGCATGTGCTGAAGCTTTTCTTGCCTTAACTGAACCTGCAAGTCTTATAGCTCCTCCATATAATAAGAATTTTTCTGTTAATGTTGTTTTACCAGCATCAGGGTGAGATATGATGGCAAAGGTTCTTCTTTTTTCTATTTCGTTTCTTAAATCAGACAAAACTATTCCTCCTAAAGCTCTAAATTTATAATAAAGTTTAATTTTCTTCTTATATTTTCACTATCCCTCATTATATCATAGTATTTCTCTATGTAAAAGTACTTAACATTTAGCTATTTAATTGAATTTTTGAAATCTTATCCTATTAAAATTTTTATTTTCAAATTTTATTATTGTTTATAAATTTTCTTAAGTTAATTTATATCTGTTATAAATATAATTTTCATATTCTAAAAATCTATTTAATCAAAATAAATACATACTTTTATTCTAAAGAAAACATTTTAATATTCTAAAATCAAATTTAGTTAAAATATTTTCCATATAATATTTTTATCATTTAACCAAATAAAAAACCTCTTAAGTTAAATTATTTTATTAATTCTAACTTCAAGAGGTTTTTAAACTTATTTTATTACAAAATTTATATTCTATACTATTCTAGTACCATGTATTTCTTTAGCACCAGTTTTTTCTATTATATAATCTCTATTGCTCTTATTTATCCCTTTACCAGGCATTATTATTATTCTATCACCTGCATAATCAACAAGCTTCCTTAAAGTATTCCAGTTATAAAGAGCATCTTTTTTTCCACCCTTAGTTAATATTCTATCTACTCCAAGTTCACTTAACTTATCAATAGCCTCTTTCATTTCTTCTAATGTATCTAATTCATCAAATGCCATATGGAAAGTAGTTTCCATATCTCCTTTTACTGATAACAGTTCTTTTACACAATCATAATCTATTCCAGTTTCATTTAAAGCTCCTATTACTATTCCATGAGCTCCTGCTTCTTTTACCATTTCTATATCCATTTTCATTATTTCAATTTCTTCTTTTGAATATATAAATTTTCCACCTCTTGGTCTTATTATTACCATTACTGGAATATCAACATCTTCAATTATCTTTTTTATATTTCCATAACTAGGAGTTGTTCCATCTTCCATTAAGTTATCACAAAATTCTATTCTATCTGCTCCTTTTTTAAAGCCTTCTATTCCATCTTTATAACTTCCTACGCAAATCTCATAAATCATATCTTTTCCTCACCTTAACTCTCGTATTTTCTAAAAGTATTTTTACAATTCTAGTTATATCACGAATTAATTGCCTTTTAAAGAATTTTTTTATTACTTTTATATAAATAAAAAATAACAATTTAGCTTTTATACTAAATTGTTATTTTTTAATTTGTATTCTAATATTAGTTTATACAAAGCAAACTTAAATATTCTTTTATTATAACTTAATTTGCTTTTGTTTCCTTTATTGCTAACTTAATCTCTTTTTTATCTAATCCAACTTGCTTAAGGATTTTTTCTGATCTTTCTTTTGTTGAACCTGAAATAGTTGTAAAGTTAACATTTTCAGCTTCTAAGAATGATAATATAGCTTTATCTATAGCAATTGCTATATCTTCATCTTGCCATCTTACTCCATCTTTTTCATATCCAAATTCTCTTGGAACAAAGAATATATGGTCATATTTTTGTAAATCCCTTAATGCTAATACATATAAATCTTTTAATATTTCAATTTCCTTTTTAGTTCTCTTTTTATTTCCAAGCATAAATCTACCATATATGTATGGTAAAAATGTTGCATAATCTGTTAATGCATAATCAAAACAATTTAATGAATCTTCTATTTGAGCTTGCCCTAAATATATACCATATTGTTCTGATATATTTTCTATCATACCTTTATCTCTTAAATAATCTGTACTATATTCTGTTACTGCTCCAACATTTAAATCTCTTATTTTTAAATCTACATATAATTGTTGTATTAATGTTGTTTTTCCACATCTTGGGCCACCTAATATAGCTATTCTAATTGGCATAGTTACTCTCTCCTCCGTATCTTTAGCGAACCGTTATATTTAAATATTTAATTTAAATATTATTTATCTTTCTGAATACTTTTAAATTATATCAACATATTATTCGTATGTCCACATAACAAATAATAGAAAACTACTATAATTATCCCCTTATTCTTCAACCACTCAAATTAATTAAAATTCCCTATCACAATAACTAATTTAAACCGAATTTCTTTATTATTCTTAATTAATAAATTTTAATTTAAATCTTGATTCTATATTTTTCATGTTTAAATTTAATTTCTCTTATCTAATTAATTAAATTATTATTTATCCAATTGCTTAATTATATATCTAATTACTTAAATTATTTGCTTAATCAAATCACTATAAAATTTACTTATAACTCTACAGAATAATTTTAACTTATATGTACAAACTATATATAAAGGAGTTGATTTTTATGAAAAGTAAAAAAAATAATGTTTATACACCAGAAATTAGAACTGCTTATGATCCAACAGATAAAGAATTAACTAATGCCTATGAATCTGAATACAAAACAAAGGGAACTAATCCAAAAAAGGATCCAGTTGCTGCTAACAATATTTCATGTCCTGAATTTGATTATACTGAAGAACCATATTAAAAAATTTAATTATAAAAAATAAGAGCTATATAAAACTATTTTTTAATATAAATATTTTGTATAGCTCTTTTTATTATATAAATTGCTTTTATATGAATTATCTTTATATTCTATAAAATACTTTTTCTTAATTAAATATTTATTTCCTTTTATTTTTACCTTTTAAACATAAAAAGAGCAGATTACTAGATTATCAAACCGCTAGTACTGCTCTTTTTTAATATAAATAACAATTTTATAGTACTTTCATTTTATGTTTTTAATGTTAGCTTTATTACTTTTTATTTCATTTATAAAATAAATAGTTTATTCTTTAAACTCAACTTCTATAAAACTCTCTCCTAGTCCTTTTTCTATTGTATCTCCATTTATCTCTTTACCATTAATAATAATCTTGTTTTCATTTGATCTCTTGACATGTATTTTATATTTCTCTTCTTTTATTTCTATAGAGAATTCATCTATATAATTTGGTAAATTAGGTTTTATAGAATATCCTTTTCCTTCTATTATATTGAATCCTAATATATTTTGTAATCCAACTTTATACATCCAACCTGCTGCTCCTGTATAATAGCTCCAGCCTCCTCTTCCTTCATAAGGCTTTTTAATATAAACATCTGCACTCATAACATAAGGTTCAACTTTATATTTATCTGCATCTTCTTTTGTTTTTGTGTGGCTTATTGGATTTATCATACTATAAAAACCATAAGCTTTATTATTTTCTCTAAGTTTTGAAAAGGCTAAAATAACCCAAATAGCAGCATGAGTATATTGTCCTCCATTTTCTCTAACACCTGGAACATATCCTTTTATATATCCTGGTTCTAGTTTTGATTTTGCAAATGGTGGATGAAGAAGTTTTATTAGCCCATTTTCTTTATCTACTAAATACTTCTCAACTGACTCCATAGCTTTTTTTCCTCTTTCTTTACTTCCAAGTCCAGATATAATTGAAAAACTTTGTGAAAGAGAATCTATAAAGCATTCATCATTTTCTTTTGAACCAAGAGGAGTTCCATCATCAAAAAATGCTCTTCTATACCATTCTCCATCCCAAGCATTTAGCTCTATGTTTTGAACTAAAGTATCTAGAGTATTTTTATATTCTCTTCCTCTTTCCTCTTCATTCATATATTCACATATAGGAATAAATTCTTTTAATATTTCAGCTAAGAACCATCCAAGCCAAACACTTTCCCCTTTTCCTTTATTTCCTACAGTACTCATTCCATCATTCCAATCTCCACTACCCATTAGCGGAATTCCATTAGAACCAAATTTTAATGATTTATCAATTGCTTTTATACAATGATTATAAATAGAGTCTTCTGGAAGAAGATTATTTACAACAGTATACCTTTCATCCTCTCCTTCTCTTAAAGGACTATCATCTAAATAAGGTGCTTTTTCTGTTAAAATACTTTTATCTCCTGTTAGCCTTATATATTCTATAACTCCATAAGGCATCCAAAGTAAATCATCTGAAAATCTTGTTCTAATTCCACTATTAACAATAGGATGCCACCAATGCTGAACATCTCCTTCAATATATTGTCTACTTGCATTTTTTATTATTTGTTCTCTAAGTATTTCTGGTCTACTTATAGCAAGAGCTAAAGAATCTTGCATTTGGTCTCTAAATCCGTAAGCTCCTCCTGATTGATAAAATGCAGTTCTGCTTAAATATCTACAATTATAATTTTGATATAAAAGCCATCCATTCATCATATAATCAAAAGACTTATCTCCTGTATTTACTTTTATATTTCCTAGGAAATTATCTAATTCTACTTTTAATTCATTTAATTCTTCAAAAACTTTATCGATATTTTTATATTTTTGTATTTTTTCATCTATAGCTTCAAAGCTTTCTTCTTCACCTAATATACCTATTAAAGTAATTTCTTCTCCAATATCAAGAACTATATTTTTTTGTGTAAGTAAGCAAGGTCTATATGAACCTCCACACCTTTCACTTAAATTTTCTTCCCATGTTTCAATTAAAGTTTTTTGAGCTTCTTCTATATCACAAGTGTAGGAATTTTTACCATCTCCTATAATAGTTGAATATGCTATTTTCTTTCCAAAACTTTTTGAATACGGATTTTTTCCATAAGCATATTCTTCATTTATTCCTGTATAAATTTTTTCACTATCTTTTCTCTTATTTTCGCTCATTGCTAATTCGTTATAATAAAATACTGAAATGCTCTTTTCTTCTTCACTTACATTTTTAAGCTTTATTATTTGAAGTTTTAAATCTTCATCTCTTGGAACAAATACTGTTATACTTCCTTCTATACATCTATGTCTATGCTTAAAAGTTGAAAATCCAAAGTTATGATTTACTATATATTCTTCTCCATCATCAAAAGGTTTTTTAAATATAGAAAATAAATCTTGGTCTGTGTTATCTTTCATCCAGATTCCTTCATACATAGGATCTTTTATGTAGTCATTACTCCAAGGTGTAATTTTATTTTCTCTACTATTTCCACACCAAGTATAGCTAGCACCTGACTCTGAAATATGTGTTCCAAAATTCTTATTACTTAAAACATTAATCCAAGGTCTTGGAGTGTTTTCTTTATTTTTTAGCTTTATAACATAACTACCATCTTCTTTATTAAATCCACCATACCCATTAAAGAAATCTAAATTATCAGATGTACTATCTTCTATTTCCCCTTTTATTTCATCAAGCTCTTCTTCTTCAACCTTAATATCATTTAAATGCAATAGATATTTGCAATCTTTTTCTATTTCTCTATTTAAATCTGAATATCTTTGAAGTAATTTTATCTTGCTTTCTAAATCTTTATCCTCTTCTTCATCAACATAAATAGAACAAATTCCAATTAAGAAATTAAAGAATTCTTCATCTAACTGTTCTTTATTAAAAACAAAAATATTCTTTATCTCATCTCCTCTAATTGCTCTTATCCATCTATCTATTTCTCTTCTATTTGTATTATAATAATCAGTTTCTTCATTATTATAAATAATTAAGTCTAATTCAACTCCCTTTATCTCTAAATAATAATGAAGTGATACCATATCTTTTAATAAATATTTATTTTTATTATATTTTAGTAAAAGAATCTTTTTATCTCCAGATATTCCATATCTCCAAAGATCTTCTTGATGCATATTTATATTTTTTATAAAACTTTCTCTATATTTTCTGTTTCCACCTATATACAATATTTCTTTTAATATTTTTTCATATAAATTTGCTTTTTCAGAATTTATATAAATTTTATTTAAAAGAATACTAGCCATTTTATTATATTTTCTTTTTAAACTCACTAAATCTTTTGAAGATTTATGTTCTTTTATTTTTTTAACTATTTCTCCTTTATCCATTGTATATCCTATTATTAAACAAAGAGTTTTTTCTTCACCTTTTTCTAGTTTTAATTTTCTTCTCATTGCTATAATAGGATCTAAAGGTGCTGAAGCTTCATTATCTAGCTCTTTTTCTAATCCAATTGGATCTTTAAGATTTCCATTCCTTCTAATGAAATTCTCTCTTCTTGTTTCATATTGTATTCTTTCTTTATCATCATCTTCATCTAATACAAATAATGTTGTAAAAATATATTTTTCATCATCTTCTTTTCTTCTAACACGCCTTTTCCCAATAATGACATTTTCACCATTTAAGAATTCTGTTTCTATAAAAAGATTGGAAAAAGTAGTATGAGCTAAATCTCCTTCTAAAGTAGTTAAAATTGGCTCTAAATAAGATGTAACTTCTAATTCTAAATTTTCATCTCTAAGATTTTTTATTTTTAATTTTCTAATTTCAATATTATTTTCCCCAGAAATTAAAATCCTCAAAGTTGTATCTATAGAATTTTCTATCTTATGTATTTCACTTTTTTCTAATGAAAACCTAACCTTATATTTTTCTCCTATATTATTAAATGGATAATATGTTGGACTTTGGACATTACCATCTTTCATATCCTTTATGTAAAATAAAACTCCACCTTCTTCTGAAAGAAAGTCTCCTCCCCATCTATATAAAAGGTCATTTTCACATTTAGAATATCCTCCTCCTAATGTGTTTAACATAACAGAATATCTTCCATTAGAAAGAATATTTACATCTTTATCTAATATATCAGAATCTGTTATTATTCTTTCAGAGAAAATGTTAGTCTTAACTTTAAATTCTTCATTAATTAAAGCTCCTCTTTCTCCTTCATATAGATTATCTTTCTTTTCTTTTAAAAGTAATTCTGTAGCTTTAACTTCTGGAATATTATGAAATCTATTTATCATAATATTATTTTTTAAAACATTATCTAAAGCTAAAAGAGACATTCCTAAGTGATGTACCATATATGTTTTTATTAATAAACCATTTTTTCTCTTTTTATTTTCAGGTATACTCTCTATTTCTTCACTTATAACTTCTTCTTTTAAAAGCTTATTTATTCTATTAGGTGTATAATCTATAGATTCAATAAATCCATATTTTCCATAGGCACCTTCATCTTGCATAATTCTTAAATTTTTTATACACTTTTCTCTTTCAAATTGTAATCCCATTAAAGAAGAATATGGAGATACAACAATCTCTTCTTCAACTTCTCTTTTCATTCTTAAGCTTGGAACTCCAAAAGCTTTATATTGATAATTTTTTTCTAAATCAAATTTATAAAAAGCTGATTCTGATATCCCAAATGGAACTTTTTTTCTTCTTCCATAATTTATTTGAGCTGATAAAACTCCTTCATAAGTGCTATCTAATACACTTCCTTTAAAATTTTTCATTATTAATGAAGGCATTAAATATTCAAACATAGTTCCACTCCATGAAAGTAGAGTCTTTTTCATGAATATACTTCTACAACCTCTTCTTAATTTAAACCAATGACTTTCATCAACTTCGCCTCTAGCAATAGCTAAAAATGAAGCAACTCTAGCTTCTGAAGCAAGTAAATCATAATGCGCTTTTCCAAAACTATCTTCTTCTAAGTTATATCCTATATAAAATAAATCTTTCTTTTCATCATATAACTCTTTAAAATTCATTTCATCTATAAATTTATTTAAAAGCTCAATAGTTTCACTTTCTTCTTTTGCATTTTCTAAAATAAACTCTTTTACTATCATTAAATAAGAAAGCAAATTTCCACTATCAACTGTTGAAATATATCTTGGCATTAATGGATTTTTATTTTGAATATCATACCAATTTAGAAAATGTCCATGCCATCTTTCTAATTCATCCATTGATTTTAAAGTTTTATTTATTCTATAAACAGCATCTTTTATTCCTATAAAATTTAAATCATAAGCCACTACATTAGCCATAAGAGCTAATCCTATATTAGTTGGTGATGTTCTTTTTGCATCACCTCTAAAAGGCTCTTCTTGATAATTGTCTGGTGGAAGCCAGTTATTTTCTTCATTTACAAGGTCGTCATAATACTTCCATGTATCCTTTGCAATATTAAAAAGATAATCCATTTCTTCTGTTTTTAAAATTTCTTCTTCATCTTCTTTACTTATTGCATAAGCTAAATATGGTGATAGAATCCATAATATTCCTATCCAAAAAGTAAAAGCTGCTATCTCTTCCATAGCCACAAAACTTAAAATCATAGTTATTATTCCACTAACAACTGAAAACCACATTTTACTATAATAAAAACTTATAGTAGTCTTTTCATCTCTGTCCGCTATATCAGAAGCTCGCCACTCTAAAAGATGTTTTTTAGTTATAAAAACTCTACCCAAAGTTTTAAAAATTGCACTTAACATAATATAAGTTTGATATGGTATAAAACTTAATATAAACAATACTTGAACTAAAGTTTTTCCACTACCATTTAATTTATGTTTAGGTGTTACAACAAAATCTGTAACTCTAAATAAAATTGGTGCTATTACTGCTAAAAATAATATAGTTACTACACCTTTTCCTCTATTTAAGAATGTTAATGAAATCCATAAACCAAATAAAAGCCAAGGAGATAGAAGACTTCTTCTCAAATTATCAAATATCTTCCATTTAGATATAGCTTTTAAATCTCTAGAAAAAAGCCATTTTATAAGTTGCCAATCTCCCCTAACCCATCTATGTAATCTAATTACACTTGAAAAATATGTTTTTGGATATTCTTCAATGAATTCGCAATCTGTTATAAGTCCACACCTATTTAATTCCCCTTCTAATAAGTCATGGCTTAATATACTATCCTCCTCAATTTTTCCGGTTATAGTTTTCATAAATGAATTTATATGTAATATTCCTTTTCCAGTAAAAGAACCTTTTTTAAATCTATCTTGATATGTATCTGAATATGCTGTAGAATACCCATCTACTCCACTATCTCCAGCAAATATTTTAGAAAAATAAGTTTTATTTTTACTCTCTAAAGAAATAGAAACTTTAGGTTGTAACATTCCATACCCTCTAACTACTTTTCCATTAGAAACCTTTGGATTATTTAGAGGATGAGCCATTGCACCTACAAGTCTTTTTAATGTATTTCTTTTCATAAATGTATCTGTATCTAAAGTAATCAAATATTTTGCTGATTTTATATCCTCAATATTTCCTGAGAAAAAGCTAAAGGTTGTTTTTGTCCCACCTCTTAATAGATTCATAAATTCTACTAATTTTCCTCTTTTTCTTTCCCATCCTATGTATTTTCCTTCACTTTTATCATAAATTCTAGTTCTTGTAGCCATAAAAAATATATATTTTCCATCTCTATTTTCTATGTCTTTTATGTATTTTTTATTTAAATAATCTATTTTTTCTTTTCCATAGTTATTTAATTCTTGTTCTATCTCACAAGATTCATTTTTATTATCTTCAAAATCTCCTAAGATAACAAAAAATGCTTCTTTATCTTTATTTCCTAAATAAGTTACCTCTATATTTTTAATTAACTTATCTATCTTTTTCTTAGATTCAAACATTGTAGGAATTACTACTACAGTTCTATTTTCTTCTCCTATTCCATTTTCAAAATTAATTTTGGGAATATGATTTAATTTATGTGATTTAGGAGTTCTATAATTTATCCATGCAACTATCATTTCGCTACAAGGTAAAAGTATAATAAAAAAGCTCAATATATAATCTCTTAATGTATTATATGGCCATTCAAATAAGGCACTAAAAATAATTACTCCTAACGCTAAAAGGATAGTTCCAAAAATATTCCAAAGAATAAATCTCCCCTCAGAATCTGGATTTTCAATAGTCGTTATTTTTAACTCATTTAAAAGCTCTTTATATCCTTCATCGCATAAATAGTATCCTATATGAGTAGTATAAATTTCTCCTCCTGATACTTTTGCTTTTTTAGCTAAATTTAAAGCTGCCTCAACAACTATATTTTGGTTTAATTCATTTTTCTTAGCTATATCTTCAACTTTGTGTCTATAATAATCCTTTGAATCTTCATCCATAATAAGATATGTTCCACTAGGATCTTTTTCTAAAGTTTTTTCAAGTTTTGATATATTTCTAAAAACATATGCCCAATCTACATTATCTAGCTCTCTAAGAGAAGATATACTTCTTTCAATTTCCTCTTCTAATTTTTCATTTATAAAAATATCTTTATGTTCTTCTTTACTTTTATAAAATTCTTCAACCTTTTTAACTTCATTACAAATTTTTATAAGAAGGCAAATTTTAAGCATAATAGGTATTGAAATAACTTCCCCATAAATTAAACTATCATTTTTTTCTAAAATAAACTCTGATAAATTTTCTGCTTTTATAGGCACTCTATTATCAATAATCTTTTTAACTAAAGTATATACTCTAGGAAGTACAGACTTATCATCGCAACGAGATTTCTTCTTTTTTTTATTCTCTTCTTTACTTTCTAATTTATAGCTTCTTTCTAAATCTATTGGTAAATCTAAAAGATATTCTTCTGGTAAATTCTTTTTTACAAACTTAAATTCCCTTTCTAAAAGATATGTATTATCTAAAATCCATTCACTTGCTCCAGTTTTTAATCCACCATTTTTAATCTCTTTTTGTATTACTTTATAAGATTCCTTTAGAGAACTATAGGCATTATTTAAATCTTTTAATAAATTTTTTTTAGCTTTTTTTAATTTTTTATCATTCATTTTGAAGACCTCTCTCTTTCTCTAAAAATCATACATTTTCTAAGAGATAGTTTTACCAATAACCTTAAAATTTATTACTTACGCAATTTACTAATGCCCATACAGCTTGTATTTTTATCTAAATTATGTTAAATTTGAATAGAGATTTTTATGGAATCTCTCCTTTAGAAATATTTTAACAAAAGAAACCACTCGCTATTAACTCTATAGCGAGTGGTTTCTTTTATTTCAATATTTTATAAATTATAGAATTCTGTAAATGCTTTTACTGTATAATAATTATCTTTAACTGATGCAAGTTCTCTTACTGAGTGCATTCCTATAAGTGGTGCTCCCATATCTACTACTGGAATACAAAGGTCAGCAGCTGACATAGGTCCTATAGTTGTTCCACCTCTTACATCTGATCTGTTAACAAATTTTTGCATTGGAACTCCAGCTTTTTCACATACTGATTTAAAAATTGCTCCTGAATATGAATCAGTTGAATAACTTCCTGAAGCAGCAATTTTTAATACTGGTCCCATTCCTAATACTGGTCTATTTGTTGGATCATGTTTTTCTCCTAAATTAGGGTGAACTGCATGTGCAAGATCAGCAGAAATCATTACTGAATTAGCTAATGCTCTAAAGAACTCTTCTGTTCCTTTTCCTTGAGATATTACTATTCTTTCTAATAATCTTCTGATTAAACTTGAATTAGCTCCTTGAGAAGTTAAGCTTCCTATTTCTTCATTATCAACACAAATCATAACTTTTGTACTATCAATTTCTTTACTATCTAATAAAGCTCTAACTCCTGCAAATACCATCCATTGATCATCAAGTCTTCCTATAGATATTAGTTCTTCATCAATTCCCATTAAACATCCTTTTGTATATTCATATAAGAAAAGATCAAAGTCTAAGATTTCTTCTTTTTTAACTCCTAAACTTTCACAAAGTAAACTAATTAAATATCCGTCTTTTTCAAATTTTTCATTTATAAATCCTAAAAGAGGTAAAGTATCTTTTTGCTTATTAATAGCATATCCTTCATTAATACTTCTGTTCATGTGTATAGCTAAATTAGGAATTATAAGAACTGGTTTATTTACATCAACTAATCTTACAACTGGTTTTAAAGGATTTTCTCCTTTTAAAGTAACTCTTCCGGCAATGCTAAGAGGTCTATCAAACCAAGTACTTAATATAGCTCCACCATATCCTTCTGTATTTAACTTAACATATCTATTTTCACTTTTCATATCTGCATTAGGTTTTATTTTAAATCCTGGTGCATCAGTATGTGCTCCTATAAGTCTAAATCCATCTTTTTCAATCTCTCCATTACCTATAACAAAAGCTATAACAGCTGAATCATTTTTCTTAACAAAATATTTTCCGCCTTTTTCAAGATTCCAGCTATCTCTTTCTGAAAGTTCTTTAAACCCGTCTTTTACTAACATATTTTGAACTTCATTTGCAGCATGGAAAGCTGTTTTACTATTATCTATAAAATTTATTAACTCTTGAGCTAATTTTTTTTCCATTGTGAATCACTCCTAATTTCTAAGTCTAGTTAAACTTATTCTACCACATTTCTAATTCTTTTTTAAATTGATTATTATATTCTTATACGTTAGAATAATATTAATATATTAATATAGGAGAGTAATTTATGTTATCAAAATTTTTAGTTAACACTTTTATTAAAGATAATACTAACACCAAAGAAAAAAAAGTTAGAAATAAATTTGGTGTTCTTGGTGGTGCTGTTGGTATAGTTGTTAACTTAATTCTTGTAGTAATAAAAGTTTCTGTTGGTTTAATTACAGGAAGTATTGCCATAACTGCAGATGGTTTTAATAACCTTTCTGACGCTGCATCATCTATAATAACAATTGCAGGATTTAAACTATCTAATATGCCTGCTGATAAAGAGCATCCTTTTGGTCATGGAAGAATTGAATATATATCTTCATTAATAGTTTCTTTCTTAGTAATCCTTGTAGGACTTGAATTTGTAAAATCCTCAGCAATAAGGATTTTTAATCCTAGTAAGGTTGACTTTGAAATAATACCTTTCATTCTATTAATAGTTTCTGTTCTTCTTAAACTATGGCTTGCTGGATTTAATAGATACATAGGAAATAAAATAGATTCTAAAGCATTAAAAGCTGCAGCTGTTGATTCACTTGGAGATGTTTTTGCTTCTACTTGTGTATCTATATCATTTTTAGCTTCAAAATTTACTAATTTTCCTATTGATGGTTATGTTGGAGTAGTAGTTGCATTAATAATTGTGTATTCAGGGGTGTCATTAGTTAAAGAAACTCTAAATCCACTACTTGGAGAAGCTCCAGATCCCGAATTAGTTAAAGAATTAGAAAGTTTAATACTTTCATATCCACATATTAGTGGAATACATGATCTTATAATTCATAACTATGGACCTGGTAGATGTATGGCCTCAGTTCATGCTGAAATTCCAAGTGATATGGATATAATGGAAATTCATAATATAATAGATAAAGCTGAAAGAGAAATTTCACAAAAGCTTGAACTATATCTTGTAATCCATATGGATCCAATTTGTCTTTCTGATGATGAAATAAAAGTTGCTTATACAGAAGTATCAAAAATTATAAAATATAATCCTCTAATAAAATCAATGCATGATTTTAGAATAGTTGGAGAGGGCAATGAAAAAAATCTTATATTTGATGTTGTGGTTGATTCAGAAAATCTAAAAAAAATAATGGATGAACAAGCCTTAAAAAATGACATAATAGAGGCAATAAAAGAACTTCACCCAGAATATAATTGTATAATTACAATAGACCATGATTATACTTAAAATATAAAAAGAAGTTTCTACTAATAATTTACCTATTAGTAGAAACTCCTTTTTTTATTTTCATTAAACTTATTAATTATTTTTATACCTATTAATTTAATACTTATCTATAAAATTTATAAAAATAAGTTATTAAATAATTTTTTGAATGTAATTATTCCATAGAGTGTTTTTTCTATTTTAATTTTCCTACAAACATTCCTTTATCATTTAAAGTCAAAATTATTGTTTCATTTGCTGTTTTACCATCTTTATATTCAGCAGTTATATTTATTTCTACTTCTCCAAATTGGTTTTTATCCATTTTTTCCATTTCAGGACTTAAAGCCCAAGCAATTCCTAATACTTTGTTGTTTACATTATTTACTTCAATACTTTTTCCATCTTTTGAAACATTATAATCATATATTTTTTCTTTTTTATCGCTGTCTACATATTTTTCACTAATCGATTTTTCATTAAAATTATTTATATTAGTTTCATTAAATTGGAATTCATTCATGAACTCCCCTTTATTTGTACTTAATTTTAAGCTTTTTATATCATCAGATAAAATACTTAATTGCGCACCTTTTTTAACACTAAATATCTTTCCTGTTTTATCATCAGTAACAACTGAAACTGAATTAATTGCTATTTCTTTTCCTTTTTCAAATAATTGTTTATTAGCTCCATTGTTTTCTGAAGCATAAACAATTAAGCTACCTCCATTATTTTCTATTCCTTTAAAATTAGTTCCTATATTTGTTAAAAATATTGCCCCACAAATAGTTGCTGCTAATATTCCACTTGCTATAGCTTTTTTATTCATTTTTTCCTTTCTCCTAACCTCAAAATTTTTCTCTTTCCTTTTTAATTCTGGTAATCTTACAGAATTACTTATTCTTTTATACTCATTAATTCTTTTTCTATTTTTAAACATACTAAATCCTATCCTTTTCATTTAATCTAAGCTTTTTTATTCCTCTAGAATATTTTGCTCTAGCATTTACAATTGAAATATCTAAAATTTTTGCTATCTGTATATATGAAAAACCTACATTTAATCTAAGTATTATTATTTGTTTTTCTATTTCACTTAAAGGTTCTATCATTCTTAAAAATTCAATTTCACTTTCAATTTCTTGTAATTCATTATTAGCTACTACTTCAATATTCTCTTTAAAATTTATATGTTTATTTTTATTTAAATAATTTAAAGATAGGTTTCTAGCTATTGTCATAATCCATGCCTTTGCATTTGTATTTCTTTTATATTTTTCACTATTTATAATTATCTTTATAAAAACATCATGTAAAATATCTTCTGCCACTCCATAATCTTTTACTATAGATAAAATAAATAAGAAAATTCCTCTTCTTTCTTCTATATATAACCTTTTTAATTCAGATAAATCACCTTTCTTTACACTGCTTATAGAATTCTCAAACAATTTAATGCTTTCTATTTTGGTACCCATTATAATCTCCCATTCTGTAATTTGATGTACATCTACTCATATAACAAATCTACTTTTTATTTCGTGACAAAATAAAATATATTTAATTTAAAATTTTAAAATAAAAATTAAACTATTAGTTTTTAAATAAATTGATTTAATTTAAAGCAATTTATAAATTCAACTTTATCTTTAATATGTTTTTTATAATAAATTTTATAAATAAATAAGCACTAACAAAAATTAATTTGTTAGTGCTTTTAATCATTTTATTTTAAAACTAAAAAATTATCATAAAACTTTTGATAAAAATGCTTTCATTCTTTCATTTTTAGGATTTTCAAAAATTTCTTCTGGTGTTCCCTCTTCCATTATTACTCCATCATCTATAAATAAGATTCTATCTCCAACTTCTTTTGCAAATCCCATTTCATGAGTTACTATAACCATTGTCATTCCTTCATTTGCAAGAGATTTCATTACAGATAAAACTTCTCCTACCATTTCTGGGTCTAAAGCTGATGTAGGCTCATCAAATAACATAACATCTGGTTCCATAGCTAAAGCTCTAGCTATTGCTATCCTTTGTTTTTGCCCTCCTGATAAAGAATTAGGATAAGCATCCGCTTTATCCACTAATCCTACTTTCTCTAATAACTCTAAAGCTTTTTTCTTACTATCTTCTACACTTTTTTTCTTTACATTAATTTGAGCAATAGTTAAATTATCTAACACAGTTTTATGTGGAAAAAGATTAAATTGTTGAAATACCATTCCCATTTTTTCTCTTATTTTATTTATATCAGTTTTTTTATCTGTTATATTATTTCCTTCAAATATTATTTCTCCACTTGTAGGCACTTCTAAAAGATTTAGACAACGTAAAAAAGTGCTTTTTCCTGAACCTGATGGTCCTATTACAACTACAACTTCACCTTTTTTTATATTCGCTGATATTCCTTTTAAAACTTCATGATTTCCAAATGATTTTTTTAATTCTTTAACGCATATCACTTGCTTTCATCCTCCTTTCAATGTACTTCATTAATCTTCCTAAACTAAATGTCATAATAAAATAAAATGCTGCTACAACCATTAAAGGTTCAAATGGCTTAAATGTAGCACCTTTTACTATAGTTGCACTAAACATTAATTCATTTACACCAATAACTGAAGCCATTGAAGATTCTTTTATTACAACTACAAATTCATTTCCTATAGCAGGTAATATATTTTTCACTGCTTGAGGCACTATTATCATTCTCATAGCTTGTCCTCTTGTCATTCCTAAGCTTCTAGCAGCTTCCATTTGTCCTTTATCCACTGCCTCTATTCCAGCTCTTATTATTTCAGCTACATATGCAGCAGAATTTAAAGAAACTGCTATTATAGCAGCTGTTAAAGCTTTCATATCTATTCCTAAAAATAAGGCTGACCCTGTATAAACCATCATTATTTGTAATATCATTGGAGTTCCACGTACAACTTCTATATATGTTGATGCTATTATATTTAAAGGTTTTATTCCCCAAATTTTTATGTTCACTGACTTTAAAAAATATAATACTGAACCAGCTACAGCTCCAAATAAAACTGAAATTGCTGATATTATTAATGTTAATTTAGCCCCTTCTAAAAATACAGGAAAGTATTCTTGCAAAAAGCTAAAATCAAAACTATATCCCATTAGTCTCACACCCTTTTAAAATTAATTAATATAGGATGCACTTAAAGTGCATCCATCATATCATTTTTACTTTCTTTATATAACTAATTTTTATTATTCTCTGCAGCAAGTTCATTTGCCTCTATAATATATTTTTCTAATTCTCCACTATCAACTAGTCTTTTTATAGTTTTATTAACTTGTTCTATTAATTCAGTTTCACCTTTTTTAACTGCAACTGCGTTTCCACCTCCATCTGCTTCAAACTTAATTGCAGCTAATGCCATCTCTGGATTTTTCTTTATTGCCATTTTAGCTACTGGTTCTTCAGTAATTAGTGCATCCATTTTTCCTGTTTTAAGTTCTAAAATTAAGTTATTTACATCTGCCATAAGAGTTGGATCCTTTGCTTTAATAACTTCCTTAGTTATCTTTTCTTGAGTAGAACCAATTTGAGCTCCCACTTTTACGTTTTCTAAATCTTCTATTGTTTCATATTTAGCTAAATCTTTTTTATTTACTAAAACTCCATGTTGAGCTTCATAATAAATATCTGAGAATGTTACAACTTTTTCTCTCTCAGCATCTGGATTCATTCCTGAAATTATCATATCAATTTGATTTGATTGAATTGCTGCTAATAAAGCTTCAAAATTCATCTCTTTTATTTCTAATTCTACTCCTAAATCTTTAGCCACTTCTTTAGCAAACTCTACATCAAATCCTACTACAGTATCTTTTCCATCAATCATTGCATGAAATTCATATGGAGCATAATCAGCACTCATTCCAACAACTAATTTCTTATTATTTTTAACTTCTTCTAATTTAGTTTTTGCCCCTTCTTTAGCTCCATCATCATTTTTTGCACCACATCCTGCAAAGCTAAACATCATTATTCCTGTGATACCTAATAGCATCATCTTTTTTAAAAACCCTTTTTTCATAATTTATTCCCCCTAAATTCTCTATTGCTATATTTAAATTTCCTTTTTTTACCTTGGTATAATTATACACTTAGTTTTAATTTTTATGCAATATTTTTTTAAAAATTTTTTCTATTTTTTATTTTTGTTCTCCCTAGCAAAACACCACTTCTATTCTGTACGTATATTATATAATTAATTACTCACTTCAATATACTTAAATAAAAATATGCATATATAGTAATTTTTTATGCATATTTATGAATTTTATATTTAAACTTCATTTTATACTTTATAAAAATCATTTTATTTAATACTTTTTAAATTTCTAATATATTTATTATAAAGTTTGATAATTTTTCATTTAAGTTTTATACAATATCACATTTCATCTTTTTGTAGTATATACTGTATTGTTGCTAAATAAGTAAAGGAGCTGATTGTTATGGAAAAAAATACTGATCGTCATATGTTTTTAGGCGGAAATACCTCCGAAGGATTTCATTCTTTTTTTGATTATATAATTTCTCAAAATGATGCTACTAAAATTTATTGCTTAAAAGGTGGTCCTGGTACTGGTAAGTCTTCTCTAATGAAGAAAGTTGCTTTCTATTTTGGTTCTAAGGGATTTAATATAGAACAATTCCATTGCTCATCAGATGACCAATCTTTAGATGGAATATTAATTAAAGAACTAAAAGTTGCACTTCTAGATGGAACTTCACCACACAGCATAGATCCTAAAACTCCTGGCGCTGTAGATAAAATAATTGATTTAGCAGTTGCATTAAATGAAAAAGAAATTTCTCAATATAAAGATGAAATAATTTCTGTAAACAATGTTGTTTCTAATCTTTTTAAAAGAGCTTATAAATATTTTAAAGCTGCTAGTATAATTTATGAAGATTGGGCATCTCTTAATAAAATAGCTCTTGATAAAAATCTTTTATTTAAGTTTAAAGTATCTTTAAAAGATATGATATTCCCTGATTGCAGAATTGCACCTTTAGGAAAAGAAAGACATCTCTTCTCAACTGCTTTTAGTCCTAATGGAGTTGTTTCATTCACAGAAACTTTAACTAAGAATCTTGATTCTATATATATTCTCAAAGGAGAAACTGGTTTATGTAAGAGTGAAATACTTGAAGATTTAGCTAATACAGCAATTGGTTATGGTTATAATGTAGAATATTATCATAATCCTATATTACCTAAAAAAATATCTCATATTATAATTCCAGACCTTAATATTGGGGTATTTTCTGAAAATGAAATATATAAATTAAATTTAACTGGTACTGCATTTAATTTAAATAATATGTGTGATACTAATAAACTTTCTATTCTAAAAGACGAAATTGATTTTAATAAATATGAATTTGACACACTTTTAAATAAGGGATTGTCTCTTATAGCGGAAGCAAAATTAACTCATGATACTTTAGAAAAATATTATGTTAAAAATATGAATTTTGATATAGTAAATTCTATATATGATGATTTAATTAAAGAAATAGAATCTTTAGGTTAAAATTTAAAACCTTAGTAAAATTATAATTAGAGAAATAAAAAATATAATCAAAAAAATAAAAGCTTTCCTTTATTTTGGAAAGCTTTTATTTTTATTTATTTTTTCTTTATCACAGAAAGTCTATGCAATGCTCTAGTACACATAATATACTTAACTAAGTCTGGAGAAGGTTTCTCTTCCTCTAGAATTATAACACCATCAAACTCTAATCCTTTTGCATAGTAAGCTGGCATTATAACCTTTCCACCAGTATAGATTATATCACTTCTATCAAAAGTAAGAATTTTAGTTTTTTCTTTTAATTTATGTGATATTTCTTTTAGTGTCTCTTTATTTTTAGTTATTACTGCAATACTTTCAAGTCCTTCTTCTTCATAATCTTCCATTATTGAAAGTATAGTTTCCACTTGGTCTTCTATAGTTGTTACTTCTTCTTCAAGTACTTTTTCTCCATTTCTTACTAATGGTACTATTCTTTCTTCATGTAAAAATTTACTTGCATATTCCATTATCTCTTGAGTTGAACGATAACTTTTATTTAAAGAATAATTTATAACCTTATCTCCAAATATACTTTGAAGATTTACCATAGCAACTTCTTCATCTGTTTCTATAAGTCTTTGATTGCTATCACCAACTATAGTCATGCTTGAGCAACCTGTCATTTCTTTTATTATTCTATATTGCATAAAGCTATAGTCTTGAGCTTCATCTATTACAACATGCTTATATTCTTTAGATGATTTTTTACCTTCTAGCTTTATCATAAGATAAAGAATTCCTGCAAGATCCATATAAGTTAAGTTATTTGTATTAACCGCTCTCTTATAAATATCTATTGTATCTTCTCTAGTTATCCAACTATTTAGAGCAGTTCTAGCATTTATTACTTCTCTTATGATTTCTCTTATTCTTAATCTTCTTTGGAAATCAATATTATTCTTTTCAAATATTAAATCTTCTTCTTTAACTTCTTTAAGTTTTTCTTCCATTTCTTTATTTAAAAGATAAACTTTTTCATCTCTCTTATCTTTTATTTTAGAAATTATTATTCTTTTTATCTTTTCACTTCTTCTAAATAAAGGCATATTAGAATAATAATTTTGGAATAAATCTTTTATTTCTTCCTTAGTCATTATAGTTTCATTAAAGAATACTATATCTTCTATATTGAAATAATTTGCATTCATTTCCTTTACAACTTCATCAAGTTTATTTACAAACTCCTCTGAACTTTTTTCTTTATAATCTCTTAAGTTCATTTCATTTCCGCTCATAGCTTCTTCCATATAATATGAAAAGCCTTGAACTTCTTCTGTAAGTCCTATTTCATTTATTGCAAATACTTCAAAAGTCATATTATCAATTCCATCTTCACCTAGTGAAGGAAGAACTCCACTTATATAGTCCATAAAAATATCATTTGGACCTAAAATTAAAACTTTATCTCCAAACTGCTTTCTATAATTATATAAAAGATATGAAACTCTATGAAGTGCTATTGTAGTCTTCCCTGAACCTGCAACACCATTTACAACTACTACTTTATCTTTTGGTGCTCTAATTATTTCATCTTGCTCTTCTTGGATAGTCATAACAATATCTTTAAGTTTATCACTAGAGTTATTAGTTAATACCATTTGAAGTATTTCATCCTTAACATCTAATGCTGAATCAAAAACACCTTTTAATTCACCTTTTTTTATTATTATTTGTCTTCTTCCAACTATATTTGTTTCTACCTCTCCCCCTGGAGATTGATAGCTTGCAGAACCTAATGTACCTTTGTAGAAAAGGGAAGCTACAGGAGCTCTCCAGTCAACTATTACAGGTTCATAAGTTTCTTCAGGTGTTAATCCAAATCTTCCTATATACATTTCTTCTGGAACACTACCATCTTCGATAAAGCTTATCTTTCCAAAATAAGGACTTTCTTTAAGCTTTGTAAATTCTTTTAGTTTTCTATCAATAGTTCTAAAAGCTTCTTCTTTTACATAGGCTTCGTGGTCAAAATATTCTTGTACTTTATCTTCATCATCTCTATATTCTTCAATTACTTTTTTTCTGTAATCTATAATATAATCTGTTATATATTTTCTTTTATCAATATAATTTATTATCTCACGATTAAGAACATTTAGGGTTTCCCCTAAATGTTCTCTCTCAAATAAGAAATCTATGTTTTGTTCCACCTAGATTATCTCCTTATTATTTTATTTTTTCCTCTTAATTTTGAGGATCATCATTTACATCATCTTTTTTAACTTCAACTTCATTTCCTTCTGAAGTTTGTTCTTTTTCCATGTTTAATGATGGTTTTATTTCTGATTCATTTTTTTCTGAATCTTCTCCTTTTAGCTCTTTTTCCATTTTCATTTTTTCTAAAGCTTCATCTAAAGGAGCAAATTTTGCTTTTCTAGCTTCTTCTTCTGCCTTAGCAGCAGCTAAAGCTTTCTCTTCATTTCTTCTCGCTATTTCTTCAAGTTTAGCTTTTCTTAACTCTTCAGCTTTTTTCTTAGCTTCTTCAACTTGTCTCTTAGCTTCTTCTCTTCTCTTATCTCTTTCTTGTTTTTTGATCTTCATTTCTGGATATTTTTCATAAACTATTTCCATGAATTCATCTCCAAAAATAGTTTCTTTTTCAAGAAGAACACCTGTTATCTTATCAAGTAAATCTCTATTTTCTCTTAAGATATCTCTTGCTTTTTGGTGACATTGCTTAACTATTGCTAATACTTCTTCATCTATAATAGTTGAAGTTTGTTCACTACAGTTTCTAACTGCTCTACCATCTAGATATCTATTTTGAACTGACTCTAAAGCCATCATATCAAATCTTTCTGACATACCATAAACAGTTACCATACTTCTAGCTGTTTGCGTAGCTCTTTCAATATCATTTGAAGCTCCTGTTGATACAAGATTAAATACTTCTTCTTCAGCAGCTCTACCACCAAACATAACTGTTATTTGATTTAATAAATCTTCTTTTGATACAAGATATTTTTCATCTTCTGGAAGCTGCATAGTATATCCTAATGCTCCCATAGTTCTTGGAACTATTGTTATTTTGTGTACTGGATCTGAATCCTCTAATAAACCTGCAACTAAAGCATGACCAACCTCATGGAATGCAACAGCATCTCTTTCCTTTTTAGAAAGAATTCTATCTTTCTTTTCTTTACCTGCAATTATATCTTCAACTGCTTCTCTTAAGTCATCTTGGCTTACAAGTTTTCTTCCTTCTCTAACTGCTCTTAAAGCACCTTCATTCATTATATTTGCAAGGTCTGCCCCAACAGCACCTGGAGTACTCTTTGCTATATCTTTTAAATCTACATCTGGTGCTAATTTAACATCTTTAGCATGAACTTTAAGTATAGCTTCTCTTCCTGGAAGATCTGGTCTATCAACTATAATTCTTCTATCAAATCTACCTGGTCTTAATAAAGCTTTATCAAGAATTTCAGGTCTATTTGTAGCAGCAAGAATTACTATTGCTTTACTTGAATCAAATCCATCCATTTCAGCTAGTAATTGGTTAAGAGTTTGTTCTCTTTCATCATTACTTTGTAATTGACTATCTCTGCTTTTACCAACAGCATCAATTTCATCTATAAATATTATACATGGTGCTTTTTCAGCAGCATCTTTAAATAATTCTCTAACTCTCTTAGCTCCAGCCCCAACAAACATTTCAACGAAGCTTGAACCTGATATTGAGAAAAATGGAACTTTTGCTTCTCCTGCAACTGCTTTTGCAAGAAGAGTTTTACCTGTACCTGGAGGTCCTACTAAAAGAGCTCCTTTAGGTAACTTAGCTCCTATTTCAGTATATTTTTTAGGGTCATTTAAGTAATCTATAACCTCTACTAGAGATTCTTTAGCTTCCTCTTGACCAGCAACATCATTAAAAGTTACTCCAATTTCATCTTCCATATAGACTTTAGCATTGTTCTTACCAAATGGCATCATACCTCCGCCCATTTTTCCAGACATTTTTGAGAATACGAATTTCCACATAAATATTAAGAATAGGAACATTAATCCATACATTACAATTGTATTAATGAATGGTGAATATGTTGGGTTTTTACCAACAAAAGTTACACCTGCATCTTTTAATTCTTGTATTAATTGTGGATTATTGATATTCGGTGTATAAAGTGATTTACCTTTGTACTCACTAGTATCTTTTGGAGTAATTACTAAGTCATCTTGTGTTATTGTAACTTCAGAAATTTGCTTCTGATTAAGTAATTGTTGGAACTTTGTATATGTTATTTCTTCATTTAATGAAGTATTTCTAATATATCCTGCTGATAAAACAAGCGCTAAAGCAATTACTATATATATAATTATGGTCTTTCCTGGCCCTTTCATCATATTATTAGGATTAGAATTTTTATTCCCCTTATTTGGATTGTTTTTTTGGTCCATCTTTCCACCTCACCTTTCTCTATCTTTTCAGAAACTCAATATCATCAAAAGGGTAAATTTTCAGCACTGCTTTCCCCATTATATCCTTTGCTGGAATATAAGGATTTTTCCAAAATCTCGAGTCATAAGAATTAGCTCTATTATCTCCTAAGAAGAAATATTCTCCTTGTGGAACTTTAAATTCCTGATACGTTGACATTGGATATTTGACATAGCTTTGATCTATCTCCTTACCATTGACAAATACGTTTCCTCCTACTATCTTTACTGTGTCCCCTGGCAGTCCTATTAACCTTTTAATTAAAACTTTACCAAGTTCTTGAGAATAGAATACCACAATATCGCCCTCTTTTAAATTCTGAGGTTCATAAACTCTTGTTACAAATAATCTATCTCCTACATTTAAAGTAGGTTCCATAGATCCACTTGGAATTTTAACCTTAAATATAAGAAATTTATTAATTAAAAATGCAATAGCAACAGCTATTAATATTGGTAGTATCCAATCAAAAAATATATTATTTTTTTTTAAATTTTTATCATTTTTATTTCTAATACTTCTTTTAATATGTGTATTAGAAGTTTCTATCTCTTGTCTATTTGTTAAATTCTCTTCACTCATTCGTCCACCCACATTCCTTCCACGGAGTTTTCTATAATTTTTCTCCTATTTTCAGTTTCAGCTTTATCTAAATAATATCTACCATTTATCTTAGCTAAAACATCCCCTTCTTTTATGTTATCAAAAACGAATTTGCTATTAACTTCTATAAATTTACCATATTTATTCTCTAAAATAAAAGTATCTTTTTCTTTTCTATCCATTATATATAACTCTCTGTTCTTCTCTATCATCATCACCTAACTTTTCTTGAACATATATTCTTTATTAGTATATCATAAAAATCATATAAAATTCTTGCAAAGTTATGTAAATTAATTATATCTTAATAGAAAAATCAATCTATATTACTATGTAATATTATTATTTATGACTTTTAATTAATTTTATATAAAATTTTCTATATTTTTTTATTGAATATATTTTTCATTGTCCATATTAATTATAATACCCATATTTTTATTTATAAAAACATATAATTTAAATCAATATAAAAAAATAGCATTTAGATCATTCTAAATGCTCATAATATTATATATTAATTTACTTTTCCAAAAGAATCAAATGGATAAAATCTAAAAATAGCCTTTCCTTTTATTTCTTCTTCTTCTATATATGGATTATTCCAATATCTGCTATCTTTTGAATCATTTCTATTGTCTCCTAAAAAGAAATAATTATTTTCTGGGACAATATATTCTGCATAAGTATCTTCTGGATATTTAACATATTCCTCTTCTAATTTTTCTCCATTTACATATACAGCTTGTCCATCTATTTTTATTTTATCTCCTGGAAGCCCTATAACTCTTTTTATGTAAAGAGAATCTTCTTCTCTAAAATTAAAAACTAATATATCTCCATGCTTTATATTATCATAATTATGAATTCTAGTTGCCACTAATCTATCGCCAATATTTATAGTAGGCATCATTGATCCACTCGGTATAAAAACTGTAAAAATTAAAAATTTATTTATTAATAGTGAAATTACATAAGCTATAGCAATTAAAAATACCCATTCTCTCAAAACCTTTTTCCACATAAAAAATCACCTAATCCTTTCTACAATTATTTTACCAATTTTATCCATTTTTGTCTACAAAAGGATTAGGTTTAATATTATTTTTAATATCTACAATATTTCATTTCTTAATATATCAGCATATGTCTCTCTTTTACAAATAACTCTTTCTTGACCATCTTTAACCATAACAACAGCTGGTTTTGGTATTTTATTATAATTATTAGACATTGAATATCCATATGCTCCTGTTGACATTATTGCTAATAAATCTCCACTTAAAACTGATGGTATTTTTATTCCTTGAAGAAGTATATCTCCTGATTCACAACATTTTCCTGATATTGTTACTGTTTCTCTTGAATCATGAATAACTCTATTTACAACTACACATTCATAATTTGCATGATATAGTGCAGGTCTTATATTATCTGTCATCCCACCATCTACTGAAACATATTTTCTTATATCAGGAATATCTTTTATTGATCCAACTGTATATAAAGTTATTCCTGCATTACCAACAATTGATCTACCAGGTTCTATTACTAATTTAGGCATTTCTAATTCTATTTCTTTACATACATTATCAGCTTTATTTAATATAGCTTGACAATATTCTTTTGTTTCTCTAGGACTATCACCTTTGCTATAATATATTCCAAAACCTCCACCTAAATCTAATTCTTTTATTAAATATCCAGTTTCATCTTTAACTCTTTTTATTAGTTTTAGCATTATTTCTGTTGCATCTTCATATGGCTCAATTTCAAAAATCTGAGAACCTATATGACAATGAAGTCCTAAAAGATTTACATTTTCTAAATTTATAGCTTTCTTTATTGCATTTATTATATTGTCCCCTATAGGTGCAAAACCAAATTTAGAATCTATTTGTCCTGTTTTTATATATTCATGAGTATGAGCTTCTATTCCTGGTGTAATTCTTAAATAAATATTTTGTATTTTTCCTTTTTGTTTTGCTATATGATTTAAATGTTCAATTTCAAAAAAGTTATCTACTACAAAAGTTCCAACTCCTAATTCAACTCCAAGTTCAATTTCATCTAAAGTTTTATTATTTCCATGAAATAATACTCTTTCTAATGGAAAATTTGCTTTATAAGCTGTATATAATTCTCCTCCTGAAACTACATCAAGATATAAACCTTCTTTTTCTACTATTTTACACATAGCTAAAGTTAAAAATGCTTTTCCAGCATAAGCAACTTTATTACCTTTATCTTCACATTTAAAATTTCTATAATATTCCCTACAATTTTCTTCTAATAATTGCTCATCCATTACATATAAAGGTGTTCCATATTTATCTGCTAGTTTACTTAATTTTATTCCCCCAACACTTAATACATTTTCTTCTACAATCATGCTGCCAAATAATTTCATCTTTCTATTCCTCCACTATTTTAAGTAAAACAAAACGCCACAGAATTTCTGTGACGGGTAATAGCGTGTAATTGATTTATATCTTCGTATAGCTTAAAAGGATAGACTTATCCCTAAAAAAACTAAACTCAGTTGTAGCACTCCACGTTATGTGACAGTTATATGCATATTATACATATACCCAGAAAGCCTTCTTGCGGTCAGCTAACTTCGGCCATTGCACCTTTCTTTATTAATCATAGCTTGCAGCTCCTAATAAATACTCTTTACACTGGCGCCTCTACCCTGTATTTTGTCTTTTTCCATTTTATTCTAACTTTTTTTATAAATATAATATCATATTTTAAAAAAAATACAATATTTTTTATTACTTTTTTCTGAAATAATTTTTTACAATTTATTACTTATATCAAATTCTTAACTATCTCACTTATTTTCTTATCCTTTTGATTATATTTATATAATAATCTCATCTATTTTATAATATTTCAACAGGAATTTTTTGTTACTAATTTGATAAAAAAAAATAAAACCTTTAAATAAAGGTTTTATTTTAACAGTTTTATTTTTGTCCTTTTCTTTCCCTATATATGTCCATTAATTCACTCATTCTATCTGCTCCTGATGGAGGTGTATATGTTATAGCATTCGCTCCTGCTTGTATTGTCTCTTTTATACTCTCTTCAGTAGGGCCTCCAGTTGCTATTATAGGAAATGTAGGATGTAATTCTCTTATTTTTTTTACAATTTTAATTGTATCTTTCCCCCCAGACACATTTAAAATTGTTGCACCACTTTCTATTCTTTCTTCTATATTTTCTTCTTCTGAACACACTGTTACTATTACTGGTATATCTATAGTTTCCTTTATACTTTTAACAATTTCATTAGATGTAGGTGCATTTACTACAACTCCTATAGCGCCTTTAAATTCAGCATCTAATGCAAGATTAATAACTCTTATCCCTTGAGTTATTCCTCCCCCAACTCCGCAAAAAACTGGAACATCAGCAGCAGTTACTATTGCTTCTGTTATTTTTGGCTGAGGAGTGAAAGGATATACTGCCATAATAGCATCCGCATTTGTATTTTTTATCATTGCAACATCTGTAGAAAATAGTATACTTTTTATCCTCTTTCCAAATATTCTTATCCCAGAACAATTTCTTATTACATCTGGAACCTTTACTATATGACTTCTTAATACTCCCATTACTTCTGGAACATATTTAACACCATTACTCATATTTAATCCTCCCCAAAAACTTCTTACTATTCTTAATTATATATTTTTTTAAAATTTTTGAAAATATTTTATAGCATTTTTTCTATTTTTTAGTAGAAAAATTTATATTCATTATAATATAATAAAAATGAGTTTTAAGTTTATTAATTTAGATATAAATTATAAATTTAATTTTGAGAGGTGAAAATTTTGCTAAAGAAAAAGAACTTTTTTAGACCTTATAAAATTCTTTTGGTTATGTATCTATTTTTTTTAATAGCTGCTTTATTAATTAGTTCTCCTTCTGAAATTTTAAATGGTTTAAAGAAAATTTTACTTACTCCTGATATTTTAATAACAGATTATATTGCTGTTGGTGGAATATCAAGTGCTCTTTTTAATGCGGGTATTACTAGTATAATAAGTATTTTAATGCTTATACGTTTAGAAATTAAACCAAATGGTTCAACTATAATGGCATTATTTTTAATGACCGGTTTTGCTTTTTTTGGGAAAAATCTTTTGAATATTTGGCCAATCATGTTTGGCGTTTATCTTTTTTCTAAATATCAAAAACAACCACTTCTAAACTATAGTCTTGTTATGTTGTTATCTACTGCTTTAGCACCTACTGTTAGTCAACTTAGTTTTACTTATGACAATATTCCAGTTGGAATGATTTTAGGTGCCATAATTGGTGTAATAACAGGTTTTATTTTAACTCCAATAGCTAGCCACTGTATTTTAGCTCATTCTGGATACAATCTATATAATATTGGTTTTGCAGGTGGATTAATTGCAACATTACTAATGTCTATCTTACGTTCTTTTGGAATTGACTTTGAATCTAGACTTCTTTGGCATACTGGAAGTAATAAATTCTTACTCTTTTTTATGATGTTTATTTCAATTTATTTAATAAGTGTTGGAATTTATTTTGGTAAAGATAATATAAAAAAACTTAATAATTTGTCCAAGCAGTCTGGTAAACTTGTTTCTGATTTTTATTTATTATATGGAGATACTATATATATAAATATGGGAATACTAGGTTTGTTCTCAACATTATTTTTATTACTTATAGGTGGAGATTTAAATGGACCAACTCTTGGAGGAATCTTTACTATTATTGGATTTGGATGTTTTGGTAAACATTTGAAAAATATAACTCCTATATTAATAGGAGCTACATTAGCAGCACTTATAAATATAAATCCTTTAACAAGTCCAAGTATCATCCTTGCTATTTTGTTTAGCACATGTTTAGCTCCTATAGCTGGTAAATTTGGATTTTTGATAGGAATACTTGCAGGATTCTTACATGTTTGTTTAGGAGTTAATGTTGGATATTTACATGGTGGACTAAACCTTTATAATAATGGTTTTGCAGGTGGACTCGTAGCAATGATATTAGTACCATTAATAACAACATTCAAAAGAGAGGTTAGACAAGATGAATTTTAAAACAGAAAAAAATCTAAAAATCGTAAATGAAATAATGGCATATTGCTATCATTTTAATACTAATAATATTAGTGTTAATATTAAAACTTTAGAAGATATATCCTATATAGAAATAAAAGCTATAATTGAAAATTTCCCCAAAGGAGCTTTTGAAAGTTTAAACAAAGCTTTAAATACTCCTAGACAAAGAGAAGTTGAACAATATTATTGGCAACTTGGTGGTGAATGCGAATTTGATAGCGAATTAACTCTTGTAGGAATGATGATAGATGAGGCATTTATTGATTACAATAATGACACTCTTTTTATAAAGCTACAACGTAAATCTATTGTTTAATATATTTAATCAGTATACATATCATTGTATTAATTGTAGTTATAAACATAATATTTTAGCCCTAAGAAAATTCTTAGGGCTATTATTTATAAAATTATATTATATTAAATCTATAATATATTTATTTTTAACTTGTATAATATTTATAAAATTATGATTCTATTAATTTATATCATTTTTTAAAATTTCTATTATCTTAGCTACTGCTTTTGTTCCTACTAAATCTTCTTTCATTTGAGATAATGCACAATCTATTTTGCACCACTCTACATGTTCAACTTCATCTGATTTAATAATTTCACCTTCTTTATAAATAGCAATAAAAGTTAACATTAATAAATCTTTATCTTTAACGTAATCAGAACCAATATACGATATATTTTTTACTTTTATCCCTGTTTCTTCCAGAACTTCTCTATATACAGTTTCTTCAGCACTTTCATTTTGTCCTACATAACCTGATATAAGTACTTTAGAATCCTTAAATATATAACTTTGTTTCAATAAAAGTATTTCATCATTTTTTATTACACCAACTACAATACAAGGTCTTGGAGTATCAAAAAACATTTTATCATCTTTTTTACAATAAGGAACTCCACCTTCATCATAACTATATTTTTGTTCCAATTCTTCTCCACATAATGGACAATATTTAAATTTCATTTATTAACATCACTCCTTTCTTTTTTATTTTTAAATATCTATATTAAATTGATAATTTTACCTCTTTATTTAATGTTATTTCCTTTTCGCTAACAATGCAAGAATAAACAAAAATATCAACTCCATTTTCTTTAGCATATCTTAATGCTTCTCCAAAAGCAGGATCATTTTCATCATTAGATGTAAATTCTTTCATCCCTTCCATTTGTATAAGAAATAAAACTCCAGCACCTTTTCCTTCTTCTTTTACTTTAACTAATTCTAAAAGATGTTTTCTTCCTCTATCTGTTGGAGCATCTGGAAAGCTTGCATATCCATTATTCTCTAAAGTAACTCCTTTTACCTCTAAATAATATTCTTCTCCTGTTTCTTTTTCTAATTTAAAATCAAATCTACTTTTCCCAAAAGTTTTTTCTTTTAATATATTATTATATTCTATTAATTTTCCTATCTTTTTATTTATTAAAGCCTCCATAACTACTTTATTTGGAATTTGAGAATCAATATTTATTAATTTATCTCCTTTATAAGCACAAATTAAATCATATTTAGTTTTTCTTGTTGGATTATCTTCTTTTCTAAGTAATACTTTTGTTCCTGTAATTAATATTTCTTTGCATCTTCCTGTATTAGGTACATGAACAATTTCTTCTTTATCATTTATTTTAACTAAAGCATTAAATCTATTTGGCCTGTTTATAAATTCAGCTTCTATTATTTCCTTAATATATTCCATATTATATCCTCCATTACCACTTATTGTATGTTATCAACATTATCCACATATTTTGTCCACAACTTTGTGCATAATGTTAGTATTTTTCGACACCATATTTAAATTAATTTTATCTTATATTATATTTTTCTACAATATGCACTATATTGTTTGTCGAACAAGCTATCCCCTATTATATTGTGTATACAATTAATTTTTACAATTTTATCCACTTTGTAAAGTTATCCACAATTTCACGCTTTTTATCCACATTTCTCAACAACCCGTTGAAATCACTAGCTTTAGCTTGTTGATAACTTATACAAGCCATTTTGTTCCAATAGTATTGCTATATACATAATAATAAGAGTAAAATCATAAGTATATGGGCAAAATTCACTCTATATAGGAGGCATAAAATATTGAGAAAAAAATTTATAATTTTATCTTTTGACGCAGTTGGTAATAAAGATTTTATTAATCTCATAAAATTACCAAACTTTAAAGAATTAAAAGAAAATAGCAGTTATTCAAATAATGTTGAATCTGTTTATCCATCATTAACCTATCCTGCACATACTTCAATAGCTACAGGAAAATTACCAATTAATCATGGAATAATTAATAATATTCTTATACAACCTGAAAGAAAGAATCCAGATTGGTTTTGGTATAAAAATCAAATAAATGGATCTACAATTTATGATATAGCAAAAGAAAAAGGACTTAAAACCTGTACTTTACTTTGGCCAGTTACAGGAAAATCTAAAAGCATTGATTTAAATCTCCCAGAAATTTTTCCAAATAGAAAATGGCAAAATCAAATAATGGTTTCTGCTCTAAATGGAAGTCCATTATTTCAAGCTAAAATAGAAAAGCTCTATGGTCATTTAAGAAAAGGCTACGAACAACCTTATTTAGATAATTTTACTTTTAATACCTTAATGTATGTTTTAAAAAATGATTTAGCTGATTTTATTATGGTTCATTTCACAGATACAGATACTCATAAACATATTTTTGGTACTAAAAGCAATCATATATCTCAATCTTTAAAAAGACATGATAAAAGACTAGGAGAAATAATCTCATTTCTAAAGGAAAACAATATATACGACTCATCTACTTTAATTGCATTAGGAGATCATAGTTTTAAGGATGCAGAATATGTTATTAAACTTAATAATCTATTTTTAAAAAATAATCTAATTAAATTGAACTCTAAAAATATTATTACAGAGTATGATGCTTATCTTAACTTCTGTGATGGTTCTGCTTATGTTTATGTAAAAAATAAACATAAGGTTAAAATGGTTTATGATTTAATTTATAATTTTTCAAAAGAAAATAATAACTGTATTAAAAATATTCTTTCTAGTGAAGAAGCTAAAAAACTTGGTGCAAGTGATAAATGTACATTTATGCTTGAAGCTAATGATAATTATTACTTTATAAATGATTATTTAGGAAATACAATAGAAAAAACAAAAGGTAATCATGATATTGCAAATCATGGATATAACCCAAAAGATTATAATTATAAAACAGTATTCTTTTGCAAAGCACCTAATGTAAAAAAGAATTTTGATATAGGACCTATTAGGCTTATAGATGAAGGAGCAACAATATTTAATATGCTTGGAAAAGTTCCAAGTAACATAGATGGAAATATATTAAATAGTATATTTATTTAGAATAAGCCTCCATTAAATTGATAAACTATCATAATGGAGGTGTTTTTATGGAAGACTTAACAATAACTAAAATTCTAACTAATAACGGTGTTACTTTTGCATATGAGCTTTCTAATGGAAAACAATTAACAATTGAGGATGCAATCGAATTAGCTAGAGAACAAAAAATTTCTAATGCTAAGGCTGTAATTGATCAAAAAGGATTTACTACTCTTGTAGGAGATTCAAATTCTAATTGTGATTTTAGTAAACTTCCTCACGAAAATATAAATAGACCATCAGATTAATACCATAAATTACTAAGTATATATGTGCATGTTCTCCACATACTATTAGTGTAGAAAGTGGAGGTGTTTTTTATGAAAAATTCAAAAACTCAAAAAAGTTCAAACTTAGAAAGCATAACTAAAGTTATGACTAAAGACGGAAGATATGCTTCTGGCTACGAGTTATCTAACGGTGAAGTAGTTAGCGTTGATGAAGCTGTAAGAATGGCTAAAAACGGTGAAATCAAAGACGTAGTTGTTTCTGTTACTAGAAATGGAGAAGAATATTTAAGAGCTACTCCAGATGGTGATGAAGCAAACAACTTAAGTAACCTACCTCACGAAAAAGAATACTAATATCCACTTATTTTAGATAACTACATATCTAAAGTAAAAAGAGAGTCAGGAAAATAAACAATTTATTTTTCTTGACTCTTCTTTTCTATAAATTTATATTTGTTTGTATTAATTTTTCTATATTATTGGCAGCTTCAGTGTCTTTAATTTCTTTTATATATTTATTTTCAAAATTATTGACCTTTATATCTCCCTCTTTACTTATAATTACGTCTCCAACTATTTTTTCATTATTACTTTTTAATTCAATATAATATTTATTTCTTCCCGGAACATTACATCCAGAATGAGCTTCTTCTTTTTTGTTTTCTTTTGGAACTTCTATACTATTTAGTTCATCAAAAAACCTACTTATAGCATCTGCGTCTGTTATATTAGTAACTTTTCCTGTTACATCATTTGTCGCTATAATTTCATTTATTTGAATTTTATCTAACCCACTCTTAGTAAATAATCCATTTTTATTCACGTATTTTACTAATACTACTCCTATGATAATTGCAATAACAATCACAGCTATACTAACCATTGTTTTTTTCATAATTAATTTTCTTCCCCCTTTTATACAATTATACAATTTTCGCCAAAAAATTTCTATAAATTAGTTAACTTATAACTGCATTTGAGGTTAACCCACCTAATAAAGCTGTAATTACTTGATCATCATTTGTAATTTTCCAAGCTCCAAGATTTCTCTTCATTTTAATTTCAACCTTTGTTTGAACAACATTATTTATATTATCATCAATTGCATTAGTAAATGCATTATTATATTGTGCTCCTAAAAAATCTCCATTTAAATTATTATCTTGAATTGTTTGACTATCTATATTTAAATTATCCATACTTTGTTGGAATTCGTTATAAATTTCTTTCCCATTTGGAGAATATATTTCTGCTACTAAAACTGCTTCTCCATCTTCTTTTTTAGAAGATAATATATTTACTTTTATAGCTTTAAGCCAATTTTTCATTGCAGCTTGCTTCATTGAATTATAATTCTGTATTTGAGATATTCCTTTACTCAAATCTCCATTAGGATTAACATAATCCTTTGCAGAATCTAATTGAAATTTATTGCAATCAGAAATAAAGCTTTTAAAACTTTCCTCAGCTGAACTTGTTCTATTAGAATAAATATATACTCCACATATAATTACAATTATAGCTACTATTATTGCTAACACTATTTTTTTTATCACTTTTTTTCTCTCTCCTCATTTGTAATAATACCTATTATACCATTCAAATTTAACTTTTTCTCCTCTATAATCAAATTTGTAAATTTATGATTTTTTTTATATAATTACCTTATCAACTTTTGAGGGGGTTATAATTTGCACGCTTTTATAGGTGCTTATCTTTTATTAATAAACATTATTGGCTTTTTATCTATGTTTATTGATAAAAGGAAAGCTATAAATCACAAATGGAGAATTAGTGAAGCTCATCTTCTTTCCATTCCAATCTTAGGTGGTGGATTTGGATCTTGGGTTGGAATGTATACTTTTAGACATAAAACCTCTAGAATAAAATTTAATTTAGGAATACCACTAATAATAGCAATTCAATTAATTTTAATCTTTTTAATATTCGGAAGATTATATTAATATACAAATTGGCTATCGCATTATGATTAATTAAAATCAGCTAGCGATAGCCTTTTCCCTTATGTAAAATAATAAATTTTAATTTCCTCTTTCTTCTAATTGAGTTTCTTAATTATTTCTTTTAATATACTCTTTTTATTAGATTTCTTTTTTGAAATTTCGTAAAACAACTAATCTTTTTATATAAAATAAAAAAGCATTATCTACTAACTGATAATGCCTATCTTTAATTTTATTTTCTATATATCTTAGCTTCTTTTCGTTAAAGCTCCTTTTTCTATATTAATTATCTTCCATTCATTATTATTTTTTTCTAAATAATATATTCTTTTTTCTTGATAAACTTCTTTCAAATTCATTTGATTTTTTTCTAAATATTCTTTATTTGCTTCTTTAATTTTAAACTCTGATTCAACAGTTACTTTACATGTCGTCATATCCTCATTAAAATAATTGCGATACCATATTAAATTTTCATGCTTTAAAGCTAATTTATTACTTTCATACATAGCTTCTACTGATTTTTTATAATCTCCCTTATCTAACACTTTACTAAATTTATCATTATATAAATTATATTCATTTTCTACTTTTAGCTGTTTAAAATCCCTATTATCTACTAATGTACAATGTTCATTTATAATCTTCATTATCTTTTTTACATCATCACTATTTTTCTCACTTACCATTTCTTTTTCATTTCCATCAGTATCTAATACTGTCCATAAAGTTTGTTTATTTCTTTCCTCTTGTTTCTTGGTTTCTTCATCATAATTTACGCTATCATTTTTTTCTGATGAATTACTCAATTCATTAGTATTTGCTTTACTAACACCACATCCTGAAAGTATCGAAACTATCAAAAAAATTATAGATATTTTTAAAATCCTCATAAATATAGTCCTTTCATTTTTACAAAAGAATCTAGATAAATCTAGATTCTTTTGCTTATTTAAATCTATTTAGTCGGTATTAGCTCCCAGTGGCTACTCCAATAACCTTTAGGCACATTTCCATATTGTACTGCACCATTTTGATCTTCTGTATGAATATAAGAATTATTTTTCCATCTATTATTGAACCTTAAATAATTCCCTTCATTTTCAACTTTCCATTGAGCACTATAATAAGTCTGTGGAACATTTCCATGCTCTAACATTCCTGTTTGATTTTCTAAATGAAGATATTCATCTGTCTTTTCATTCTTTAATCTAATATAATCTCCTGCTTGTTCTTTTTTCCAAACTCCATTCATATCAAAGTCATCAAGATCCCCATATAATACTTTCTCATTATTTTCATCTAAATATAAATACTTACCTGTTTGTCTGTTTTTTATATGATATGAAGGCACTTTATATCCTTCATTCTTTTTCCAAACACGAAAATAATCTATTGCCCATTCCTTAGGCCAAACATCATTATGTTGTCCTGACCCTGCATCAGTATATATATTTAATATTGTACCCATTGGATAATCTGGAGCTTGATTTATTTCTTTATATAATTCATTATCATAATAGAATTTAAGACTTCCCGGTGACCAATCAAGTCCATAAATATGATACTCAGATGTTGGATTCCCTGATGGAACAGGTTCTTCTGAAATCATCCAACTTGTTTGGAAGTTTGGATCATTCCATCCATAAGCTGCTATTCTCCACGTATCTGGCTTACTAAAGAAAGATTCTATAATATCTATCTCTCCAGTTTCTTTTGAATTAAACCAATCATTTGTATCATTTTGCATACCTACCATCCACCATGCTTGGTGACCTCCACCACCACAATCCGCAAATTTTGCACGTATTTCAAAATATCCATAAGTAGCTGCATACCCTATCCAAGGTTCTCTATTTTCATTGTTAGTAGTACCACTAAAATTATGAATCCAGTTTTTATCAAATGACATTATAGCAGATGAACGAACTGTTCCATCATGTTCTGGACTCCAAGGTTTTTGATCTTTAGTTATATATTCTATTAAAGATCCATTTTCAAATCTATATTGAGCTTTTGCATTTTCCGGATTTTTAGTCCAATGAGGTAAATAATAATCTGTCCATTTTGATTTATCTAATTCTGGACCATCAAACTCATCTGAAAAATCTAAAGTATAACCTTCTTTCATTAATGGATTAGGTGGTTTATCCTCTGCATAAACTGTTGGAGTAAATATCGTTGATGCTGAAACTAATAAAGTCATGAAAGTTAACAAAAAACCCTTTAAAACTTTATACATAATATACCCTCTCTTTTATACTTTTTACTTTTACTCGTTACACTTTTTAAACTTCTATCCTTGCCCTCTATTTTAAAACTGGCCAATACTCCTTGTTAGCTTCCATTAAATCATCTAACACAGCTTTACCTACTCTGTAAGAAGGTATTGTTTTATTTAATAATATAGCTTCCATAGCAGTGTCATAAGAACCTGTTAAAGCAGTTTCCACTGTTAGTTTTTCATACGCTTTTTGCATTTCCATCATTCCTTTATGGAATATTGGTATATCACCAATTGCAACTGGTTCTGCACCAGTAACTCCAATATAACAAGGAACTTCTACTACTGCTTCTTTATTAAAATTATTTATTACTCCATTATTTTTTATATTTACTATAAATCTTTCCTTAGTATCATGAATTATTGCATTAGTTATATCTACAATATAATTTCCATGAACTCCACCTAATAATTTAGAATCTTTAGCTGTTCCAAGCTCTATAACTCTTTTACATTCCTCAAATACTGTTATTTCTCTAGTACTTAATACATATGATCCTCTTGTAAATTCAATATTATCTGATTCAACCATTTCATCTGCAAAATAGTAATATTGTAAATAACAATTAGGGAAATATTGTGGATACATCTTAAATGCTTTAATTACATTTTGAAAAGTCTTAGTCCAATAGTCATCTCCAACTATCTCTTCATTAGTCTGAATTAAGCCTTTTAGTTCTCCTGATTCTACTTTTTCTCTTATTCCAGGTAATAAATCTTTCCCTTCCTTATTGTATATATTTGTCCACCACCCAAAATGATTTAATCCAAAATATTTAAATGTTAAATCTTTATATGGTATATTTAAATATTCTGCTAAAGTTTCTTCTATGCTTATTGGCATATCACATATACATAAGCACTTTGCATTAGGAAACTTTTTATTTATAGCTTCTGATATTATAGCTTCTGGATTAGTATAATTTAAAATCCAAGCATTTGGACAAACTTCTTGTGCTACTTCTACAATCTTTAATATTTCCGGTATAACTCTTAATGCAAAAGAAAATCCTCCTAAACCGCAAGTTTCTTGACCTACAACTCCATGCTTCAAGCATATTTTTTCATCTATTTCTCTTTGATTATTAAGCCCTGGTCTTATTTGAACATATAAGAAGTTAGCATTTTCAAAAGCTTCTCTTATATCTGTAGTATATGAAACTTTAACAGATGAATTATTATCTCTATAATATATTTTTGTGAATTCACCAATTAAATAATTTCTCTCCTCATCAGTATCATATAAAACTATTTCTTCTAAATCTAAATCCTCTACACGATTTCTAAGAACTTCTACAATCCCTGGAGTATGGGTTGACCCTCCTCCTACAATTACTATTTTATTTCCCATATTATCTTACCTCATTCATATTTTCATTTAATAATGCATTAAATTCTTTCATAACATTTCCTACATCTGTTCCTATTATGATTTGTATATTATTTTGATTTATTTTTACTATTCCTCTTGCACCAGTTTTCTTTATATTATCTTCATTTATTAAGTCTATATTTTTTATCTCTAATCTCATTCTTGTAACACAATTTTCTGCATTTACTATATTTTCTGCTCCACCAAGATTTTGTAATAATTTCTTAGCCATGTAAGCATAATTTGAGTGAGATAATTTAATAGATGTTTCATCTACCACTTCTAAAGCTTCACTTCTTCCTGGAGTTTTTAAATCTTGCTTAATAATAATTGTTTTAAATGTAAAGTAATATAAGAAGAAGAATGCTATTCCTACAGGTATTATAAATATTACGTTATTACCCATTTTCCAGTTTAATCCTAAGTCTATAATATTAAATCCAAAGTTGAATCCAAGTCTTGAATCAAATAGATATAATATTGCTCCTGCTAATCCTGTAAATACTGAATGTATAAAATATAAAAGTGGTGAAATAAACATAAATGAAAACTCAATTGGCTCAGTTACACCTGCAAATATTGATGTTAAAGCTCCACTACTAGCTAATCCTTTTACATCAGTTTTATTTTCAGGGCGTGCTGTTTTGTATAATGCCGCAGCTATACCAGGTACTCCAAATACCATTATTACGTAAAACATTACTAAAAATGCACCTGCACTCGGATCTCCTGCTAAGAATCTTGTCATTTCTCCTGTTACTACTGTTCCAGTTTCAGTTGTATAACTTCCTAATTCGTAAAATATATAAGCATTAAAAACATGATGCAATCCAGTTGGTATTAAAATACGGTTTAAGAAACCAAATAAGAATACACCGAAGATTCCCATTGAACCAAGACCAGTTGCGAAAACGTTTAACCCAGCTTCAATAGGAGGCCAAATAATACTAAATATCCCAGCTAAAATAATTGAAAATATTGGACCTAAAGTTAATGCCAACTTTTCACCAGCAAAAAAATCAAACATACTTGGAACTTTCCAGTTTTTACTGTGATTATATATAACAGCTGTACTTATACCCGATACTATACCACCAAATACACCCATACTCATATTTTCATCTAAGTAAGTTATAGCTTGTCTAAATACCATAACAGAAAGAACTCCTGCTAAAACTGCTGAGGATTTATCTTTTCCCTTTGTATATGCAAGTATACATCCTACTGCAAATAACATGTCTAAGTTTCCAAAAATAACATCAGAAGCGATTTTTAATATATCTAAGTTCAATAAATCAGGTTGTCCAAATCTTGCTAAAAGTCCTGCTACCGGCATTGCAACAACTGGTATCAACATAGCTTTTCCTAGTTTTGATAATTGATTGCTTATTAATCTAAATGAATTATTCAAAATTATGTCCTCCTTAATTTAAATTTATAGTTTTATAATTACAAAGTTTTATATTATATTTTTTTATAAGTTCTTTCATATGTGAATCACATAATATATCTACTTCTCTCATTCTAGCAATATTAAAAGATGAACCTTCAAACAAAGGTGTATCTATAAAAGCTGGATGACACATTGCTTCACTTTTTTCAAAATTAATATTTTTAAGTATATTAGTTTCAATAATTTGAAAACATTCCTCTCTTACTGATTCGTACTTAAGACTCATATCTCGAATAGTTCCATAATTACATAAATCTAAAAAGTTTATTTCATTATTATTTTTTATTGGATTACAATTTCTAACTGGCAAATTATATTTTTTTGAAAGTGTATCAACTACCTCTTTATACTCTTTAAAGTTATGAATATGATGATGAGAATCTATATGACTTAAATCAATTTTAGCTAACTGTAACTTATTTATTTGAGCTTCCCATTCGTTGTATAACTCATCTAAATCTATTTTTGGAATCCCCTTTTCAAAATCATTCAATTTATAAAAGTTTCCATTTCCCTTTACTAATGAGCCCACTCCTTTCTTTAATAATGGTTTACCACAAGTTAATGTTAAATGTATTCCAACTGCCAAATCTGGTAAACTTTTAGATAATTCAATTGCATGATTTGTTCCTGGCATATTAGCCATTAATGTTGTTGATGTTAATATCCCATTTATATGACTTTTAGCTATTCCCAAATTTACAGCTTGAGAATACCCGAAGTCATCTGCATTAATTATTAACTTCTTAATCTTAATCGCCTCCTCCCTTGATATAGTTTAATTATATATATTTTTTTGTATTTGTAATACATTTTAAAACTTTTATGTAACAAATATACAATAATGTAACTGGTTTCATATAGCAATATTTTTATGTTATAATTTAACCATATAGGGAAATTAAGTATTTTAGGAGGTTAAAATGAATAATGCATTTCACGTTGGTAGAATTTTTAAAAATCAAAATCTTTCTGAATCAGAAATACAAATTTTAGAACATATATTTGATAATCCTGAAAAAATAAAAAAAGAAGGGATACGACAACTTGCCAAAACACACTTTACTTCAACTACATCTATAATACGATTAGCTAAAAAACTAGGATATAGTGGATACAATGAATTAATTTTTGATATAAAAAAAATGACTTCTAACCTTGAAATCAATACTAAAAAAAATGAAAATGATTTTTCTTGGGCTTCAAAATGTCCATTATCTAATTTAAATGAATTATCCAAAAAATATTTAACTAAAGATAAATATATCTATTTATATGGAGAAGGTTTCTGTGAATTTGTAACAGGATACATTCATAGAAAATTACTTGTAAAAAAATATAAAGTTCTTTTACTACATGGCTTAGAGATACCAATAGTCCATGAAAAAGAACATAATCCAACTTTAATTATAATCTCAAAATCTGGCGAAAATTTTTCTTGTATAAAAAAAATAGAACAATTATCCGCATTAGGAGGAGACATTATATCTATAACCTCAAATCTCAATAGTGGAATAGGCCGTATTTCAGATGTTTCACTCTCTATTCCTGTAAATCATATTGCTGATAATAAAAATGAATGTTTTACTACCTTTTATGGTGATAGTATAAATTTACTTGAACATTTATTTGCTATTTAGTTATGATATAAATTAAGTTTTCAATATCTGCTTGTTTATTTTTTATCTATTTCTTATAAAAATAATCTTCGGTAAGTTATATCAATACCTAAGGCTATAAAAAAGAGTGTATTAAAAGAAACAATTGCAAAGTTCCATTATAAGAAAGGGTAAAATCATTTACTCTTTCTTATAAATTTAGAGAACAAAGAAAATAATTAAAAAAATATACCAACTGAAAAATGTATTTTATTTATTCTAAATAGAAGCATTCAAGCTGAAGAATCATTTACTCAAATAAAAAAAGATATTGGTTTTATAATATTTTTATCTAAAAGAAAAAGGCTATCACTAGCCAATTTTAATTAATAGCCATGCGAAAGCCTCTTTTTATTATCTATCTATTTTAGTTTCAAATTCTTCTCTTATATTTTTCAAATTTCCATAAACAGTTACCTTATCAAAAATATCAAACACATAATCAGGTAATGGAAATTTTATAAATTTATCTCCTTTATCAATGTTTAATACTTCTATCTCTTTTGATTTAAGTTCACTTTCTTTTATAGATTTTCCAACAAGTCTATTTGTTTTTGATATGTACACTTCATATATTCCATAACCTCTAGAACTAGTTATTAATATAGAAGTCTTAGAATTTATTTTATTCCATAATTCTGATTTTAAAATTTTATCTTCTATTTTATTTTCTATCTTTTCTAAAAGAGATGATTTATGAAAAATTAAAATAACAAATAAAAATATCACTATTACAGCAAAAAATCCTATACTAGTAACAGTATCTGATAGCATAGAAACAAAAAAAGAAATAAAAGTTGCTGTGCTAACATAACTAAATATCATTAACCAGCTTGCAAGTTTTCTTCTAGTTGGATGTTGAACTATCATTTCACTTTCCTTGGTTGTAAAGCCTGTACTAGAAAGAAGAGAAATAACTTGAAATCTTGCTTTTGATATTGGCATTCCTGTCATTCTAAATAATATCGAAAAGAAATCTATAACTAATAAAAATACAGTCATAAATAATATAAATGTTAATATTAAAACCATAACTCATCACCTTCTTGATATTTACAAATTTAAGCTTTCACAAAACTAAATTTTATGAAAGCTCAAATCAATTTACATTAATGGTGCAAATACTCTAAATACTGCTGTTACTATTTTTTTAAGCCAACTCACATCTTTGGACATTTCAAGTGTTATTGGTGTACAAATTTTTAAAGTTTCTAAATAATCTTCTTTTATTTGAAGTACTGACTTTGTTTTATATAACCAAACTCCGCATTCAAAATGTAGGTAAAGACTTCTATAATCAAAGTTTATACTTCCAACTGTTGCAACTTCATCATCTGAAACTACAGTTTTTGAATGTATAAATCCAGGAGTATACTCATATATTTTAACTCCACTTTCTATAAGTTGAGGATAATATGATCTTGTAAGCATATGTACATACCATTTATCTTCAATATGTGGAGTTACTATCCTTACATCTACTCCACTTTTTGCAGCAAGAGTTAAAGCAGTTACTAATTCATTATCAATTATTAAATAAGGAGTATTTATATAAACATAATCTTTTGCTTTAGTTATTATACCTAAATATATATTCTCCCCAACTATCTCTTCATCTAAAGGACTATCTCCATAAGGTTGAACATATCCATCATCTATAAAACATTCATTATTCTTTGTTTGTGGTTTAAATTTTTCATAATCAACTTTAGTTTTACTTTCATAGCTCCACATTTGAAGGAACATAACAGTAAGATTCCATACTGCTTCCCCTTTTAACATTATTGATGAATCTTTCCAATGACCAAATCTAACTATTTCATTTATATATTCATCAGCTAAATTTATTCCACCTGTAAATCCTGTATGACCATCAATAACTGTTATTTTTCTATGGTCTCTATTATTAAGTATTACAGATAGAAAAGGTACAAATCTATTAAACACATGACATTTTATACCTTTCTTCCTCAGAACTTCATCATATCTATAAGGAAGTATTCTTAAACATCCTACATCATCATAAAGCATTCTGACGTCTACGCCTTCTTTTACTTTTCTCTCTAAAACTTCTAATATAGCATCCCACATTTTACCTTCATGAATTATAAAATATTCCATAAATATGTATTTTTCTGCTTTTTCTAATTCTTCAAGTAACCTTTCAAAGAATTTTTCTCCCGGAGATAAATATTCAGTAGTAGTATTTTTATAAACAGGAGATAATGCATATTTACTTGTGTATTTTGCTTGATTTGCTGCATGCTTATTTTCTTTTTCTAATTCTTTTATTATTTCTGGATCTTGAACTGACACCTTTATTGCTTCATTATAAGCTCTCGCTATTTTTTTTCTGAATTTTAAATTTATTTTTTTTCCTCCAAAAATTAAATAAATCAATCCTCCAAAAATAGGGAAAATTAAAACTGGTATTGTCCAGGCTAGTTTATAAGATGGATTATCTCTTCTACTTATTATATAAATTACAACTAGCCCACTTATTATAAGTAAGGGTATATAAATATATATAAATGCTTCTGCTAATTGCCAGACTATGAATAATAATATAATTACTTGAAAGAACAATAAGAATCCAAATATTACTAATCTGCTCAATAAAAATTCAAATATTTTTCTCATTTATACCTCCTTTTTATAATTTTCAATATAATATATTCTAATACAATATTATATACTTATACAGTATTTATTTCACATTTTATATACTTTTGGACAAAAAATCCCCATTGGTTATACGCAAGTGGCTCAAACTTGTGTATAGCAAATAGGGATTTTTTTGATTAACTCAAATTAATATTAAATTATTGGTTAGCTTTTTGTACCTTTATTCTATCATACAAAGTCATAATTATGTTATAAAACAAGTGATATTTTACATTTAATTCAAAAAAAATATATAATATATACATAATATATTGTTTTTTTCAGTTTACATTGCTAACTTAAATAAAAATATATACCTATAAATTTTACTTTAGTTAATTGTTTTTATTTTTTTAATTTTATTTCTTATTTATGAAATATTTTAGACAATTAATTATATCTATTTTCTAAAAAATTCTTCTTAATTTCTTAAGAAATTTTAAGATTTCTTATTCTTTCCTTAATAAAATTATCTTATTATTGTTTAAACATATATAACTCTGTATACTTGTCTTAAAAGTAATTATTTTAAATTATGGGGGACAAAATTTTGAATAAAAAAGATTTTTTGATAGCTTTAGCTAACGGTTTAAAAGATTTACCGCCTGATAAGGTTTCAGATATATTATTCGATTATCAAGATTATTTCAACTCACAAAAAGGTTTAATGTCTGAAGAAGAAATGATACTTTCATTAGGAAAAGTAGATGATCTTATAGAAAAATATAAAGAAGAATATTCTGATTATCCTATTGAACGTAAAAAATTTGAAAATACTTCAAAGTTCGAAGATTTTAAATTCTCAAATACTGAAACAACTGATTCTAATTTAGATGAACATCAAAAGGAAACTTATATTAAAGAAGAAACAAATAAATCTAAAGAATATTCTATTAATGAAGAAAATTCTAATGATTATAATATCAATACAAATGCCACTGATAGTTTTAATAATAGTTCTGAAAATAACATAAATTTATCTAAAGAAAGTGTAAGAAAGTATAAAATAAAAAATCCATTTAAAAGATTTAAAACATCAACATTTTTAGGGATTTTATTTTCATTACCTCTTGCTATTATATCAATTCCAATTGGAATTGGATTAGCAATTGCTACATCTTCTGTTTATATATGTTTTGTACTACTATTATTAGCTATAGGAGCATTACTTTTCTTTATATCACTTGTTCCACTACTAGCTTCATTTGGTGGGTTTATGATATCTATTGTAAAAACATTATCTCCTTTATTTTTTATTGATATTCCTAAATTTATATTAGAGTTTCCTAATTTCTTTATCATTTTATTATCATTTTCTGCATTATGTTTATTTGTATGCATATTTACTTTAGGCTTATCTTATTTTAGATTTGCTAAAAATAAAATTGCTTATATTTCAAAATGTATATTAAAAGTAATTTTCATTGATAAAGGAGATGTTTATGAAACTAAATAATTTTTTCAATAAAAATAAACTAATAAAAATATCACTTATTTCCTTTATTTTATCTATATTATTATTTTTTACTGCTATGATTTATATAGGAAATTCAAATTATAAACTTTCAAAATTCTCTAAAGAAATAGAAGAAACATTTGGAGTAGATTTTAATGAAATTTTTAGCTTTAATTATTTTTTTGCCTCAACTAATGAGGGAGTTCATCGAAATATTTCATTGAATAATTTAGATAAACTCATAATAAAGGCACCTAATTCTTATATTGTTGTAAATGAGAATTCTGATAAAAATTCATATCTAGCTGAAAATAATACATTTTCAACTAATGTAGATGTAAGAAAACTAAATAAAGTTGATACAAGTAAATATTTCAATTATCAATACTTAGAAAAAACTAAAACAGGTATTATAACTTTAAATGATAAAATGGAAGGAATATTTTATTCTAGTATTTATTTAGATATTCCTAGCAAATTTAAAGGCTCTGTAGTTTTAGAAACTTTCGAAGAGAACGTAAATAACATTACTTCATCTTTAAATGTCTCTATAAATCAACCTAAATAAAAAAACATCCTAAATTAGAATATTACTAATTTAGGATGTTTTATTTTATCTTTGTGTTACTTCAACACTACCATCAAGGTACACTTTACCAATTATTTCTTTACCGCTTTGAGTTTTATTCATCATTCCAAATGTGCTTATTGTAAAGTTATAGAATGGTTTTCCTGCATTTTTATCTTGATCTTTGTTGTCTTTATTATCTTTATTATTTTTATTGTCTTTGTTGTCTTTATTGTTATTATTATTCTTGTTGTCTTTGTTATTATTATCTTTATTATTATTATCTTTGTTTTGATCTGGAGTAACTACTCCTTTTGTTAATGTTATAAACATTGTATCTTTATCACCATCAACACTATCATTTTTATTACTACACATAAATAATTCACTATTATCTACTTTCTTATAAGCAAATTTTCCATCTTTTAATATTTGTTGAACTGGGAAAATGTACTTATACTCTGTTCCTGTAGCAAATTTTAATGCATCATTTGCATATCTTTCTAATTCAGCATTTTTCTTAGCTAATATTTTAGCTGCTGGTTCTAGCTTGAAGAAAACCCCTTGACTATATATTAATAATGAATCATTATCATTTTTAATTATCTCTTGTTCATAATCATTTTTTTCTCCTACATTTATGAAATATGCACTATTACTTGGAACTCCTATTTTTTGAAGAGTTGTTTTATATATTGACTCAAACATTGTATCATTTGTTTGATTTACTTCATAATAAGGCTTATCTATATTTACATTACTAAAGTTTATTCCATTAACTGATTTAGTATCGTTATATTTAATTGAAAAATTATTTTCATTTATTACAACTTGAGATCCTATAAAGTCGTTTTCTAAAGTTTTTAATTGGTCCTGTGGTAATTCTATTGAAGGTGATGTACCACTTACTTCTGTTACTATATAATTTCCATAAAATCCTTTAAGAATTTCTAAATCTTTTTCTCTTTTCATTTTATATTGATATGAATTTTTATAGCTATTATCTTTATTTGTTGCTTCTTTTTTCCCTATGCTTCCTATAAGAGTAGCTATTAATGCAATTATAATAATGATTACAACTATAACAATTCCTATAATTATTCCTTTTTTCTTTTTTGTATTATTCATAGAAAATCCTGCCTTCTCTTTATAATATCCGATATTTATATTCTAATTGATAATACTACTTTTATCCAACTTATTTATTACATTTTAACTACATTTATGATTTTACTTGAATAAATCAGTATTTTTTCCTCTTGAAAATATTAAAGTAACCTCTGTTCCTATATCCTCTGAATCTATTTCTAACCCTATATTTAATTTATCACAAAGCTTTTTACAAATATATAATCCCATCCCAGTTGACTTACCAAATTTTCTTCCATTTTCTCCTGTATATCCTTTAAGAAAAATCTTATCTAAATCTTCTTTTGGAATACCAACTCCATTATCTATTACTTTTAATAATACACTATTTTCCTTTTGTATCCCTTCAAGTTTTATAGTCCCATTTTCACTTGTATATTTTAAAGCATTTGAAATAATTTGATTTAATATAAATTCTAACCATTTCTTATCTGAAAATATTTTAAAATCTACATTTTCTATATCTACTCTTATTCTTTTTAATATAAAATCCATGGCATTATTTTTCACTACATTTTGAACTATATCATGTATTACTAATTCTCTTATTCTATAATCTTCATTTGCCTCATCTATTTTAGAATAATATAATACTTGCTCTACCATTTTATCTATTTTTTCAACTTCTCTGTCTATTTGTCTTGTTACTATATTCTTATCATTTTCTATAATTAATCTTGAAGCTGCTATAGGCGTCTTTATTTCATGAACCCACATATCTATATAATCTTTATATTCATTTCTTTTTTCTCTATAAAACTTAACTTTTTCATGCATATCTCTATTACATTCTTTAAGTATATCAAATGTTATTTTTCCTTCTATAAAATTAGGAATATCCATTACTTCTGTAATTAAATATTTTTCTTCTAATTCACTAGTTAGAGATTCAATCTCTTTATAAAATTTATTTATTTTTATATATTCTAATATTATATATAGAATTAATGGTAAGAACCAAATCATAAAAATTACAAATATAATATCTCCATCTAAATTTATAATCTGTGAAACAAATATAAAAACTATAAAAACCATTATATTAAAAATTATGTATAATCCTTTATCTTTAAAATATGCTAAGAAACTCATGGCATTATATACCCCATTCCTCTTTTAGTTTCAATTACATTTTCTAACCCAAAATCTAAAAGCTTCTTTCTTATTCTTGTAATGTTAACTGAAAGAGTATTATCATCAACAAAATAATCAGAATCCCATAAATACTTCATTAAATCTTCTCTTGAAACTATAGTTCCTTTATTTTTCATTAAATAAGTTATTATTTTTATTTCATTTTTTGTTAAATCTATTTCACTTCCATTATATGTTATGACACCTTTAGAAAGATTAAGTTCCATACCTTTATACTCTATTTTTTCATTTTGCTCATTATTTTTAAGACCACTTCTTATAAGTAATCTTTCTATTCTTGCTAAAAGAACTTGAAGATTATATGGTTTAGTAACAAAATCATCTGCTCCTATATTTATACTCATAAGTTCGTCCATATCACTATTTCTACTAGTTACTATTATTATAGGAACATTACTAAACTTTCTTATTTCTCTGCATATAGTGTATCCATCAAAATATGGAAGATTAATATCTAACAATATTAAATCTTTTTCTACTGATTTAATTTCTTCTATTATATTTTCAAAATCATTTAAAACTACGCCTTCATATCCATAACGTCCTATTGCTTTTATTATTTCATCTCTTATTATTAAATCATCTTCTATAACTGCTATTTTGGCCATTCCCACACTTTCCCTCCTTTAAATTTCTTTTAAGAATTTTATATTATAATTATATCCATTTTTATATCTAATAATTAGTATATCAGATATAACCATTACATAAAACTTATGATATAATGTAGCCATAATTTTAAATACGGAGGTGTACTGTTGCTTTATTTCTTCGCAACTTAACTTATGAAAATTTTAGTTAAAGATAGTCTTAAAAATAAGAGCTTTGATGAAATAGTTTACCAGAACATAAATGACCAAATGTCCAAAGCTAGAATACATACAATTTTATATTTAATCATAATAGTCATTTGCTCAGCTTTACTTTTATTAAATATAATTCCTAACACTACAGTTAATGTTATATTTATGATAATTGCTTTTGTAAGCCTTATGCTTTTATATGATTCATTTAAAGAAATATTAAATTTATCCAATGGTTTAAAAGGAATTTCGCCTTTAAGTAAAGCTACGGGAGTTTTAACTTGTCCTAATTTAAATGAAAAAGGAAAAAAGCTAGAGTTTTTTATTGGTGAAAAAAAATTACATTCTATAAAAGCTTTAGACTCAATAGAACTAAAAAAATATCTAAACCAATCAGTTACAGGATATTTTATAGGAAATAATATTTTTTTATTAGAGATTGATAAAATACTATAAAATAAAGCTATTCAAAATATTAAGTAATATTATCTAATATTTTAAATAGCTTTTTATTTGTTTATTTTTAATATTATGTTTTTATATAACAAAAAAATAATATCTTTAATTTCTATAATTTACATTATAAAAATTAAAGATATCTATAAACTACTCTTGAACTTCTTCTACAATTTCTTTTTTACGTTTATATATAGCTAGTTTTTCTTTAGCTAACATTCTATCTTCATCAGTAAATTGATCTTTGTATTTATCATTTAATACTAAAGCTTCTACTGATAAATCTTCTCTTCCACTTTCTATTAACTCTTGTAAAGCTTCAACATCTTCTTCAAGTCTTATTATTTCTTTTACTGCTAAAAGTGCACCTTTATTATTAACCATTTGAAGAACTTTATTAAACTTATAATTTTTTATTAATCCGGCTTCTCTACAACTTTCTATAATGTCATTATATAATTCGAACAATTTCTACCACTCCTTAAAAATATATAATTTATATTATCGTACTTTTATTTTTATAATTATAATAACTTATTTTATCATATTAGCTCCTTAAAAACTTTTAACATATTTATAATACAATTTTTTTCTTTTTTATTTAATTTAATAACATTAATACTGTAATTATAATTTAAATTATATATTATTTATACTATTAAAAACTACTGATTATTACAAAATATAATTTAAGGAAAATTTTTAGTTAAAATAAAAAATTCTTTATTCTTAAACATTTAAAAAATTTCAATTATAAAATGAATTTTTATACGCATTAAAAATTCATTTTATAATTGAAATTTAATTTTTAAATACGATAAAATTTAGTATTTTTTATATTTATTTTTTTATATTCATTAATATAAAGTAGTATTTTCTCAATTTAATATATAAAGATATCTTTATATATTAAATAATAATTATTTATACATATTTTTATTAATTTAATTCATTTTTACAAATTATGCATTATTCGTTTTATTTTTATTCATATTAATAAAGTATTATATTTATAAAGACAAATGTATTTAATAGAAAGACATGATTTTTACAAATTTAGCATGATTTAGAATTTTTATAGATACAATTGATATATTTTAGGAGGTAAGTTTATGTCAAAAGTAAAAGATAACAAGTATAGTATATCTTTTTTTGGTTTTTTAGTTATGATTTTCTTAACTGTTTATGGTTTACCAAATGGTGAACAAGTTTACTACCAAATGGGATATGCTGCTATAACATATTTAATAATAGCCGTAATTATTTTCTTTGTTCCTTATTCATTTATAGTCGCAGAAATGAGTTCTGCTTTTAAGGATAAAAAAGGCGGTATTTTCTCTTGGATGTCCGAATCAGTTAATGAAGGTTTTGGACTTGTAGGAACTTTCATCTGGTACGGATCTTTTGTTGTTATGTGGTTTTCTGCATCTTCAATTTGTATTGCAATTTCAGTTGCATTATTTGGTATAGATACAACTTCAAAATGGCACTTCTTAATGTTTAATGCTCCAGAAACATTAGCTATTTGCGGAGCAATTTATATGATAGTAGCTGCTCTTATAACAACTAGAGGACTAAAGAGATTATCATTCCTTTCTAATATATCAATTGTAACGGTAATACTTACTCATATTTTGATTTTAGGTGGAGGATTAGTAATTTTCGCATTATCTGGATTTAAACCAGCTCAAGGTTTTGACTTTTCAAATATACATTCATATTTTTATGGTCCAAACCCTTCTTATGCTTCATTTTTACCTGCATTAGGATTCTTAGTATTCGCAGTTTCAATATTTGCTGGTATGGAAAATAGTAGTGGATTAGTAGATAAAGTTAAAAACGGAAAGAAAAATGTTCCTAGAGCAATATTTGTTGCTACTATAATGATAACTTTCCTTTATATATTCACAGTTTTAATACTTGGTTTTGTATGTAATTGGAAAAAAACATTTGGTACTCCAGATGTTAACTTAGCAAACTTCTCTATATACATTGTTCAAGAAGAATTCTTTAGACTTGGTACTCTTATGGGATTATCAGCTCATAATTCTTTACTTGTTGGAGAATGGATAAATAGAGTTATTACTATAATTGGTTTAATTGGTTTAACTTCAATTCCATTAAGATTATATACACCAATTAAGCACATGTTTGAAGGTCTTCCAAAAGGAATGTTCCCTGAAAAGCTACAAAAAATAAATAAACATGGTATGCCTATTTATGCAATATTACTACAAACTATAATAATAGTATTCTTTGTATTATTACTTGGATTTGGTGGTGGAAACGTATCTGCTCTATTTAACAAAATGACTCTTATGACATTTGTTGCTAGTTCAGTTCCAATATCATTTATAGTTTTTGCATATATTAAATTTAAACTTAATGATAATATACCAAAAGAATATGTTTTCTTTGGTAAAAAATCTGGTGTAATTTATGCTGCTATATGTTTTGTAGTTGTTACATTTACAAATATCTATTCAATGATAGAACCTGCATTAGCTGGTAATGTTTCTAACTCACTTTGGGTAGCTGGAGGTCCTGTATTATTCGGTTTAGTTGCATACATTTTATATAGAAGGTATAAAGTAAAACTTAATAAAGGATTAATTGATTAAATAAAAACAACAGAATTTTAATTCTGTTGTTTTTTTATTTAATAATATTTTTAATTTAATAACTATTTATTTTATACAATAAATTCTTCTTCCGGTAACATTGATTTATCTATATATAATCTATACCATATTATATAAACTATAATGGACCATATCTTTCTACTATAATCTACTTTTGTACTTCTATGTTTTTCTAACATTTTTATTGCTACTTCTGTATTTATTTCTTTAACTGGATTACTAAGTATAATTTCTTTTGCCCAATCATAAAGTTCATCTTTTAACCAAACTCTAATTGGAACTGGATATCCTAATTTCTTCTTTTCATATACATAATCTGGAAGTATCCCTTTAAATGCTTCTCTTAACATATGCTTAGTAGTAAATCCATTTATTTTATCTTCTAATTTAAGCTTAGATGCAACTCTAAATACTTCTTTATCAAGAAAAGGAACTCTAAGTTCTAAAGAGTTTGCCATAGACATTCTATCTGCTTTCGAAAGTATATCTCCGACTAGCCATGTATTAATATCTACATATTGCCTTTTGCAAACATTATCTAAGTTTTCTACTTTTCTAAAAAATTCTTTTGTTATATCTGTTGATTTCATATTTTCTTTATAGTTATTTATTATTTTGTGCTTCTCTTCCTCTTTAAATATTCTAGCGTTTCCAACATATCTATCCTCTAAATCTGTACATCCTCTTTCTATAAAACTTTTTCCTTTCACATGATTTGGTATTAGTTTTGAAGATGCAAGCATTAATTTTTTAAATCCCTTAGGCATTTTTTCAAAAACTTTTAATGAGTTATCTTCTGTATATATATTATATCCACCAAAAAATTCATCAGACCCTTCTCCAGATAATACAACTTTAAATTTATTACTTACTTCTTTACATATATAATAAAGTGGTATTATTGATGGATCTGCAATAGGAGTATCCATATGATATATTATTTTAGGTAAACTCCTTACATAATCTTTATAATCTAATTTTAAACATTTAAATTTTATTCCAAAATCATCTGCAAATTTTTTAGCATATGGAGTTTCATCATATCCTTCAACATTGAAGCCTATACTGTAGGCAGTTATTTCTGGATTAAGTTTCCATGCTAAATAAGTTGTAATTGAAGAATCTATTCCACTTGAAAGAAATGTTGCTACTGGAACATCTGAAACCATATGTTTCTTAACAGAATCTTCTAACGAATTATAAATTTCTTTTTTTAATTTTTCTTTATCTGATTCCTCCATAGGATTAAGTTCTAATTCAAAATATTTATTTATTTCTAAATCTGAATCAATACTTTTTTCTATAAAATATCCTGGTCTTAATGTTTTTATCTCATTGAATAAAGTTTTCTCTCCTGGTATATATTGAACAGTTAAATAATTATTTATCTCATCTTTATTATAAGTAAGATTTTCATTTATTGACCATAAAGATTTTAGTTCAGAAGAGAAGTATAAGCCTTTTTCATTTTCAAAATAGTATAAAGGTTTTATTCCAAAATGGTCTCTAGTAATTATTAATTTTCTTTCTTCTTTATCATATATAACAATTGCAAACATTCCTCTTAAATATGATATAAAATCTTTTTTATATTCATCATATAAAGTTGCTATAACTTCTATTTCTGAATTAGTCTTAAACTCATATCCTTTTTCACTAAGTTCTTCACGCAATTCAGAAAAATTATATATTTCTCCATTAAAAACAACTATGTATTTATTATAAAAATTAAATGGCTGAGCCCCATTTTCTAAATCAATTATACTAAGTCTTCTAAATGTTAAAATAATATTTTCATCTATAAAGCTTTTTGAATCATCTGGACCTCTATGAATTATTACTTCAGATCCTTTTGTTATTTGATTAACATCCTCCTCATTAATATCATTTTTTAATACCCCTATAAAGCCACACATATCTTTTCCTCCTTGAAAATTTAAACCCTCTAGTATATTGCTATATTTTATCTGGATTTTTATGTCATATATTGTAATTATCGTATATTATTTGTTGATTTTTAGAAATATTCCACTATATTATTTTATTTCCCAAATTTATATAATTATTCTTATATTTCTATTTATTAAACAAAATAAAGCACTATTTTATAACAAAAAAAGAAAGCTTTTAGCTTTCTTTTAATACATATCTATTCTATTTTCTCCTCTATACCTAGCAAATCCGCCTTCAATATTTATTAAATCGTATCCTAAAGGATTTAATTCTGCACAAACCCTTCCACTTCTATTTCCTGAGTGACAAAGTATATAATATGTTTTATCCTTTGAAATAAACATTTCAGGACATTCTAATATTTTATTCATTGGAACATGTTTTACTGTATCTATAGTTCCAAATAAAGCAATTTCATCTTCATCTCTTATATCTATAATATTTATACTTCCTATTAATTTATCTATTTCGTTTATATTTATTTTCTTTAATTCATTTTTATTTTCACTCATTTTTATTCCTCCTAAATATTATTCTTTATAAATTATATCATTTTCCCTTTAAATATTTTTAAATCAATATTTATTTTTCATTTTTAATATAAAATTTAACCAAATAAAACTTAATTTTTATATTCTAAGCCTTTTTCTTAGTCTTTTTTTCTACAATTATATTATATATTTCAATTATTATTGCTAGTGCTATTCCTACAACAAGCCCATTACTTAGGAAAGAAGTTAATGATGATGGAAGAGCTGAAAAAGCAGTATTTGGAACAAACATTATCCCAACTCCAGTAAATATTGGAATACCAATACTAAAGTACATTTTACTTCTATCTTCTAATTTTTCTAACTCTTTTATTGCAACTCCAAACATATTACTAAATACAGTAAATATTGCAGCATACGCAACTGGAGTTGGTAAAGTTGTAAAGAAAGCCATTATTGGAGTAATACAACTAACTATAATAACTAATATGTTTCCTATTAAAAATGGTTGTTTATGAGTTGATTCAGTTTGTTCCATAAATCCTGATATAGATATTCCTGGAACTGCTGCAACTGATAAAAATATACCTGAAAGAATTTGGTTTATTCCTAATGCTATTCCACCTCTTTTAGCAGATGTTTCATATCTTCTATTATTAGCTTTTTCCATTACACTTTTTATAACACTCATTGCTCCTAACATTGTACTTATTAATATAAGTACTGCTATTATTATAGATGGTATCATACTTAAATTTACTATTGGTAATCCAAAAGGAAATGCTTTTGGAAAACTTATAAAGCCTTTAATATGTGACATATTATTATCTTTTAATAATCCAAAAACATAAAAAGCTAACCATCCTGCAGCAATTACTATAATAAATGAAACTGATGCAAGTTTTCTAAATCTTCTTATGATAAGAGATAATATAACCATTCCTATTGAAATAAGCATTATTGGAATTGAAACTTTATTACTTCCATAACCTATTCCTAACATACCCATTATAAAATCTTTTGATAATTCAGCTACAAGTAAAAACATAAATGTTGCTAATACTCTTGGACTAAATAAAACTAATAATTTATCTAAAAGTCCAAAAGCACTTAATAATACAATAATTATTCCTGTTACTATTATAGAAAAAGACATTACTCTTAAAGTTTGAATATCTCCTCCAAATAAAGTTTGACCTATACCTGAATAAATTATAAATACACCTACCCAAAGCCCTGATGGAACTTCACTTATGTATAATCTATGCCCTATAAATAGCTGAATTAATGCTCCTACTCCTAACATAAATATAGTTCTTTGTAAAAACATCATTGTTTGAACTTCACTTAAATGGAACATAGGCCCAATAACAAGTGCATAGACAACATTAGCTAATACAATAAATGCCATCCACTGTATTGATGATAATATTTTTTTCATTTGTTCTACCTTCTTATTTGTTTAATTTAATACTATATGTCTTTTATAGCATTTATATATTATCATATTTATATATTCTTATTATTAATTAAGAATTCATATTTATATTCAAAATTTTTTATTGCTCAAATTATTCTCATAAAAAACTTATTTTAAAATAAAATTTTTTAAAATATTTCAATAAAAATAAATAGAACTTTCACTTTTTTAAATTCGTGAAAGCTCTTATATCAATAATTAAAACTCTTTTCTATTAGTTACTTAACAAATATTTTAAATTTAAATAAATAAGTTTGAATTTGAGTCCTCAGCTTCTCCTAAATAATATCCAACTCCTCCATATTCAATGCCATCTATAAGCTCTTGTTCTTTTATTCCCATAACATCCATAGACATAGTACAAGCTACTATTTTAACACCATTATCAATTGCATTTTTAATTAATTCTTCTAATGATTGGACATTTTTCTTATTCATTATATCTCTAATCATTTTAGCACCAATTCCACCCATATTCATTTTTGAAAGACTTAATTTTTTACTTCCTCTAGGCATCATTTTTCCAAACATTTTTTCAATAAAATTTTTATTTACTTTTACTTTCTCATTTTTTCTTAAAATATTTAATCCCCAGAAAGTAAAGAACATTGTAACATTTTTTCCCATAGCTGCTGCTCCATTTGCAATAATAAATGCTGCTATAGCTTTATCTAAGTCTCCACTAAATACTACCATTGTTTGACCATTTTTCTCTGATTTAATTTCTGTTGCAGCTACTTCTCTTTTATCACTATTATAAATCTTTGTATTTTCTAAATTTTTCAAATTATTTATGTTTCCTTTTATTAATTTAGCTTTTATTATTCCTTTATCCTTACTTACATCAACTAATGTATTCCCTGTTCTCTTAGCCCAAGCTTCAATATCTTTAAGGAATCCTGAATCTGATGCAGTTGCTATTAATTTATCTCCTTCATTTAGTTCATCCATATACATTTTAATTTGCATTAGAGGCCCAGGACAACATAAACCTTGTAAGTTAACTTCTTTTGTTTTTCCAGTATTGTTATTTAAATTCATACCTACTCTTTCCTCACTATTAACTGAATCTTCCCCTTCAAAATCAAAGCTTTTTGCTTTATATCCAAATGTTTTAAAGGCTTTATATCCTCCAGATAAATTTTTTACATTAAATCCTGAATTTTTAAGAATTCTTTCTCCAATCCATCCTCTAACTCCAACTGCACAATAAACCCATATCTCTTTTCCTTTATCTAATTCATTTAATCTATCTCTTAAGCTATTTAATGGAATATGAATTGCCCCTTCTATCATTCCATTTTCAACTTCTATATCTTCTCTTAAATCTAATAATATTGTATTTTCTTTATCTCTATTTTTTAAATCTTCAACAAATACTAAATCACTTAAATTTTTAGATTCATTTTCAGCTATAAATCCTGCCATATTTGCTGGAGATTTTGCTGAAAGATATGGAGGTGCATAAGCTAACTCTAATTCTCTCAAGTCATCCATAGTTCCTTTTAATTTAATAACTGTAGCTAATACATCAATAAATTTATCTACACCTTCATTTCCAACACATTGAGCTCCTAATACTCTTTTACTTTCTCTTTCATAAAGTACTTTTATTGAAAGTCCAGTTGCTCCAGGATAATAACCAGCATGACTCATAGGATATAAATAAACCTTTTTATAATCTATCCCTTTATTTTTTAAAATTCTTTCATTATTTCCAGTTGAAGCTGCTGTTATATCAAAAACTTTTATTATTGAAGTACCTAATGTTCCATTATAAACACTCTCAAGACCTGATATATTATCAGCTATTATTCTTCCCTGTCTATTAGCTGGTCCTGCAAGAGGAATATAAGTTGTACTTCCATTTACAAAATCTTTGACTGCTACTGCATCTCCTCCTGCATAAACATCTTTTATATTTGTTCTCATATATTTATCAACTAATATATGCCCTCTTTCTCCTAATTCAATTCCAGTTTCTTTTAAAAATTCAGTATCAGGCATAACACCAATAGCTGATATAATAATATCTGATTTTATTTCTTTTCCGCTTTCTAATTTTATATTTATAATATCTTTTCTTTCATCAATTTCTATTATCTTATCATTCAAATTTATAGAAACATCATTATCATTCATTTCCATTTCTAAAAGCTCTGAAATCTCAGAATCAAATGGTGCTAAGATATGTGGTGCAGCTTCTACTAAATTTACATTTATTCCTCTATGCTTTAAATTCTCACAAACTTCAACTCCAATATATCCTCCACCTACAACTACTGCATTTTTTACATTACCACTATCAATTTCTTTTTTTATTTTATCCATATCCTTTATATTTCTTAGAGTATAAATTTTATTTTTATTTATTCCTCTAATATTAGGAATTACTGGTTTTGAACCTGGTGATATAACTAAATAATCATAATTTTCTATATAAGTGCTATTATCTTCTTTTCTTACTTCTACATTTTTAGAATTTGTATCTATTCTTAAGACTTCACTTTTTACTCTTACATCAATTCTAAATCTATCATACATTTTCTCTGGTGTTTGTAATAAAAGCTTATCTCTTTCTTTTATAACTTCTCCAATATGATATGGTAATCCACAATTAGCAAAAGATATATAATCACTTTTTTCAAATATTACTATATCCATATCCTCTCTTAATCTTCTAAGACGTGCAGCCGTTGATGCTCCAGTTGCAACACCTCCTATTATTAAAACTTTTTTTCTATTCATTTTGTCTCCTCCTAATTTTTTAAATAACTATATCTTCTTAATTGAACACAATTTAAATTATTTAATTAATATATTCAAATATTACGATTAATATATTAAAAGTAGCTTCTATATAGCTCTTATGAGCTTAAGCCACTTTCTAATTAGATTTCTAAAGCTTTAATAATTTTCTCTACTTTATCATTCACAACTCTATAATTTATTTCTAATCCATTTCTTTCGCCTTCAATAATTCCAACTGATCTTAATTTTTGTAAATGTTGAGATATTGTAGATTGAGGCATATCAAGACAGTTTTGCATAAATGTAACATTACAACTACCATTAGATAATAATCCTCTAACTATGCAAAGTCTTACTGGATGAGCAAGAACTTTTAAAAGCTCTGCACTATTTGTCAATGCTTTATAATCATTTTCCATATTTATCGTCTCCTAATCTTTATATTCAAATATTACGATATATATATTTTTTTGTCAATAATTTATAAAAAGCTATCTTAAAGTTATTTAAATAACTTTAAGATAGCTTAAATTAATCTCCACTTAAGCTGGAGTTATTTTTCTTCAATTTATAAAGGTTAACTGCATTTATTATAACTATTATACCATTAGAAATTGCAACTGGATATGCCCCAATTATTATTCCATATGTTACAAATAATAAGCATCCTATTGTATTTAGTATCCTAAGCCATACCATTGATGTACATAATAATGATACTACTACCATTGCTGATGCGCCATAACCTACCCATTCAATTAATGAATTACTCAAATTTTAACACCTCTTTAGCTCATAATAATCTGTAGTTTTTTAATTTTACTTTCCCCTCGTAATTTACATCCTATCATATGTAAAAAAAATATTAAATAAACCTTTACAATTGCTTTTATATTTAATTTATATATTTTTTATTAATTAGAAATTTTTAACTAATTATATTTATTAATACGATTACATAATAATATTTTATTTTTTATTTTTATAAAAACTCCATACTACTTTATATTTAATACGAAGCCATTTTTTACTTATTTTAAGAATTTTTTCATATTCTATTAAACACTGTAATCTTTCTAAACAAAAAAATATTTTATCATCTATAGATTTTGCCCAACTTCCAACTGAAAATCTTTCTGTTCTAAGATAATATGTCAAAACTGTTCCTATTTTCTTTTGTAATTATTTTTTATAAAAGAAGGATTTAATGTAATATAATAGAATTATATAAAAAGGATACATAAAAATTCGGGGTAAAATATTTTCAACTACTACTCATATTTTAACTCTAGTTATGTATCCTTTTTATTATATTAAATCTATATATTAATTTTCTTTAACTCTGAATTTTTCTTTATTTTATAGAGTATTATTGATGCCACTATAATTATAAGTGTACCTATTAATACATTTATTGTTATCATTTTTCCCATTATAATAAACATTAATATTGGTACTATTATAGGCTTTATATAAAAAACACTTGTTGCTGTTATAGCAGATGTCTCTTTTATAGCCATTAAGAAGAAAAAATATCCTATTCCTTTTACTACAATTCCTAAGTAAACAAGTAATCCTATTGTATGCAAATCTAAATTAGCCAAAATTGGTATTCTGAATATTATCATAAATATAAAAAGTGCTGCAACTCCAAAGAAAAATGAAAAACTATTTGTTATATTTGGTCCAACTTTCTTTGTTGCTTTACTTGCAAATACATTATAAAATGCCATTGCTATTGCACCTAATACACATAAGCCAACACCAATCATGTGGCTTTCTGCTCCTCTTCCATCAGCTCCTGCAAATGGATTAAGAATAACTATAATACCAATAGCTGCAAGTATTATTGCTATAAAACTGAATTTTGGCATTTTTTCTTTTAATATTACTCTTGCAACTGGAATTGTTATAATTGCATTTGAACATAAAATTACTGCGGCTATAGCAGGAGTTGTAAATACTAATGCCTCTTGAAAAAGAGTCATAGCAATGGACACTTGTACAATTCCTAAAAAAGCTATTAACCCAATTGTCCTTTTAGTAACTTTGAATTTTAATTTTCTCATATCATTTAATGCAAAAGGTAAAAATATAATTGCTGCCACTAAAAAGGATATTAAATTTATTTGTAATGAATTTAGCTTATCTGTAGCTAAATATTTTCCAACAATCTCTTGTGTACTAAAACATAAAGCTGTCAGAAATATAAATATTACACCTTTATATGATTTCATATTTATTACTTCCTCTCTGTCAATAAATTATCTCTCAGTAAAATTTTGTTATATCTATAATTAAGTGTACTCCTAATTTTTTATATAGATATTTATTTTGTTACTATGTTTTTAATTTTATTTGAAATAAAATCATAGTATTTAATTTTTTAAATAAAAAAATGGTAACTAAATAAGTTACCATTTTTAATACTCTATTTATTAACTTCTATATAACCCTTCTAATGTAGCGACTTCTAGTATATGACCTCTCATTTCATTATATAATTCATTTACTAAAAATCCATTTTCTAAATTTACTTCACAATCTAAAGCATAAACTCTTAATTCGTATGTATGTGCACAATTAGGTGGTGCCATTCCTCCATAATTTGATGCTTCTTCTCTTGAAAGAGCTTCCTCTCCTAATATAGGTGCTCCCCAACTATTTACTCCCTGAATAAAATCTGAAGCATTTTCTGATTCACCTTCATTTACTTTTGTCTTCTTTAAATTGGCTCCTGCCCAATGTACCCAAGTAAATCCACATACAGCCATTGCATCATGGTCATCTAATATAAAAGCAAAGCTTTTAGTTCCTTCTGGTGCATCAATAATTTCAAAATCTATTGAATGACTTGGCATTCCCTTTAAAAATTTTTCTCCGTATTTTCCATACTTATCATAAAAATATCCATTTTCATTTATTGAATTACTTTTTATTTTCATAATTTTATAATCTCTCCTTAATCTTAATATTTTTATTTTATCTATATGAATCTTAATTTATTATCTATAAAAATAATCATTATGAAATTTCTCAATATAATTTTATATTTTCAGTATAAAAATCTTTTATATTTTCAAATCAATATTTCTTTTTATTTATCAAATACTTGAATTTACATATACTATATTTAATATATTATCTTTTCCTATTTCTATTATAGATAATTTTCCATCATAATTTTTTGCTGAAGTAAATACTCCAGTATCTAAGCAAATAACTTTTTTACCATATTTATTTTCTCTTATTCCTATATTTATATTCTTTTCAAATGTATTTTGCATTGGAGTGTGTCCTATTATTATATTTAAATATTTTGACCCAAAATTATTTTCTTTTGTTTTATAGATAGGATCAAAAATATTTATCCAAAATTCCCTATTTAATAAAACTTGTTCTTCTATTGCCTTATCTTCTAATTTTTTAATTATTTCCTCTTTAGTATCTTCAATATTTATATCTATTCCACCATGAATAAGAAGAAAATCTCCTTCTATAATATAATATGGCAACCCTTTAATATATCTATAAAGCGATTCTTTATATCCATTATCTATTATATTTCTTTCTTCTACTTCTTTTAAAATTTGCTTTTTATTAGGTATTCGTATATCTCCTTCTATTGAACGCTCTATTGCATATTCATGGTTTCCTTTAATATGAATTATATTCTTCTTGTTTCTTATATAATCAATTGTTTCTAAACTTTTAGGACCTTTATCATTTGCATCCCCTAACACATATAAAATGTCATTAGATTTAAAATTAATTAATTCTAATCCTTTTATTAATTCATCTAAACATCCATGCACATCACTTGTAATAAATATTCGCCCTTTTTTATTTTCCATTCTTTTATTTTCCTATTATTTAATTCTTTTATATATTATAGGCTCTTCAAGACCAAAAGTTATTTTTCCATCTTTTCTTAAAATTTCACTTACCATTAGAGCATCTTTTTCAACTCTTTGTTTTATTTCTAAAGTTACATCATCAGGAAGATTACTAATTGATATTCCCTCAAATGCATTATCTTTAAAAATATATTCTATTGGAGTAAATTTATGTGATTCTTTTAAATCTTCAAATTTAATATTTATATTATTATAATTCTTTAATTCATTATCATCTAAATTAGAAATTTCATATGATTCTAATATTAAATTTCCATTTTCATTTTTTGAAAGCTTAAAGATATGATGTATATCTTGTTTCATCTCTCCCATTTCATAATATCCTTCTTCTATTATAAAATAGTCTTTAAAGTCATTAGGTAAATTTTCTATTTTATCATTAAAAACATAAGCTGAATGCTTTGATTTAGGATGCACTATATTTCCGTTTTTCTCTTCGCTTTCTATTTGTTCATGATTATCAAATTTTCCTGTTAAATAACTTATAAACTTGTCCATATCTTTCATTTAATTTCCTCTCTTTCTAACTTTCATCTATTTATTCGAATATAATCCTTTAATTTTTATTTTTCAATAATTTATCTCAAAATAATATCTAATATTTATTAAATATATAAATTGTACATTATTTATCTATTATTTCTATATCAACTTTTTAAGTTATATAAATAAATTTTTAATTTAGCAAAATAAAAAAGCTACCCAAATTTTATTGGATAGCTTTTTTATAATTTATAAATCACATTCACAAAGTTCTTCTAATCTTTCTCTTAGTTGAATTTCTTTATTTTCACTAGCTAAGGTGCTTATCGTGTCACCTGCCATTATTACAGTCTCTCCATTAGGTATTAATATTTCTCCTTCTCTTTCAATAGAAATTATTAATACATTTTTTCCTAAGTTAATTTCTTTTAACTTCTTACCAGCTATATCTGAACCCATACCTACTATATAAGAAACAACAACTTCACCTTTATTTTCTTTAGCATATTCTTCGCTCTTTTCTTTCGGTTCCATTGAATGAAGTCTCATTTTAAATAATGATTCGTATACTGGTTCACTTCTTAATAATTCAGCTACTAAATAAGATACTCCACATACAAGAATTATTGGTCCAAATTGAGTAAATGATCCACTCATTTCACAAACAAGCATTAATCCAGTTAATGGTGCTCTTACTATAGAAGAGAACATTCCTGCCATCGCAAAAAGAATAATATTCATTAAATACATTCTGTCTAATCCAAAGAATTGTATTGATATTTCACCAAAAATTACTCCAACTAATGAACCTAAAGTTAATAGTGGGAAAAGAATTCCCCCTGGTGTACCAGAACAGAAACTTATCATTGAGAATATAAATTTAGCTATTAATAATATAATTGCAAATGTTAGTACAACTCTTCCGTTTAATACGTTATCAATTAAGTCTTCTCCTCCACCTAAAACTTGTGGTATAAAAATACCAAAAAACATTGCACATACAAATGGAATAATCATTCTAAATTGAATTGGTAATTTTATCTTTTTATAAAGTCCCATAGTTTTTACTAATGAAAAATTATAAAAAGCTCCTGCGCATCCTACAATTATTCCTAAGATTACTAAGTATCCATAATATCTAAAAGGTACTGTTGATAGTACATGTGCTTCTAATATTTGACCTTTGCCAAAGAAAATCCAAGTAATGGCATCTGATGAAACAGCAGCTGCTATTGCAGATACAAATAGCATTGGAGTAAATTTCTTATGTACTTCTTCAAGTACGAATAAAGCTCCCGCAAATGGCGCATTAAACGCCGCTGCAAGCCCAGCTCCGGCTCCACTTGAAATCAAAAATCTTTTTTCTAGCTTAAGTCTTTTTGTTATATTACCAAATATGTGACCTATACTTGCCCCTAATTGAATAGATGGTCCTTCTATTCCTAATGATAATCCACTTCCAATTGCTAAAACTCCACCTACGAATTTATACAAAACTACTTTTACAGGTGATGGTGCTTTAAAATATCCTGTTAAAATACCTTCGATTTGCGGAATACCACTTCCACTAATCATAGACTCATCTTTAACCATCAGTCCCACAATAATACCAACTATAGCAAGTACTATTAGACCTATAATTATGTAAAGAATATGTCTTCCAATGAAATTATATGTCAAGTAGGTATACTTTAATACGTATTTTAAAACAAGTCTATATAGTGAAACTAATAGTCCAACTCCAATTCCTACGATAACACTTTCTAGAACAACTTTTAGTTTAGAAGCACTTATCATCTTAGCTATCTTACTGTCCATTTTTATCCTCCTATCATTATTTTTTTGTGTTTTAGCTTTTTAGATTAAATTTAAAATATCTCTTAATTATTAATTCGTTAAAGCTTACATTTTATTTTACCTACACCTTATTATATATCTCAACAAACTTTTAACTCAAAGAATATAATGTTAATTAAAAATAAATTTTTATAAACTTTTTTACTACCTTTTTCTACTTTTTACTTTTTAAGTATATGTATATGTTTACTTTTATTTTTTATTTTATTTGAAACAATTTTTATTATTTTTTCTCTAAAAATAATAATTTATGTAAAAAAAATTTTTTTACTTATAACCAATTTAATTCTATTTTTTTTAATCAAAAAAAAAGATTCTTATAATATATTTAAATATTATAAGAATCTTTAAACATTATTTCATTAATTTACAAATATCATTTGCAAATTCAGTTGGATCTTCTATGCTTAATCCTTCCATAAGAAGTGCTTGATTATATAATAAGTTAACATAAAGATTGAATTTATCTTTATCTCCAGTATAAGCATTCTTTAATGAAGTAAATACTTCGTGATTTGTATTTATTTCTAATACTTTTTCTGATTTAACTCCTTCATTATTAGGCATTGAGTTTAATATTTTTTCCATTTCGATTGAAAGTTCGCCTTCAGCTGAAAGACATACAGGATATTTCTTTAATTTTGAAGATGCTCTAACTTCCTTAACTTTTCCACCTAAAGCTTCCTTGATTCCAGTAAATAAATCTTTATTTTCTTCATTTGCTTTAGTTTCTTCTTCTTTATTTTCTATTCCTAAATCACCTGCTGAAACTGATTTAAATTCTTTTTCTTTATAGCTTTGAAGTATTTTTATAGCAAATTCATCTATATCTTCTGTAAAATAAAGAATTTCATAGCCTTTATCTAGAACCATTTCAGTTTGTGGCATTTTTTCAATTCTATCATTTGATTCACCTGAAGCATAGTAAATATATTTTTGATCTTCTGGCATTCTTTCAATATATTCATTTAAAGTTACCATTTTCTTTTCTTTAGATGAATAGAACATTATTAAATCCTTTAAATCATCTTTATTTGCACCAAAGTCATCATAAACACCATATTTAAGCTGTCTACCAAATGATTTATAGAATTTTTCATAAGCTTCTCTATCATTTTTAATCATAGATTCAAGCTCATTTTTTATTTTATTTTTTATATTTTTAGCAATTCTCTTTAATTGTCTATCATGTTGTAATAATTCTCTTGATATATTTAATGAAAGATCCTGAGAATCAACAATTCCTTTTACAAATCCGAAATAATCAGGAAGTAATTCTTCACATTTTTCCATTATTAATACACCGTTTGAATATAGTTCTAATCCTTTTTTATATTCTTTTGTGTAATAATCATAAGGAGTGTTTTCAGGAATAAACATAATTGAATTATAACTTATCATTCCATCAACACTTATGTGTATATGTTTTAATGGTTTATCAAAACCAAATCTTTTTTCAAAATAGAAATTATTATAATCTTCATCAGTAAGCTCTTTCTTATTTTTTCTCCAAAGAGGTACCATACTGTTTATTGTTTCTTCTTCTATATACTCTTCATATTCATCTTCTGAACCTTCTTTAAGTCTTGATTTCTTAGCATCAAGCTTAATAGGATATCTTATGAAATCTGAATATTTCTTAATTAAACTTCTTAATTTATACTCATTTAGATATTCATCAAAGTTTTCATCTTCTGTATTTTCTTTTAAGTGAAGAACTATATCTGTTCCAAATGAATCTTTTTCACCTTCTGAAATTGTATACCCATCTACTCCATCAGATTCCCAAACAAATGCTTTATCTCCTCCAAAAGCTTTTGTAATAACTTTAACATGGTCTGCAACTAAAAATGCAGAATAGAATCCAACTCCGAATTGTCCGATAATATCATATCCATCTTTTAATTCATTTTCATTCTTAAATTGTAAAGAACCACTTTTTGCAATAACTCCAAGATTTTCTTCAAGTTCAGCTTCTGTCATACCTATTCCAGTATCTCTTATAGTAAGAGTTCTTTCTTCCATGTTTGGTATAAGCTTAATAAAATAGTCTCCTTTGTTAAATGTTAAAGAACTATCACTTAAAGTTTTGTAGTAAATTTTATCAATTGCATCACTAGCATTTGAAATTAACTCTCTTAAAAATATTTCTCTATTTGTATAGATAGAGTTAATAACAATATCTAATAATCTTTTTGATTCTGCTTTAAATTGTTTCTTTTCCAATTTAAACATCTCCTTTCAAAATAAACCCTTTTGTTAGCACTCTCATCAGTTGAGTGCTAATTGCATAATTAATTTATATCACACCTTGAATTTTTTGTCAATGAATACCTATTTTTGAATATGATATAACAAACCTCAATTATATATATTACTTGCTTTAAAATTATATTTTTAAACTAAAATAAAAAAAGATTGCAATATTAAAAGCAATCTTTTTTATTTTAATTTTTCTCCACATTCAGGGCAATAAGTAAATTTTTCATCTACAAGTGCTCCACACTTAGGGCATTTGCTTTTTAAATTAAATTCACTATTAAACCCATTGTTTCTCTCATAATTATTACTATTATAATTATTTTCTTTTCCTAAATACTCTAAATCATAAGCCTTTAACTCAGTTATCTCGCCTCTTTCTAAAGCTAACCCTTTTTCCTTAGATATTCTATAAATTGAATTACATCTATTGCATACTACATAATATTCTATTCCATATTTAAAAATAGGAATAAAAAAGAAATGAAAATAACTATATTTTTTTATTAGTTTTCCACTTGTATTCCAATTGCAACTTTTACAAGGTATTGAATTTAAAATTTTTATTATTTTCTCTTTAAATGATGTTCCAAATATACCAATAAAAAACATAATATCATCTCCTTTTTATTCTATTTTACTCTCAAAAAAATATATATCAATATAAATTTTTTCTTATTAATTACAAAATCTATTTTCTATTAAATTATTACCTCTATATTTAAAAGTTATAATTTATATTTTGATATTAAACATCCTATCTTATTTTAAATTTCACTAAGTCCTCCATCAACTCTTATTTCACTTGCTGTCATATATGATGAATCATCTGATGCTAAAAATAAAACTGCTTTAGCAACTTCTTCTGCTTCTCCCCATCTTTTCATTGGAACAGTATTTTCTATATATTCATCAATTAATTTTTGCATTTCTTTATTATCTTGTTCAGTTAATGGTGTTTTAATAGGACCAGGACTTATTGCATTAACCCTAATTTTTTTGTTAAGAACTGATTCATCAGCAGCAAATGTTCTTACTAAACTTCTTAAAGCAGCTTTTGAAGCTGAATATAATGGATCTCCTGGTACTCCCATATCATGTGAAACAGAAGAAGTGAATATTACTGATGAATTATCATTTAATAATTCAAATAAATTTGTGAAAATAAAAAAATTACTTTTTAAATTTGTATTTATAATTTCATCAAAAAATTTCTCATCTGTTTCAAAAATAGAAGGACATTCAGACATTCCTGCATTTCCAAATAAAATATCAAGTTTTATATTTTCTTCTAATAAAAATTTTTTTAATTTATATATATCTTCAACTTTTGCTACATCCATTTTAAAAGTAATAACATTTTCTCCAATTAAATTTTTAGCTTTTTCAAGCTTCTCTTCATTTCTTCCAGTTATAATTACTTTTGCACCTTCTTTATTAAAAAGTCTAGCAGTTTCTAATCCAATTCCACTAGATCCTCCTGTAATAATAGCTGTTTTATCTATTAATTTCATTTTCTTTTCCTCCTTAGTTACTATTAAAATAAATTGTAACTCACTATAAAAATAAAGTCAATTTACTTTTTAAAATAAAAAAAGAGGTAACTTTTATTATCTCTCATAATTTTTCACTTTATAAAAATAATAATTTTACTTTTAAAAATAAATTTAAATCTCATCTATCTACTTATTTAAAATAAAAATAACTCCTTTATAAAATTATAAAGGAGTTATTAAAACAAAATATTTGAGATTGAATGTATTAAATTTTATATTTATTAAATAGTCCATTAGACTATAAGGGTGTCATTATCTTTCTTTTACTATATTTTTATATCCTAAATAAGTTACTATAAAATATCCTAAGTATATTATTACTATACAAACCATTGTCCATAAAGATGCTGTAAGTATACTTGATTTTCCTAACATCTCTATAAGTCCATTTGATACGTATATTCCCACTCCTGCATGTACAAGTGCTAATACAAGTGGTAATCCAAAGTATGCTAATGTTTGAGTAAATATACTTTTATTTATTTGCTTGTCACTCGCTCCAATTTTTCTTAAAGCTTTATATCTATCATAACTATCACTAGCTTCTGAAAGTTGTTGAAGTGCTAAAACAGCTGCACTTGATACTAAGAATATAGCTCCAATATATAGTGCAATATATAGTATCATTGTTGTTATACTACTTTGTTGATCTAGTACTCCAATTTTTGTTGATAAAAACGCTAAAACATTATCTTTATCATTTTTTCCATGTGGATTTTTTATATCAATATCTCCAAATTTTCCAAATAAATTTGTTAAATATTTTTCTGATTCTTTAATATTGTTTTTATTGTAATTTATATTTATATATTGATAATCTATTTCTGCATTAGCTAGAACATTATCATTTACTACAACAGTAAGAAAATTAGTTGGTCCTTGATTAGTTACTAAGTTTTCTTCAATTGTCTTATCTTCTTTAGGGGAATACTCTTTGTTATTTATTTTTAGTTTTCCATTATCCTTAAAGAAATTTGATAATGTTTTTGACATAAAACTTGAATTAGAAGTTATTAATACTTGATTATTATTTAAAGTAATAGGATCTTTTCCTAGTAACTTTAGATTATTATTATAATCTGTTAAACTTATAAAATCTATTGAAGCTGAACTACCATTATATGATTTCCATAAATATGATGATTTTAAAGTTGAATCTGCATATTTTGAAAATTCACTTTGATATGTAACGCCTTTAATAGTTTTTGTTGAAAAATAATTCATTTGACTACCTTCTGGTAATTTAAATCCAACAGATTTTAATCCTTGCTCTAAATTAAAACCTTTTACACTATCACTAGTAGCTATTGTTGCACTAAAAGGTGTATATTGACTTATATTCTGATTTTTAAATCCAACTGATACAGTGATTAAACTTACTGTTATAAAAATCATTAAACATATAACTGACATTGAAATGAAATTTGTATTTATTTTGCTATTCATTTGTCTTATAGTAAATATGTTTAATCTCTTATAATACACATTTTTAGTTCTTTGAAGTAATAAAACTATAAAGCCTGTCAATCCATAGAAGAAAAGTAATGTTCCAACAATTCCAAGTACAATAGACATAATAAATCTAGAATCATGAGGATTGAATCCTGCTTTTATTACAAAATAATATGCAACACCAATTACAATTAGTGATATTATAAATATAATACCTGCTAAAACTGGGCTTTTTACTTTTATTTTTTCATTCTTTTTATGTGCTGTAAGTAAATCAATAAGTTTATATCTTGAAACTACTATTACATTAAATAACATTACTAAAACAAATATTATCCCAAAATAAACAATTGATTTTACCATTGCATTTGCTGAAAATACTAATTTAAAGTTTTTTATTGATACTCCAAAAAGTTTTGTAGTAAGTACTCCTAAAAGTTGTGATAATACTATTCCACCAATTAATCCACAAATAAGAGAAAAAACTCCTATTATTAACTCTTCTAAAACAAGAATTGTTGATATCTTTCTTTTTCCCATTCCAAGACTCATATAAAGTCCAAGTTCTCTTTTTCTTCTTTTTATCAAGAAGTTATTTGCATATATAATAAGACATCCTAGTACTACTGAAACAAAAACTGATATGTATCCTATTACCTCTCCTATGGCTTTAACTGTCTCACCATTATTACCTGAATTTAATATTTTACTTTGTGCTCCTATTGAGTTAAATGCATAAAATATACACACAGCAAAGCTTAAAGTTAAGAAGTATATAGCATAATCCTTTAAGCTTTTTCGTACATTTTTTAAGGCTAGCTTAAAGTTCATTTGCTGTGTCACCTCCTAATAATGTTACTACTTCAATTATTCTTTCAAAGAATTCTTTTCTTGTTGAAGTTCCTCTATTTACTTCTGTGAAAAGTTTTCCGTCTTTTATAAATATTATTCTATTTGCATAACTTGCTGTAAATGGATCATGTGTTACCATAAGAATTGTTGATTTTAATTCTTTATTTACCTCTTCAAAGCTTTCAAGTAATGCTCTTGCTGATTTAGAATCTAATGCACCTGTTGGCTCATCAGCTAAAATAAGTGAAGGCTTCTTTACTATTGCTCTTGCACAAGCAACTCTTTGCTTTTGTCCTCCAGAAACTTCATAAGGATATTTATTAAGTATTTCATAAATTCCAAGTCTTTTTGCAGTTTCTTCTATTTTTTCATCTATACTTGAAGCTTTTTCTCCTTTTATAGTAAGTGCTAATGCTATATTTTCTCTCATAGTTAAAGTATCTAAAAGATTATAGTCTTGAAATATAAATCCAAGTTTTTCTCCTCTAAATTTTTCTAACTCTTTTCCTTTTAATCTTGTTATATCTCTTCCTTCTAAAACAATTTTTCCAGTAGTTATAGTATCAATTGTAGATATACAATTTAAAAGAGTTGTTTTACCTGAACCAGAAGCTCCCATTATTCCAACGAAATCTCCCTCTTCTAATTGAAAGCTAACCCCCTTTAAAGCTTTAGTTACATTTTTTTTATTTCCATAAAATTTTTCAACATCTCTAACATCTAAAATAGTAGTCATTTTTTATTTCCTCCGTTTTCTTTATCTTATGTGTTTATTTTAATCTCTTTTTTATATTTCTAGTATCGATTTAACTTTCAGTTATCTTACAATTTTGAAAGATAAAAAAACTATAGCTCTAAGAAAAAATATGCTAAATCACATAGCTTTTCTTAGAGCTTAATATTTAATCTTGTATTTTCTTTATTATTTTGCTTGAAAATAATAAAGCTATTATTAATATTGCAACTGGTATTATAAATTGTGGTGAAAATGGCTTATCAAAATTTTCTCCTAGTATAGAATAACATATTGTTTCTGGAGACACTCCTATTAAAGTTGCTGATATAAATTTCTTATATGAAACTTTAGAAAGCCCACATGCATAACTTATAGGGTCTAATGGAATTACAGGTATCATTCTTAAAGACATCATTATTAAAAATTGTTTTTTCTCTATATTAGATTCAAAATTTCTGAATTTTTTTCCTAATATTCCTTGAACAAAATCTTTTCCTAATATTCTTGCTAAAAAGAAACCTATTGTTGATGATATAAAATTTCCTATCATTGTTACTAAAAAACCTTCAAATGGTCCAAATATAAGCCCATTTGCAATTGCAATTATACTACTAGGTATTATTATAAAAATTGGTTTAATAGTAAATATAATAAGTGTTATTAATATTGCATAGAATTTTGTATTTTTAGATTCTGCAAAGCTTATTATTTCGCTTACTTTTAAATGCATTAAGAACTCTCTATTCTTTATCAAAATAAAAATTCCTATTCCTATTATTATTAAAAATATAACAAATTTTAATATATTTATTAATTTAGAATTTTTCATTTATATTTCTCCTTTTCATTCCCCCAGTTCTATATATTTGTTATTGCCTTTTTAAATAATATTATAACATGAATTTTTAAAGTACCATTTTAAAAAAAATATATTAACATTTATTTGTTAACTTAAAATAAATAAGAAGACCACTCTGGAAAACAAGCTATGTTTAGCATAACTAGCTCACCAAAGTGGTCTTATATGTATTCTTATATAATTTATTATATGCAAAGGAAAAATTTTTTATACCAATATACAGTTATTTTATTATGTATATATTATATTAAATTCTGTTTTATTAAATTGTTTTTTATAATCAAACAATCTCTAAAAACAGAATTTTATTTTGAATAAAAACTTTCTATATAATTACACTTTCTGAATAATTTTTATATCTAGCTCTACTGCTTCACCAGCATTTTTAACTATAATAGTTCTAAATATTTTTTCTAGTTCTTCTCTACTAAATTCTTTTAAATATCTACTTATATAAAAAAGATTATTAGTTCTATAATCTCCTAAGCTCTTATCTTTAAAGGTTTCTTCAAAATATTCTTCATAATCTTTATATTTTTTATTATATTGCTCAAAAGTTCCTATATTCTCTAATCCTTTTATTAAATTATATCTACATTTTGCACTATTAGGTTTTACCTTAATAAACATTATTTCTTTATTCTTATCTATAGTTTTATATCTGTTTTGACTTAAAACTAATATGTTTATATCATGATTTAAATTCACATTTATCTTATGAATTATTTTTTCTTTATCAATTCCATATTCATCTCTTGCACCAAATAATTGAAGAATTTTTTCAGTACAGCTTGGACTTGTTCCACCATAACCACAATTAGTATCAAACCAAACTTCATTTCCTTCTTCATCTTTTATTATAAAATTATAATATGCTTTATCTATTCCAAAGTCTTGATAATAAGGAGTTTTTTCTGAATAAAATGCTGTAAATTCTTTTAATTCTCCTACTTTTCCTAATATATTTTTTGCAAACTCATATGAATCATAACATCCTGTTTTTCCTGATAAATACTTCATCATGTTCACCTCCTAGTAAATAATATTTATGACTAAATAAATTTATGCATAAATTTTATTTTGTAATGTAGACTTTTCATAAATTTTATAATAAAAAAGTCTTGCAAATTTAATTGCAAGACTCCCTTAATATTAAGAATGCATTCCTATATACATTCCTATGAAGTAAGGTATTAACCAAATTACCCAAACTACTATACTAAATTTATGGAAAACTCTTTTTGCTCTTTCGCTTCCTTTATTATAAACCCAAGTTGCCCATATAGCATGTATAAGCATTAATATTATTGCAAGCATTCCTGTTGTTTGATGAATTAAAAGCTCTGTTGGAGTTGTAACTTTATCAGTCCCTGAAGAAGCTATCATACTCATTGTAGTTGTACCTAATGTATCACATATAAGACCTAACCAAAATATAATTACATGCTTTTTCTTTAATGTTTTTGATAAAAATTCTCCCCATACACCTATTGTATAAAATACTAATGCTAATGTAATAAAAATTATTGCTGGTAATAATAGTTTCATATTATTCACTCTCCTTAATCTTTTGTATAAAACTTAATAAATTTTCTTTTGTTTCTTCTAATTGCTCTATATCTATATCTTTAAATATTTTATTAAATCCTCTATTAAAATTCACCATTACCTTTTTCGCTAACTCTATTCCTTCTTCTGTAAAATTTATATAAGTATTTCTCTTATCATTTTCATATTTAATCTTTCTTATATAATTTTGCTTTTCCATCCTATTTAAAATTCCTGAAACAGTACCTTTACTTAAACTCATACTTGTACATATTTCTGATACAGTCATTTCACCTTTATGTCCTAAATGTTTTAGTATAATTATTTGTTGTGGTGTTAACTTTTCATCTTTTAATTCATTTAAAATAGCACTATAAATTTTTGAATCTATTTCTTTTATAATCATTGCTATTTCAAATCCTATATTATTCTTTTCATTATGCTCATACATAATTTTCACTTCCACTCTTTTAACTTAAATTTTATATAACATATTTTTTAAATATAATTATGTAAATACAAAATAGTTTGTATGCAAACTATATTTTTATAATATCATAATATTTTCTATTGTCAATTTATATAAAACTACTTAAAACCTAGTTATATTGCTATTTATAAATATATCTATATACAATTTAACTAATTATTAAAATTTTATTTACTTTAAGTTTTAATTTTTTCATATTTTATTATTTGTTCCATTTTATTCTAAATTAACATAATTTTAATAACTAGCTTCTAGGTTCGAAATATTTATATATTATAATTTATTTTAATTATTAAATTAACATTATTAAAAAGGAGATTTATAATGAATAAAAGAAAAATAACAAAACTTATTTTCCTAGCTGGTGTGGCTGTTTCAACTATAAGTGCTGCTCCAACTATTATTTCACATGCAAACACTCTTAATAATATAAATATATATAATCAAGAACAATCAAACGTTCATTTACAAAAAGCTGTTATAACTAGAAGAGTAGCTATTATGAATAATGGAAAAATTGTAGGTTATGCTAATGCTTATGATATGGCTGTAATCCAAAGTCATAATGGGAACACTTATAATGTAGTTACTGAATTCGGATTAATTGGAACTGTAAATAAAAATGATTTATTAATTGTACAAAATGATGAACAAGATAAATTAATTACTCTTAATGAACAAGAACATGTAATTCATGTTACTACTGATTTACATCTAAGAAGTGAAGCTTCCGCAAATTCTTCAATTATAACTAATTTAAAAGAAGGAACTAATTTAAATGTTATTGGAAGACAAGGTCAATGGCTAAAAGTTAGTGTAAATGGCTACACTGGTTTCGTTTTTGGAGATTTTGTTCAAAATGGATTTGTAAACACATCAACTCAAAATTTCCAACAATCAAATCAAAAAATAGATTCAACAATAAATAGCTCAAAAGGACAAATAGTAAATCCTGAAGTAAAAATAACTCCTTCATATAATTCTAATCAATCTCAACCTGGAGTTATTCAACAATCTCCAAATGTTAAAACTGAAATAAATTCTAATACTAATAATCCTACTCCAATTATAAAACCTGAAGTTAAACCTGAGTCTCATAAAACTTCTCCTGAAGTAAAACCTGAGGTTAAACCTGATACTCATAAAACTTCTCCAGAGGTTAAACCTGAAGTTAAACCTGATACTCATAAATCTACTCCAGAAGTTAAACCTGAAGTTAAACCTGAGTCTCACAAAACTTCTCCAGAGGTAAAGCCTGAAGTTAAACCTGATACTCATAAAACTTCTCCAGAGGTTAAACCTGAAGTTAAGCCTGATACTCATAAAACTTCTCCAGAGGTTAAACCTGAAGTTAAACCTGATACTCATAAAACTTCTCCTGAAGTTAAACCTGAGGTTAAACCTGATACTCATAAATCTACTCCAGAAGTTAAACCTGAAGTTAAACCTGATACTCATAAAACTTCTCCTGAAGTTAAACCTGAGTCTCACAAAACTTCTCCAGAGGTAAAGCCTGAAGTTAAACCTGATACTCATAAAACTTCTCCAGAGGTTAAACCTGAAGTTAAACCTGAGTCTCACAAAACTTCTCCAGAGGTAAAGCCTGAAGTTAAACCTGATACTCATAAATCTACTCCAGAAGTAAAACCTGAAGTTAAACCTGAGTCTCACAAAACTTCTCCAGAGGTAAAGCCTGAAGTTAAACCTGATACTCATAAAACTTCTCCAGAGGTTAAACCTGAAGTTAAGCCTGATACTCATAAAACTTCTCCAGAGGTTAAACCTGAAGTTAAGCCTGATACTCATAAAACTTCTCCAGTTGTTAAACCAGTTAATAATACTCCAAAAATAATGCCTGGACAAATAATACCAACTTATTCTGCTGTTGTTATTCCAAACACAGCTACAGTAAGAAGTGCACCTTCTACTAATCCTTCTTATGAATCTATTTTAGGGCTTGTAAAAAAAGGTAATATTGTTCAAGTAATTAGTAGAATTAATGGATGGTATGAAATAGAATTTGGAGGAAGTGTAGGATATATCAGACCTGACTTCGTAAATACTAATGGAGCTAATATTCCAACTGCAAAATCAGTAGCAAATAAAGCAAATACTATTACAGTAAATGCTAATTATCCAAATACAATGAAAAAATATGTAGCTGGTGAATTAAAAGAATTTGATGCGATTCATGGAAATAAATTAACAAAATCACAACTTGAATCTTATTCTAAACAATTAAGTACAGCCATAAATCCTAAAGCAGCTGATACAATGTTTGAATTTTTAGAAATTAATAAATTTAGAAATGTTAATGTTGATGAACTTAATGCAGCTTTAGAAAATATGGGAGTATTTAAAGGACAAGGACAAGCATTCGTAAATGCCGCAAAAAAATATGGAATGGATCCTATATACCTTTTATCACAATCAATATTAGAAACTAATCATGGACACAGTAATTTTGCTAATGGTATAACTATTGATTCAATACAACATATTACAAAAAATAAAGAAGGTAAAATCATAAAAATTACTAATGAAAAACTTTCAAAACCTGTAACAGTTTATAATTTCTTTGGAATAGGAGCTTATAATTCTGATCCTAATTATGCATTAACTTATGCTTACAATCATGGATGGTTTACTCCTGCAGATGCAATTGAAGGTGGAGCTAAAATGCTACATGATGATTATTTATATAATGAAGTTAAACAGGTTACTCCATATGAAATAAGATATATAAATGGAACTAATGACCAAATGTGGCATCAATATTCTAGTGATATACAATATGCTCAAACACTTGGAGAATTAATAAAACAATATAGCTATCTTTATAATTCAAATGATACATTTACATTTGGAATTCCTAAATTTCAAGAAAGCTAATAATAAAATATATTTTTATTATTCATAGATTAAATTTTTCAAATAAAATAGTTCTTAAATATAAAAAGACATCATATTTATTAAAACTAATATGATGTCTTTTTATTTTATTCTACGCTATATAAAGTATTTTTATATGTATTAAAATCTCCTTTTGGATTACTTATTAATTCTTGTAATTCTTTAATATTTTTATATTTAATTACAGTAGAGTTATACTCAACTTCATTTTTCACATTCATTGAATCTAATTGGTTTTTTATAGCTAACAGTTTTTCTCTTATATTTGGCAATATTCCTGAGTTATTATAATATGCAACTACAACTTTTGCCGCCTCTAATCCATCACTATAGACTTTTTTACTATACTCTTTAGTATTTTCTAAAAAAGTATCATATTTTATATTAGAAATAATAGCCATATCACTTTTAGTCATAGATTTTTTATCTATAGTATTTTGCCAAATAGTTATAATATTATTTCCCATATTAATAAGTTCATTATCAATTTTTACAAGCTCTGAATTTATATAATCTAAACTAATATTTATTTCACTGCTTTTCAGGCTCTTTCGTCCAGTACAATAACCTATACCTAAAAATAAAATTATAACTATAATTATAATTCCTAGTATTTTTTTAATCATCTTAATTCCTCCTTATTTAAAATAATAAATAAGGATTCATTATTCACTTTTATTAAAGGTTACATTTATAACTCTTATTTCATTTGAATTATCACTAGCACTTCTCCTACCTGAGCAATATCCCATTGCTATCAAAATAATAATTATTAATAATATTACTCCTAGTATCTTTTTAATCATAATGAAGCCTCCTTTAATTTATATTTATAAATTTAGTATGCTTCACTATAATACTTTTACTCTAAATTCTTATGAACTATTATATAAAGTCCAATAATTTTCTTATCTTCTTTTTTCTCTTCAAATTCAAAATATACATCTGTTTTATTCTTTATTTCATTTTGTGTATATAAAATCACTTTCCTCTTAAAATCAGCATATAATTTATATGCACTATCAATCTTTAAAAGATATTTCAGATATTCTATTGAGATATAATACTTTTTCCCATCTTCTAGATTTTTTAAAATCTCATATACTTGCCATGAATATTTTCCTTTTAATTTTGAAACTTTAAACTTTAATCTCTCTTGATACATTTTCTTAAGTTCAAAATATAAACCATCAATAGAATTATTAAACTTAAAAGTTACTGTCTTATGATCTAAATCATAAGAAATAAAGGAAAATATATTTATTACATATTCTTTTCTTTCATTATGTAAAGAAACTTCTAATAACTGACTATTTATTAATTTAAATATTTTTATTATCTCTTCATCAGTTAACCCTAAACATTCAGTTAATGTTTTAAAAAATATTGTAACTTCTTTATCTAAATTTTTTTCATCTGCTGCAGCTATAAATAATCCTATCATCTTTTTTTGCTCATCATTAAAGAAATTAACTGGCTTTATACTTATATCAGGCATATTAATTACTTCATATTTCTCAAAATTACTCATAGTCTTCTCCTTTAAGTTTTATAACTTAATTATACAATAGTAATTTAAACTTTAAACTCCAACTTTTTTCCCATTAGACATGATAAGTGTAGTACAAGTAAACACAATTCCTATAACTAAAATAATAATTAAGGCTATTATTAAATTATTTGAAAATAATAATCCTGAAATAGTAGCTCCTAAAAAACTTCCTAAATAAGAGCATCCATTTGCTATTCCATTAACTAATCCTCTAAATTTATCATCTACAAAATCATTTATCACTGTAGGTATTAAAGCTGTTACAACTGTATAAGCTCCAAAAACTAATATGCTTTCTATTAATAATAAAAGTAAATTTCTACTTTCGGTTAATAACAATAGTCCTGCTATAATTGTTCCAATTCCAGCTAAAAATGCGACTCTTTTTACATAACCTTTTTTAATGAATTTTGTTGAAATTCTCATTATAACTATTGCTATTAATATTGCAGGTGTTAAAACCTTCCACATAGAATCTATTCCAATTGATAACTTCAAATATTCAGGTATCAAAAAGAAAGAAGCAATTCCTATATAATTTGCTGAAAAAGCTATTATTAAATAAGAAATAAATTTTTTATCTTTAAAAATCTTTTTCAAATAAATTCCTTTTCCTTCTATTTTTTCTTTTTTTGTATTCTCAACTACATCTGATTTCACAAAAAATAAAACAAATAAAAATACTAAAGAAACTATTATTGTTGAAGCTAAATATAAAGTCTTTACCGAAATAAATTTTATTAATACTGGTCCTCCACCTAATGCAATTGCTGATGCTAGTCCCACAACTACTCCAACTAAACTTATTGAATCTGCTCTTTCTTCTGGTGAAACACTTTTAGATAACCAAGAATAAGCAGCTGATGTTATAGCACCTGAACCTTGAAGTGCTCTAGATAAAACATAAACATATGCGTTATTTGATATAAATGATAAAAATAATCCACAAATAAGCGCCCCAAGTCCGATTAAAACAACTTTTTTTCCACCTATCTTATCATACAAATTTCCAAAAGGAACTTGACAAAATCCTTGTGTTAAATTAAAAATTCCTAAAGCTATTCCTCCAAGCACTAAAGAACCAAAAAGTAAAGTCTGAGCATAATAAGCTACAAAAGGTGTAACTATATTCATTGCAAGTTGTCTACTTCCTAATGCTAATGCTATTACAATTACTAAAATCAAATTTTCTTTTTTTATTTTTGATTTACTCATATTAACCACTCCAAATATGACTTATTTTTATATTAGTCATATTACTCTTTAAATATGACCTTTTCAATAAAAAGTCATATTTATTATTTAAAAATTCATATATAAAATTTTTTATCTTAATTATTTAAATATTTTAAGTAATTTCGTTAAAATAAATTTATTTAACTTAATTCATTATATTTATTGCTATAATATATTTAAAAAGTAAATTTTATTCAGATAGGAGGTTTATTATGAAAAGAATAATTTACTATAACGGAACTATTTTGACTATAGATAATAAATCATCTATTTTTGAAGCATTATTAATAGAAGATGGTGTTATAAAAGAGCTTGGATCTTCTAATGAAATTTTAAAATTAAAAGATTCTTCTACTGATCTTGTTGATTTAAAAGGAAAAACTTTAATGCCTTCATTTATAGATTCTCACAGTCATATAACTAGCTATGCTCAAACATTAAGACTTGTTAATTTAGGTAATTGTACAAGCTTTGAAGATATCTTTAATACTTTAAAAAACTTTATTGATAAAAATAATTTAAAAGAAGATGAATGGATAACTGGATTTAATTATGACCACGAAAGATTAAAAGAAAAAGAGCACCCAACTAAACTTTTGCTTGATAAATTATCTAAAACTAACCCAATAATATTAAGTCATATTTCTGGACATATGGGTGTTATTAATTCTATTGGATTAAATTTATTTAACATAACAAAAGATTCTATAAATCCTGATGGTGGAGAAATTATTAAATTTAAAGATTCAAATGAACCTACTGGACTTTTAAAAGAAAATGCTTTTATTCAAAACACTTTTAAAATTCCTGTTCCTTCTGTTTCAGATTTATCAGATTTACTTGTTAAAGCTCAAGAAGATTATTTAAAATTTGGAATAACAACTTGCCAAGATGGATTTACAAAAAAAGAAGAATTTGCAATATTAGATTATTCATCTAAGAATAAAAAACTTAAAATGGATATCGTAGGTTTTATTGATATAAAAAATAATAAAAATATTTATGAGGAAAATAAAGAAACTTATGTTAAAGGTTATATAAATAATTTTAGAATTGGTGGATATAAGATGTTCTTAGATGGTTCTCCTCAAGGAAGAACAGCTTGGATGTTAACACCTTATAAGGACATTAATAATCCTGATAAAAATAGCAAAGAATTTGGTATTGGAACTCTTACAGATGATGAAGTATTAAAGTTTATAGGACAAGCTTTAAATGATAATGCACAAATTTTATCTCACTGTAATGGAGATGCTGCTGCAAAACAATTAATTGATTCATTTAAAAAAGTATTAAATGAAAGAAATGAATCTTTTACTTCAACATTACCTGTTATGGTACATGCTCAATTAGTTAGAGATTCTCAACTTAAAGATATGAAAGAAATTGGAATGATTCCATCTTTCTTTACAGCACATTCTTATTTCTGGGGTGACATACACATTAAAAACTTTGGATTAGAAAGAGCTTCTAAAATAAGCCCTGCTAAATCTGCTTTAAATAGAAACTTAGTTTTCACTTTTCATCAAGACACTCCTGTACTTATGCCTGATATGTTTAGAACTATTTGGTGTTCAGTAAATAGAATAACTTTAAATGGAGTAACTATTGGAGAAGATGAAAAAATTTCTGTTCTAGATGCTATAAAAGCAGTTACAATTAATGCTGCAAAACAATATTTTGAAGATGATAAAAAAGGTTCATTAGAAAAAGGTAAACTTGCAGATATAATTATCATTGATAAAAATCCACTTGAAATAAATCCTTTAGATTTATATAAAATTAAAGTTCTTGAAACTATAAAATCTGGTGAAGTTTTATATAAAGCAGACTAAACTTTAATTGCTGAAATTTTTCTATTTTTATATACTTATAATAACTTATTTTAAATTAATAGAACCCTGAATTTTGCTTTAAGATAACTATCTGTATTCTTTAGATATATCTTAGTAAATTCAGGGTTCTTACTACACGAACTTTTTCTTTGAGTTCTTAAATATTCCTTGTATGAAATTTTCTATTGACATTGATATTCTTTCAACTGCATTATGCTTAACTGCTTTTTCATCTATTTCAAAAACTTTTTCTACAACTCTTGAATCTCCAATTGTATTATATTCATTACAAAGATTTTTTAATCTTTCATATTTTTTTCTTGAAAAATTCTTCATTAAACTAACTGAATATCTTTCAATATATTCACCTAATCCTTCATTTCTTCTTACAACTTCTTTACCATTATCAATTGCAAATGAATAGCTCATCTCTAATTCTTTTTCTAAATTTCTAATCATAGTTTTGTCACCATTTAAAACTAATAATTCCATTAAATTTTGTTGAATTTCCTTTGCATTATCTCTCATTTTACTATCCCTCCAGAAACATTTTTTCTCTCTTGTTAATTTAATTATATTCTCTATTTTTTTAATAAAATTTATAAATTGAATACAAACTTCTTACAAATTAATGACAATATTTTTTTATATATAATTTTATATTTTTTGTAAATGTTAACATAAAAAAATCTTGATATATTAGTGAACTTCTCTTAAAAATTCATTAATAATATCAAGATCTATTGTTTTTCTATTTATATTTTATTTTAATAAGTTTTCTTCTCTTCATTATTATTTGAATCATCTTTTTCTTTTTTATTATTTGGTATTTCATAATCAAAAGAAATTACTCTTTTTTTAACTCCATTAGTGCTCATAAAAAATCACGCCCCTCTTAAAATTTAGCAACTATATATTATATTTATTTATCGTACTTTTTATTCCTAAATTTAATATTTTTTAAAAAAATTATTATATAAATTCCAACTTTTATAATAAAAATTAAATTTTTCTAATCAAAATATCGTTATACTAAATATTAATTTATATATATTTTAATCTTTTTTGATTATTTATAATTATTTTTGATTATTTATGATTGTAAATGATTACTTTTTAAGTTATACTTATATCATAATATCTCACTAAAGGAGTTATAAATTATGTTAACAGAAGAAAGATATAATTTAATTTTAGATTTATTAAAAGAAAAAGAACTTATAAAGTTTGAAGAATTATCTTCTAAATTAGAAGCTTCTGACTCTACTATAAGAAGAGATTTATCAATATTAGAAGAAAGAGGATTATTAGAAAGATTTCATGGTGGTGCTAAAGCACTTTCTTCAAAACGTAAAGAATTAAGTTACAAAGAAAAGCTTTCTAAACACACTGATGAAAAAAATATATTAGCAAAATATGCTTCAGAATTAATAAATGATGGTGATTGTATATTTATTGATGCAGGAACGACAACATATGAAATAATAAAATATTTAGCAAATAAAAATGTCTTTGTAGTTACTAATGGTTTAAATCATATCAATGCTCTAGTTGAAAATAACATTGATTGCTATATGATAGGTGGAAATGTAAAACTTACCACAAAAGCTATTATAGGAAGTCACGCATTAAATTGTTTAAATAAATTTAAATTTGATAAATCCTTCATTGGAACTAATGGAGTAGATTTAGAATCTGGCTTTACAACTCCTGATTGTGAAGAAGCAAGCATAAAAGAATGTGCAATAAATAATTCAAAAAAAGCTTTTATTCTAGCTGATTCATCAAAATTTGGTTATGTAAGCTTTGTAAAATTTGCTAAGCTAAGTGATTGCTCTATAATTACTAATAAAAATTCTGATTTAGATAAATATAAAGAAATTACAGATGTAAGGATGGTGAATAAAAAATGATATATACACTAACTTTAAATCCATCTATTGATTATATAATTTCTCTTAATTCTGTTGAATTAGGAAAAGTTAATAGATGTACTAAAACTTTTAAATTTCCTGGTGGAAAAGGAATCAATGTTTCGAGAGTTTTAAAAAATTCAGGTACTGATAGTATAGCTTTAGGATTTGTAGGAGGATTTACTGGTGAATTTATAAATTTAACATTAAACAATTTAGGAATTCATACAGATTTTATAAAAGTAAAAGAAGATTCTAGGATAAATGTAAAAATAAAATCTGTTGATGAAACTGATATAAATGCAGATGGCCCTTATATAGAAAAAGAATCACTAAATTTACTTTTAGATAAATTAAATGAGCTTAAAGATGATGATATCTTAGTTTTAGCTGGAAAGATTCAAAGCTCCCTTCCAGACAATCTCTATTCTGAAATTCAAGATATAGCAAATAAAAACAATGTAAAAGTTGTAGTAGATACATCTGGAAAAGCATTATTAGAATCTGTTAAAAAGAAACCTTTTCTAATAAAACCAAATAATTTTGAAATTGAAGAAGCTTTTGATATAAAAATTAAAGATAGAAATGAACTTATAGATTATGGTAAAAAGCTAAATACAATGGGTGCTGAAAATGTAATAATTTCACTGGCTGAAGATGGAGCTTTATTAATAAATAATTCTGGTGTATTCTTTGGCAATGCTCCTAAAGGCGAAGTAAAAAATTCAGTAGGTGCTGGTGATTCTTTAGTTGCTGGTTTTTTACATGAATACTCAAAATCTAAAAATATTTTAGATGCTTTTAAAAGAGGAATTGCAACTGGAAGCGCTAGTGCATTTTCCTTAGACCTTTGTGATAATAATTTTGTTTTAGAACTATTACCCCAAATTAAATTGAAAAAATTATAATTATTCTTCATATTAATTTAAATTTAGGAGGAAAAACAAATGAAAATTTCTGAGTTATTAAGAACTAATACAATATCAGTAGATTTAAAAGCTAAAGATAAATTAGATGTAATAAATCAATTAGTTGATTCACTTTATAATGCTAATTTATTAAATGATAAAGAACTTTATAAAAAGGAAGTTTTAAGACGTGAAGAACTATCTTCTACAGGAATTGGTGGAGGAATAGGAATTCCTCATGGTAAAACATCAGCAGTTAAAGAATCTGCTCTAGCTTTAGGTATTTTTAGAGATGGAGTTGAATTTGATTCTTTAGATGGCGAACCTGTAAATATAGTATTTATGATTGCAGCTCCTGAATCAGCAAATAATGAGCATTTAGAGACACTTTCAAAACTTTCTATTCTTCTTATGAATGATGATTTTAAAAATTCATTATTAAATTCTAAAAGTGCTGAAGAAGTGTTTTCTCTCCTAGATAAATATGAAGAGAAAGATTCCACTGAAGAAGAAAACGTTTTAACTAATGATTCTTCAGGAGAAAAATATATAATTGGAGTTACAGCTTGCCCTACTGGTATAGCTCACACATATATGGCTGCTGAATCTTTAACTAAAACTGCACAAGAATTAGGTTATAAAGTAAAAATAGAAACTGATGGTTCAACTGGTGTAAAAAATGGTTTAACTAAAGATGATATAGATAAAGCTGATGGAATAATAGTTGCAGCAGATAAGAAAGTTGAAATGGATAGATTTCTTGGAAAACCTGTTGTGATAGTTCCTGTTACTCATGCTTTAAAAAGACCTAAAGAACTTATTGAAGAATCATTAAATAATGCTCCTATTTATACAGATAAAAAAGAAGAAACTTCAATTGCTGGAATGCTTGGAACTAAAAATAGAACAGGTGTATATAAACATCTTATGAATGGTATTTCAAATATGCTTCCTTTTGTAATAGGAGGTGGAATCCTTATAGCATTATCTTTTGTATTTGGAATTCATTCTGCAGATCCTAATAGTTCTCAATACAATATAGTTGCTTATGTTTTAAAAACTGTTGGTTCTAAATATTCATTTTCTCTAATGGTTCCTGTACTTGCAGGTTTCATAGGTTCAAGTATAGCTGATAGACCTGGTTTTGCTCCTGCAATGGTTGGTGGTTTTATTGCCGCTAATACAGATGCTGGATTTCTTGGTGGACTTTTAGCTGGTTTCCTTGGTGGATATGTTGTTTTATTATTAAAGAAAATATTTAATAAATTCCCTGAAAGTCTTGATGGACTTAAACCAATGCTTATTTATCCTGTTCTTGGAATATTAATTACTGGTGGATTAATGTTATTATTTGTTGCTCCTCCTGTTGCAATGTTAATGCATGGAGCTGAACATTTATTAAAAACAATGGGAACTGGATATCTTGTATTATTAGGTGCCATAGTTGGTGGAATGATGGCTGTAGATATGGGTGGTCCAATTAATAAAACTGCTTATACTTTTGCTATTGCTATGTTGGCTTCAGGAGATTCTGCTCCAATGGCAGCTGTAATGATTGGTGGAATGGTTCCTCCATTAGTAGTTGCATTATCTTCAACTTTCGCAAAACATAAATACTCTAAAGGTGAAAGAGATGCTGGTAAAACTGCTTATGTTCTTGGATTATCTTTTATAACAGAAGGAACAATTCCATTTGCAGCAGCAGATCCAATAAGAGTAATTCCAGCGTGTGTTGTTGGTTCAGCTATAGCTGGTGGATTATCAATGTTATTTAAAATAACTATGCCTGCTCCTTTTGGAGGAATATTTGTATTCCCATTAGTAGGTGGAAGTGCATTATTATATTTATTATCATTAGTAATTGGTTCAGTGGTTGGTGCAGTTATATTAACTATAATAAAGAAACCATTAAAAGATGTAGAATAATATAATTTGAAATATAATCTATTATAAATATATTATATTTATCAATAATGAGTAAAAAACTCTTATGACTTTATAATCATAAGAGTTTTTATTTATATATCATAATATAAAATTCTATTCAATTTCTTCATTTATAGTAATCTCTAAAATTAAATATATCATTATCAAAAAGCTTAAAATCATAAATATTCCTAGAAAAATATAGTTAACTATTGCTATTATTGAATAATCTAAAGAAAAATTTACATAAAGTATTTTATCTATAAATCTTTCATTTAATAAACTTTCGCTTAGCCTTGGATTTTTAGGTATAGCTAATAAAGTCCATATGATAGCAAAGGCACTCCACTTCTTTAATAATCCTTTAATTATACTTTTTATTAAATCCAACTTTATATCTCCTCTCATTAACCATACAATAACTTAAACTTTTCTTTATGAATCAGTTATTTTTAATATCAAATTCTCACTTAAAAGTAACCCTTCTACTTCTAAATCAATATCTAACTCAGAAAAATATTCATATTTATTGTTCTGTTTATATTTTATAAATTTAATATATTCTAATAATTCTTTTATTCCTTGAATTATATTATTTGTATCTTTTGTATATTTTACTTCTCCTATCACTACTTTATTTAGTTTTTTATCATTTATATTTCTTATCTCAATTAATATATCGGGTCTTCCATTAAAAACTTTTGAATATCTTTCTCTTATATTAGGGAAAATTTTTTTTGCAATATTATTTGTTTCATTTATTATTTCTCTTCTTTTATTTATAACTATATTTTCAATATCACATATTTCTTCTAAATCTACTTTAAAGCTTATTTCATTACTTCCTGTTGAGTTATGATATATTGTATAAATATTCTCATTATCTCCCCATTCTGCTACTTTAGTATTTTTATCATCTAATATATATAATTTTGCATTTTTTGTATTTTCTTTTATTATTCTCACTATCCAATATAATTCAAATAAAGTCCAATCATTTAAAATATCTATAAAAGTTCTTTTAAATAAATTTTCTACCTCGTCCTCATCTAAATTTATTATCTTTTTATATCTCTTAAGTAATTTAGCTGATTGACTATAAAATTTATTTCTACTATTTATTACTGAATTTATCATTTTATCTGTAATATATTTTTCTTCTATTTTAGATAAATATATATTTTTCTTATATACATTTATATTCTTTAATAAGTCCTCTTTATCTAAATCATAATTATCATATATTAAGTCACTCGTTTCATTAACTATCTCATACAATATTTTTAATAGCTCATTTAAAACTAAGTTTTCTTTTGAAATATGATTTTTAAAGTTCTCTTTACATATAAAAATGCTATAGTCTTTTTGGTTTATACTATATCTTTTTATTATACTTTTATGCCATAATATATTTCCTCTAATATTTCCTTTAGTTAATATCTCTTCTTTATTTATAGATGTATTTAGTCTTCTAATATTTATTTTTAAACTCTTTATATAACTTAAAACTTCTTCATCTAATAAAAAATGTATTTTTAAAAGTTTTTCCAAGTTATCAATATTAAGATTTAAATCTTTTAAATAAGGATTTATTGATAATTTTCCACCTTTAAGATAAATTATGAGTTCTTTTTCAATAAATTTTATAATTTCTTCTTTTGTCATCTTTAATTATCCTAATATAAATCTAAAGAAAAGAAATCTTCTATATATTTTTTCAATTTATCTATATTTATTTTTATTCCTAATTTATTTATCTCTTGTAGTTTATCTATAAATCCATTTATAATATCTTCATTTACTCCTTCAAATTGTGGTAATACATATAAAATAATTGCTGAAGTCCAATCCTCTTCTTCTTCAACGTAACTTACAATATCTTTAATTATTGCTGGGCCAATTTCTCTATAATCATTTATTCCTAACCACAGATTATAAATTGCATCTACATTATTTATGTTTCCTATTACATCTTCTTTTATATTCCATATTGAAAAATACTCTCTAATTAACTCTTTTGTAATATTAGATGGAACTTCTATAGGAATTATTGCAAATCTTCTCATAAAAGCATAACTCATCTCATATAGCGTATTTTTATCTAATGTATTTATAGTTCCTATCATTCTCCAATCCTTTGGAATAAGATATTGATTGCTTTTTATATCTCTTGGATCTGTTATATTTTCTTCGCTTATTATCTCTATATTTTCTCTATATTCATTTTTAAAGCTTAAATCTATATCATCACCTGAAAGAACAGAAAAGAATACTCCAAAAGCTTTATCTATATCAGCTCTATTCATTTCATCTACTATAAGCCATTCATTTTTAACTTCATTTCTTTCATCTTTAAAACAAGATAAAAATATTCCTTCATCAAAATATAAATTTGATTTTGAATCAACTTTATAACTTCCCATAGTTTCATATGTAGTCCAGTCTGATATTGCTGTAGTCATTTTATATTCAACTTCAAAAGATTCACATATATCTTTAGCTAATTTAGATTTTCCACTTCCAGGCACACCTGCTAAAATAATATTTTTTCCACCCTTTAAAGCTTTATTTACTCTTCTCTTTATCTCTTCTTTATTTTCAAATATTAAATTATCTATCTTTATTTCTCTATCCATATTAACTTCTATATCTTTATAATTTTTCTTTCGAATGTTAATAGGAAACATTTTTTGAAAATTATCAATTGAATATCTTTTGAAAAATTCATTCTTATTTTTATGTCTTTTAGGTATTTCAAAATATTTTTTTATATAATCTACAGTTTTTCTAACTAATTCTTTTTCCTCTTTTTTTATAAAAATAGTTCTTTTATCATTTTTTAATTCTATAAAAATACCATATTCTAATATAGCTTTTAGTAATGTTTTTGAGTTAGCAAAATTATCTGGTCTTGAAACTTTAATTTTTTTATTTATGTTATCATGAAAATACTTATAATAATCTATTTCTAACTTTTCTGATTTAAGTATATTTTCACATATATCTATCCAAATAATTTTAGGATTACCTTCGCTAATTACATAAGGATTTGGTACATAATATGTTAAAATCCAAAATCTTATATAATTTAAAAGTTGTCTATCACTTAAAAGAAAAAGAAATTCATTTACTTCAAAATATTTGTTACCTCTATTTTCTATTCCAAGCTGACACGCAAACTTATATATGCTCTCTTTATAACCTTCAAAGTTAGTATTAATAGAATTAAAATCAAAAGTTGAGAAGGTTTTTTCCCATTTTAAATTATTTATTAAATAAGGATACATCTTTAATAAATCTCTTAAATTTTTAAGGTTTATACTTTTATGTATTATAGGTGTAATCTCCATATAAATCTTTCATCTCCTTCTCAAATAATATTTATTTTTCTCTATTTTTATTTTATTTAACCAACTTTTTATTGATTTTATTTTTTATATACTATAAATTTTTATTTAAATAAAAAAAGAGTGCTTAAATAAAATTTAAACACTCTTTATATATTTAACTATCATTTAAAGCTTATTAAAAAAGAATCCAAAACAAAAGGCTATTATAACCCATCCGCTCCCAATTATAAATGTTCTAATTTTTTCATACATAATATCACTCCTTATATTAATGTAAGCATTATTAGAATTTATCAATAGTACCCCTACCATTTGTATTTATTATATTATCATCATTTAAACAAATGATTTCTAATTATTATCTTCTTCATGAATTCTTTATGATTTTATTCTTAAGAAATTTCTATATAAAAACTTCTATTTAATTTTCATTATACTTTTTAGTATTTATAAAATGATATAATTATAATATCTTATAAGAAAAGAGAGGATTAAAATGAAATATCAATTAACTACTATCAATATAAAAAATCTAGATGAATCTATTAATTTTTATTCTAATATCTTAGATATGAAAGTTATAAATAGATTTTCTCCTAACAAAGGTGTTGAAATAGCTTTTATGAAAGGTGAGGAGCCAATAGTAATTGAGCTTATCGAAGGACACGATAACTGTTATAATTCAGGAAATATTACATTAGGATTTGGAGTAGATAGTTTAGAAGCTACTATAAAAAAATTAAAAACTTCTAATGTTGAAATACTTGGAGAACCCATATCTGTTGCTAATGGAGTAAAAATTCTATTTGCTAAAGATATAAACGGAGTAAAATTATCTTTCCTTGAAAATTTAAAATTTTAATTATTGCTAATGAGAATATTATTCGCTCTAACTTTTTAGCATAAATATTATTTTTAGCTTTTGATTTAGAAGGTAAAATAATATTTGCTAAGCAGAGAACTATTCAATATAATTACCAATTTGTTTTGATTTTAAATTTAAAATAATATAGGTTAAATATAATTAATTATATTTAACCTATATTATTGATCATAATTTTAAAAATATTTATTTAATATATCAATTTTAAAAGGATAATTTATCTTAAACTATATCCTTAAGTATTTTTCTTTTTGTTTCTTCAAACTCTTCCTGAGTTAAAACACCTGCATCTCTTAACTTTCCTAATTTGGCTAATTGATTTATTCTATCTTCATTCGTTTCTTCTACTATTCTAGGCCTTAGCATTTTGTCCTTATAAAGTTCCAATTCTTCTGTTATATATCTAACCATTATGTTTGCATATTTATTTAAAACTTTATCAATTATAATATATTCTGCTCCATTCCATACTTTTATCTTTGAAAATATAATTCCAGTTTCATATTCTACTGAATTAACTTTATCTAAAGTTATATCTTTTTGCTTTAATCCATAAATTAATCCTTTATCTAAAAAAAGAATTCTCTTATCTGTTAATGCAATAAGCCATGTATTATCTTCATATAAACCTGATGTTATATATATAAGTTCTTCATTATCACCTAATACATTTGGAAGTTCATTTATTTCTTTATTAGTTCCCCAAGTTTTAACCTCTTCCATGCTTTCTATTTTTTCTTCAACATATTCATAAGATCTCATTTTAAATTTCTCCTTATAATCTTTTGTATACCTATTTATATAAAGATTATCATAACATAAAAATTTTTCAATTGTATTATATAATAAAAAGCCAATAATATTTACTAGAATTTTTTTCCTTATTATTTTATCTATTAATTCGCATTAAAACAATTTAAATTTATATTTTTATAATTCAAATAAATTCTATATACCTAATTATAAATAAAAGAGTAAATCAAACTTTAAATTTGACTTACTCTTCTAATATTTAAATTACCTTTACAAATCTTATTACTAATTAAATCTTCATATCAGGATTAGCAGATTGTAATTTACCACTTTCAATTATTATACAAGCTATTACTAAAGCTGCAATTGAAATTGGGAATATAAGTGAACCATGTCCATTTGTTATTAAATATCCCCCTATTAAGTTACTTATTATTTGAGGTATACATAAGAATATATTATTTATTCCCATATATTCTCCAAGTTTTTCTTTTGGTGCAACTACAGGTATTAATGCATAGAATACAACTTGTAGCATTGCATATCCAAGTCCATAAACTATTGTAAATGCCCATAATCCAGTTAATGATTTTACATTCCATCCAATAAAGAAAGATGCTCCAAATATTATACATGCAATAAGTATTATTATTTGCTTATTAAACTTATCACACCATATTCCTATAAATATTGAGAATATTACTCCCATAGCTGTAAATCCAACAAGTGCATAACTTATATCTGTACTTGAGAATCCATTTACCTGTGTATAATAAGGAATCCAAAATGGCATTATAAATCCATATCCTATATAGAAGAAAAATGCACACATAAATAATTTCATAGCACTTTTATTTTTTAAGAAATCAAAACTTATTTTTGTAGGTTTTAATTTTTCTGTAGTATCTTCTTTCACGAAAAAAGTTACTATAAGTATTGGTACCATTACAGCAATTATAACTGCTAAAAATGGAAGAGATTTTGATATATCAAATAAATCAACTCCTAAGAAGAATACTAAAACTCCTCCTAATCCAAAGAATAATTTTCCAATCCCATTAACCATACCAATTTTATCTGGTGTAACTGCCTCTGGCATCCATGAATAATATGCACCTTGTGCAAAATTCAAAGCTCCATAGAAAATAAATGCAAATATAAACATTAATATATATTCTGTTGAGAAGCCTAGTAAAAACAATGCAATTGATCCAATTATGCCTCCAAGTAAAACCCAAGGTTTTCTCTTACCAAACTTACAATTAGTCCTATCACTTATTGCTCCTCCCAAATATGGAAATAACATTCCTGTTACAGGAGCCATAGCTACTAAAATTGCTAGTTTAAAAGCTGATGGTGTTGCTGTCTTTACTAATAATGGCACTACTGTACTATTCATATTCCAAGCAATTCCTAATCCTATACTAGGTAATGCTATTAAAAATGGTGTTAATATCCCCTTATTTTTCACAATTTTTCTCTCCTTTATTGTGTTAATGTTTAATTTTAATTAACTAAAATACAACTCCTGATTTTAGAATAATATTAGCATATGGTGTTTGCTCTCCTGTTCTTATAACTGCTCTACAATCTTTTAAGCTTGTCTTTAATTCTTCATGAGATATAAAAGTTATTTTTGTATCCCCTATTTCTTTTTTTATTTCCTCAAAAAGACTTGGACTAACTTCTTTTGTTTCAGTTGCAATTAAAACTTCTTCTATTTGCAGTTCTAAAAGAACAGCCTTTAATGTATCTATGAATCTTGGTAAATTTTTTATTAATGCTAAATCAATTCTTTGAACTCCCATTGGTATAGGTAATCCGCAATCCCCTATTGCTAAAGAATCTGTGTGACCCATTTGTGATATTACTGTTCCAATTTCATTGTTTAATAATTGTGTTTTTCTCATTATAATTTACTCCTCTCCATATATCTTTATTACTTCTTCTAAAGTTGGTATTGAAGGTTGTGCTCCTTCTCTTTGAACTGCTATTGATGAAACTTTATTTCCAAAAGTAACAGCTTTAATTAAATTTTCAAAGTTTAAATCATTTATATTAAGTTTTGAACTTAATCCTCCTATAAAACTATCACCTGCAGCTGTAGTATCTACTGCATTAACTTTAAATGCTTTTACTAATTCAGCTCTTTCATTGCTTATTATTGCAGCACCTTTTTCTCCTAATGTTATAATTGCAAATTTAACTCCAGACTCTAATAATTTTTTTCCTGCTAATTTAGCTGTATCTAAATTATTTACTTTTATTCCAGTTAAAAGCTCTGCTTCTGTTTCATTTGGAATTATTATATCTGTAACTTTTAATAATTCTTTTTTTATTTCTTTTGCTGGTGCTGGATTTAATATTGTTATTTTTCCATTTTCCTTTGCTATATTAAATGCTTTAATTGTCATATCTTCTGGTGTTTCGAATTGAGAAATTAATATATCACTATTTTTTATCTTTTCTCTTGATTTTTCTATTTCACTTTCATTTATCTTCATATTTGAACCTGAAATAACTATTATTGAATTATCACTATTTTCATTAACAGTTATCATTGCCATTCCTGTTGGATTTTTTTCATCTTCAAATATTAAGCTTGTATCTATTTCATCATCTTCTAATAATCTTTTTAAGGCTTTTCCATTATCATCTAACCCTATCTTTCCAATCATTGAAACTTCATTACCACATCTTTTAGCTGCTACAGCTTGGTTCGCACCTTTACCACCAGCTATTTTTTCAAAAGATTTAGAAAGAATAGTTTCTCCAACTTTTGGCATATCTTTAACTTTTATAACTAAATCCATATTAATGCTTCCTAAAACACATACTTTATTCATAATATTCCTCCGATTTCTTTAATATAAATTTTAGTAAACCGTTTTACTTTGTTTATAAACTTATATTACATCTTATGAAAACGTTTTTCAAGTATTTTTTGTAAATATTTTGTAAATAACATTTTTTTAATTTTCATATAACTAAAATACAAAATGATTTATATATATTGATAAAATACTTTTTTTAATTTTTATATTAAACTTATTTCTATATGTAATTTTCATATAAATATCTATTAAGTATAGTCTATTTTTAATTAAAAAATATTATCTTTATTTATATTTTTTCTGATTATTTTTTATTCAATCCTATTTCAATCTTATGAATACGTTTTCTTAAAATTCATTATTTTAGCCTATTTTTTTACTTATATAATTCTTTTAATTTTTCTTTTTTTATTGTAATATTAAAATAAAAATATATACTAACATCTTCCATATTAAGTAAAAAGTAATCGATTAAATAAAATTTTTTAGATCTCATTTATTCTATTTTCAAATCTATTTTTTCACTTACAAAATCAAGAATTTATAAGTATTTAATCCTTTTATGTAATTATATTTATTATATTAAATTTATTACCTGTAAATATTTACTTTTAGAATTTTTCAATCTAGACAACTCTTAATCTACCTCATTTCCATAGTATTCTTTTATAGGAATTTTAAAATTTTTCTTCTATTTTTTACGCTTACTTTTATTGAAATTTTATTAATTTTATAAATAAAATTTAAATATTGTCATTTTAGTGATTGCAAGTTTTAATTCTTAGTATATACTTTATTTCAGAAAGATTATTACGTTTACAAAAATGAATGTATAGATTTACAGAAATATATTTATATTATTATTAGAGGAGGAATTATATATGGGAACTAAAAAGAAAAGTGCTCTTATTCCATTTCTTATTGCTTTACCAAGTATAGGTCTTGGATTAGCATGGAATATGAATAGTACAGTTGTACCTTTATTAGTAAAAACTGTAACACCTTCAGCATTTAAACTTGCTGTACTTGTTACAATGGCTCCTGTTACAGGAATTATATTCCCTTACATAGCTGGAGCATTAAGTGATAGAACAAACATGAAGCTTGGAAAGAGAAAACCTTGGGTTTTAATAGGTGGTATTATAGGTGCCGTTGCCTTGTTCTTATTAGGTTTCTCTACAACTTATATAGAAATGTTTATTTTTGCATTTATCGTATATGCATCTTTAAACTTCTATCAAGGAGCTTATTATTCATGGATGCCTGAAGCAGTTGAAGCAAACCAAATTGGTCTTGTTACAGGTCTTGGAAAATTATTCTTCTCTTTAGGTGGAGTTATAGTTTTCTTTACAGGAGTTAGTCTTTTTGATAAGTCTAAATCACTTCCATTCATAGTTGTTCTAATTGTTGTATTAATACCAATTATACTTGCAACATTATTTGTTAAAGAAGATACTAGCAAATTTAATAAGCCATCAAAACTTAGCTTAGAAGTATTAAAAAATGCTAGTGCTATGAAAGTATTTATGTGTGCTTTCTTCTTCTATATTGGTTATGGATTAATAATGCCATTCTGGCTTCCATACTACTCAAACTTAGGAATTTCAGATGCTAACATCAGTTATGCATTAGTTGGATTTACTGCAATAGGACTTATCTTATCATTATTCGTTGGAATGTGGTGTGATAGATTCAATAAGCAAATAATATTCCTTATATCTTGTATAATATTTGGAGCATCATTTATTATTGGATGGTGGGCTCACACAGTTACTGGTCTTTGGATATTTACAATAGTATATGGTATTGGATTCGGTATCATGAATGTTGTATTCTATGCATTAATACCAGTTGTTTCACCAAAAGAAAAGCTTGGAGAATATATGGGAATAAATAATGTATTCTTATGTATACCTCAAATAGTTGGTAACTTAATAGGTGGAGCATTAATTTCAAATGGACATGGTTGGATGTTATTCCCAATTTCAATTATAGCTTTAGTTATAGCATGTATAATAATTGGAGCTGGAAAAATCAAACCTTTAAATCCAGATATAAAACTTTAAAAAATAAGCTATTTCAAGTATTACTTGAAATAGCTTTTCTTTTTTATTTTAATAAACTTTTTTAATTAACAAATATATTTTATTTATGGTTTCTTTAATCAATTATAATGACTATATACTGTCTAATACTTTCATTAACTTCTTAATATATATTATGAAAACTTCCCTATATTGTGATAACTAATTCATACTTTATGTGAATTTTATTTAATAAAAAAACTCTTTTTTTACTAAATCTAAAAGTACTACTATAGCTAATATATCTGCACTTCCTCCTGGACTAATATTTTTCTTTATAAATTCATTATTTAATTCATTTAAAACTTCTATACTATCTGCTCTATACATTCCACCAAATTTTAAGACTTCTTTAGCTTTGTTTTTAACATAATTTAAAGTTTTAAAATTATGTCTGTGTAATATAGTTGAATCATCACACTTACTCATTATCACTAATAATGTATTTATTAACCTTTTTTGATTATCTAGATCTTTAAATTTTTCATAATGTGATAACCCTAAATCAAATGCAAGTGGAATTCCATTTTCTGCTTCTCCTCTAACTCCTGTTATACCGTATTCTAAATATAATTTTTCTCCATGAGATAAATTTCTAGAATTTTTTTCTACTTTCAGAAGTTCATCTGTTAAGCCTTTACACATACTTTTTATAGCATTCTTTATATATTTAAATTCGTTATTATTAGATATTGTATATGAAATAGCTGCTAAAGTTATTCCCATAAGAAATATCATTCCTTTATGAGTATTTATTCCTTTAGTTTTATTAAACATTTCAGTCTCTGCTTTTATTCCTATTTCTCTTAACTTAGAAAATAATATTTTTAAATCCTTTTCTCTAAAACCTTCTAAAGCAAATTCAAACATATATTTATTTAAAGCTGATGTACTATCAATAAAAGTATAGAAATTCATATCTTTATGAGAGCCATTAGATATTGGTGAAACTAATCCAGGTGATGGAAAACATGAAACTTCATATAGCATAGCTTGTATAGCAAATTCTGATAATTTAAATGAAATATCAAACATTAGTGTTCTCCTCAACAAATTTATCTATTAATATATCTATAGCTCTTATAACTTCTTCTATACTATGAGCTCTCTCTCTTGAACAAACCACTGCATCTTTTTCACAAACTAAACATTTTCTTTTTCCTATATTAAAATTTGCTCTACTTAAAAGTTCTCCGTTTTTATCAAATACATCTATATCAAATAATCTACCTAGTAAAGAAACATATTCTATATTAATCATATGTTTCTTTATTTCTTTAGCTGGTGAATCTACTAAGCAAAAAAATTCATATCCTGATTCTCTTTCTATTTTCTCAGAATATATAACTTTTATATTTTCATTTTTTAAAGTTTTTTCTATAAGATTAATACCTTCATTAAAAACTAATTTATATTTATCACTTAACTTATAAATTCCAGGTATATTCAAAGTAAAAGAAATTAACGTATTTTTATATGTTTCTAAAAGCTCTCTTTGTCTTAACGCTCTTTTTTCTTTTCCTTCTAAAATTTTAAATATTAATTCATCAGCATTCATAGTATTCACCACTTTCTATTATGTAAAATTAGGAGATACCTTTATAAACTAAAATTTAATCTAATAGCTTTATTTAAGATACCTCCTTATATAATTATTATTTAACTTTTCTTATAACATCTATAATAGAACCATCTCTATATTCTACAACAGCTACAACTTTATCTTCAAATTCAATAGCTTTTGGTTTTCCAGTTAATTTATAAGCTTTTTCTTTTAATTCTTCTATTGTAAACATAGGTATACTTGTCTTTGATAATCTTTCTATTAAATCAGTTCTCTTTGGATTTACTGCAATTCCTCTATCTGTAACCACTACATCTATACTCTCTCCTGGAGTAATTGTAGTAATAACATTATCAACAATTGTTGGGATTCTTCCTCTAACTAATGGGCAAACTATCATAGAAAGCTTTGCTCCTGCTGCTGTATCACAATGTCCACCTGATGCTCCTCTTAAAACTCCATCAGAACCTGTAATAACATTTACGTTAAAATTAGTATCAACTTCTAATGCACTTAATATTACAAAATCTAAAAGATTTACTGCACATCCTTTATTATGTGGATTTGCATAGAATGATGCATCAATTTCATAGTGATTTGGATTTTTTCCAATTGATTTAGCTGCTCTTAAATCAAAACTTTGTGTATCAAAAAGCTTTCCCACTAATCCTTCCTCATGCATTTCTACAAATTGTCCAGTTATCCCACCTAAAGCAAAACTAGCTTTTATATCTTCTTCAATCATTTTATCTTTTAAAAATCTAGCAACAGCTAATGAAGCTCCACCAGTTCCACATTGCATTGAAAATCCATCTTTAAAATATCCTGATGCAAACATAACTTGAGAAGCATATTTTGCAATTAATAATTCTCTTGGATCTTTTGTATATCTAGTTGCTCCTGAAACTATTCCAGATGGATTACCAATTTGATCTATTTTAACTACATAATCAACATCAACTTGCTCAATACTTGCTGGTACATTTGGATATGGAACTAAATTATCAGTTATTAATACAACTTTATCAGCAAATTTAGCATCTACTTTTGCATATCCTAATGAACCACAAAAAGATTCTCCTTCATATCCATTAGCATTACCATAATTATCACAACAAGGCACTCCTAAAAAGGCAACATCAATTTTTATTTCTCCACTTTCAATTGCTCTTGCTCTTCCACCATGTGATCTAATAATTATTGGATTTTCCATTAATCCATTAGATATTTCATTTGCTAATTCTCCTCTAATTCCACTTGTAGAAATATTATTTACTACTCCATTTTTAATATGTTCTATTAAAGGTGAATGCACTCCATTTAATGAACTTGGAGCTATAGTGATATTTTTAATCCCCATTTTAGCAATTATATCCATAACTCTATTTAGAATATAATCTCCTTCTCTAAAATGATGGTGAAATGATATTGTCATTCCATCTTTTAATCCAACTTTTTTAATAGCTTCTTCTATACTATCTAATAATTTTCCTTCTCCTGGCTCTATTTTACTTATAGTTCTTCCCCTTAATCTTCCTGTTGGTTCTAAAGCAAATTCACCATTAAATACTTTTTTATCATTTAATTCTTTTAAATTATCTGGTATTTCTCTTCCGATTTTATTTATCATTATTTTCACCTCCAAAATCTATAACAACTCCAGCAGCTTGTGCAAGCATTATAGCTCTTTGTGCTCTAGCTATAATTGGTTTATCAACCATTTTACCATTTAATGATACAACTCCTGAACCACGTTTCTTAGCCTCTTCACTTGCTTTTATTATTTTAATAGATTTATCTATTTCTTTTTGTGATGGAGTGTAAATCTTATGAACTGGATCTATTTGTCTTGGATTTATAACTGATTTTCCATCAAAACCTAATTGTTTTATTAATGTTGTTTCTTTTATGAATCCTTCTTCATCATTAACATCTGAGAATACAGTATCAAATGCATATATTCCAGCAGCTCTTGCAGCTAAAAGAACTTGGCTTCTTGCAGTTAATAATTCTATTCCTTCTAGAGAACGAGTAGTTTTCATATCAGTAACAAAGTCTTCTGCCCCAATTGCTATTCCCATTAATCTCTTACTTGAAGTTGCAATTTCATAAGCATTTATAACACCTAATGCACTTTCAACAGCTGCCATCATTCCAGTTGTTCCAACAGGAATTCCTGCTTCTTTTTCTATTCTTTCAATTTCTCTTTCAACATCTATAACATCTTGAGCAGTTTCTGTCTTTGGAAGTCTTATAATATCTGGCTGTGCTCTAACTATAGCCTCTAAATCTTCCATTCCATATGGAGTGTCAAGTCCATTTATTCTTACAACAGTTTCTACTCCTTCATAATCTAAACTTTTTAAGGCATTAAATACTAACAGTCTTGAAGTATCTTTTTCATTTATTGAAACAGAATCTTCTAAATCAAACATTATTGAATCTGCACCATAAATATGAGCATCTTTAATCATTCCTGGATTACTTCCTGGAACATACATCATTGTTCTTCTTAATTTATACATTATTTAACACCTCCGAAATCAAATTTTCCACTTTCTGTACCACGAGCAACTGCTGCTTGAACTCTTGCTTTTATTACGCAATCTAAAGCTCCTTTATCAGTTGCTCTAACAATTACATTAGAAACATTAAGTTCTTTTAAAGTTTCTAATATAACTTTTCTTATTTGATCTCCAAATTGTTTTTCTACTGTACTATTTAACTCTAATTCAATACCTGAGTTTCCAGGTTGAATTGTTATAAGAATATCACTTGATTCAATTGTTCCTGCTGATGCAGCTTTTACTATATTCATATTATTTCCTCCTTTGTATACTGACAATTATATTTTCTTTATTTTATCCACAATTTCTATTCCATCTTCAGAATTTAAGAAATCATATGTACTTTGAGGAATAAAATTCCTCAATTCATCAAATTTATCTTCTTTTATAAATTCTCTAACTTTTGAAGCACTAATTACCTCATTATTAAAAGTTTTTCTTTCTACTTCTATTAATTCTATATCATTCTCTGGTAAAATTTCTTTTAAAACTTTATTATATTCTGATGTCACTTTACAAATTGGCTCAGTTCCTACATATCTTTTATTTATGTTAAGACTTTTTGCTATATATTTTGCAAAAATTTTAGCATCAAGTTCTGCTTGAGACTTTAAAATATCATTTTCATTCTTTAAAAAATATGTTGGAAAAGTTGCACTTGAAATAATGTAATCCTTAGCTTTATGTAATATTACATTATTTAATCTACCTATTCCTTTTTCCACTAAATCATATCTAACCTTTGATGGAAATATAGATTTATCTTCATCTAATATAAATAAATGTACCAAATCATTTTCATTTGAAGCTTTTTCTATTAAATATTTATGCCCTAATGTAAATGGATTACAATTCATAACTATTGAAGCTATATTTTTATAATTTTTTGAATTTATATCTTTATATAAACTTTCATTTATAAGTTTATTACAATATCTTTCGATTCCGTGTTTATCATTTTCTAATATAATGGCTTTTTCAGCTCTCTCTAACGTGTAAAAACCTAATTGATTAAATAAATTTTCATTATTAGGTTTAGTAAAAACAAATAATCTTGAGTTTCCTATCCTATACTCTTCATTTATAAGTTCAGAGGCAATAATATTTGAAACTCCATAACCTCTAAACTCTTTATCAATAGCCATACATTTTATAACATTTCCTCCAAAAGAACCTGTTCCAATTATTTGTCCATTATTTTCTAAAGTTACTGTATAATCAATATTATTATCTAATTCTAAACCTTGAATTTTCAAAAAATCTTCTACTTTTTTAAGTTTAGATTTATTTGGCTGGTAAAATATATTTTTTTCAAAATCATAAAATCCCATATTTTATTGCCTCCTTTCTAAAATTTATTTTAAGTTATTTATAATGAGCAAACTATTTAAGTAGTGAATTAGCTACTACATCTACCACTTCTTTATTAAATACACTAGGTATTATATTATCTTCATTTAAATCTTTGCTACTTATTAAACTAGCAATTCCTTTTGCTGCATTTATCTTCATTTCATCAGTTATATTAGTAACTCTTCCTTTTAATGCTCCTTTAAATATTCCTGGAAATACTAAAAGATTATTTACTTGATTTTTAAAATCTCCTCTACCTGTTGATACTATTCTAGCACCACCTTTCTTGGCTTCACTAGGTAAAATTTCAGGTATTGGATTTGCTAAAGCAAATATTATGCTATCTTTATTCATAGTTTGTATCATTTCTTTAGTAACTATATTTCCTACTGATACTCCTATAAATACATCTTTATTTTTAATTATTTCTTCAAGTTTTCCGACTTCTCTTTCTTTATTAGTCATAGCTGCAATTTCTTTTTGTGGTTCATTTAAAGAATTATCTCCTGCAACTAAGGCTCCATTTATATCAGCTAACACTATATTTTTTGCCCCTGCTGCTATTAAAAGTTTTGCAATTGCTATTCCTGAAGCTCCTGCTCCATTTATTAATATTTTAATATCCTCTATTTTCTTATCCACAATTTTTAGTGAATTAAGAAGTCCTGCTAAAACTGCTATTGAAGTTCCATGTTGATCATCATGATATACAGGTATATCTAATTCTTTTATTAGTCTTTCTTCTATTTTAAAACATTCTGGAGCTTTTATATCTTCCAAATGTATTCCTCCAAATCCTGGTGCAATAGATTTACATATTTCAACTATTTTATCTGGATCGTTTTCATTTAATGCTATTGGAAAAGCATCAACTCCAGCAAATTCTTTATGAAGCAAAGCTTTTGCTTCTACAACAGGTAGTCCCCCTTCTGGTCCTATATCCCCTAAACCAAGTACAGCTGTTCCATTAGTTATTACCGCAATTGTTCTACCTTTAAGTGTATAATCATATACTTTTTCTTTATCAGCTGCAATTTCTAAACAAGGAGCAGCAACTCCTGGAGTATAAACTATAGATAAATCTTCTTTATTTTCAACATTAAATTTACCTGTAATTTCAATTTCACCCATCTTTTCTTTATGTAATCTTAAAGACTCTTGTTTAACATCCATAATTACACTTCCTCTTCTTAAGTTTTCACTTGATTTTATACTTAGATGATATCACCATAAAAATCTTCTGTCAAAACATTTGTGTTATTATTAAACAAATGTTAAAAATATTTCTGTAAAAATATTTTATTTTTATAAATGTTATTTAAGCAACAAAAAAAAGGGTTTACCTATATTAAATAAATAGTACAAACCCTTTTTAATTAGTTTTTTAAACCTGATTTTAAACTTAGTACTTTAGTTGCAGTTTCAGCATCTGTTATTAATACATTTATGAAATTTCCGTTTAAAGCTCCTAGTATAGCTTCGGCTTTTAATTTACCTGAAGACACTCCAATTCTATACTCTATATTTTTTATTATATTTATATCTACTCCTATAACTTTTTGATTTATAGAAGATTCAGTTATATTACCATAAATATCATATACATGCCCATACATGCACCCTACAGCATTTCTTCTATTTATATCATCATCTAAATAATCTTTCCAAAGAGATGAAGCAAACACTGCGTTTACAGTTCCAACTCCAGTTAATGCAATTTTAGATTTACTAGCAGAAAATATTAAATCATTTATTACAGGTTCTTGCAAAAATGATTTTCTAGCATAGTCATTATCCATATATAAAGGAGCATATAAATATTTATATTTTCCACTATATACATTAGCTAGTCTTCTAATAAGCTCGGGTGAATCTATTAATAAATTATCTTTTGCAGCTGATCCCACTAATTGAACTACAGTAATTGGCATCTTATTAGTTGGTTTCATATGTTTAATAACATTTGATATTGTTTTTCCCCATAAAACACCTACAGTATCATTTTCAACTATTATCTTTTGAAGATATTCTGCTCCAAATTTTCCAAGCGCATATATTATTTCATCATAAGGTAAAGTCTGATTATCTATTATAATGGCATCTTTAAGTTCAAATTTTTGTACTAATTCTTTTTCTAAAGTCTTTAGCCTTTGTCTAGGATAATTTATATTTATTTCTACAACTCCTTTATCTCTCGCTTCCTGAAGATACTTAGAAACTTTAAATCTAGTAGTTTCTAATTCATTTGCAATTTCAGATTGAGTCATAGATTTATCATAATACATACTAGATAATTTAGCTAAAAAATCCTGTTTTTCGGTTTGATTCATTTTTTCATAATCTTTCATAATCACTACCTCAAATCATATATTATTTTTTAAAATCTTTTTTTATTATATTCTAACTTATGTTAACTTTCAATCATACATATTTTCTAAATAAAATACTTAAATTAACTTTTTAATAATAAATAAAAAAAAATAAAATAAATCTATTTTTAAACATTTGATTAAAAACTAAACAAATGTTTTGACTTTGGAATTTTTATTTGTTATTCTTAACTTAAGAATTAAAAACTTCCAAATTATATTTATCAAATTTTATTTAGTAAATTTTATTTTTAAAATTTCAACTAATAAACTAATGTAAAAATATTCAGTAGTAATTCACACGCCTTATGATAAGGTTTACAGATATATGAATATACTTTATTATTTTTACTAATAAATTTTAAATTAAATAAAAAGGGGGCTTTTATATATGGGGCTATATAAAAAACTAAAAACTTAAGCTTGTAAATTGAAGTGGAATTTTCAGAAAATTTCATATAATCACTTTATTCTGTAACTTTAAAACAAAAGAGGAAGGAAGAGATCTACTATGTCAAAATACAAAGGTTATATATTTATATTTTTAACTGCATTATGCTTTAGTACTCAAGAAATAAGCGGTAAATATTTAGCAATGGACAAGCTTAATGCTTATCAAATCAATTCAATTGCATTTTTAATTGGAGCTACAATTTTATTACCATTTGCAATAAAAGATATGAGAAAACTTCATATAAAACTTGGAACTAAAGATTGGTTGTACTTTTTACTATTAGGTGTTATACAAGTTTCTATAGGAATGTCTTTATTACAAGAAGCTTTAGTATTTACTACTCCTGCCATAGTTGCAATTCTTGTTTGTTCAAATGCAATAATGACAGTTCCATTAGCAAGAGTAGTATGTAAAGAAAAATTTGACTCTCGTTGTTGGATTGCTATAATACTAGCTGCTATAGGAATTGTTGTTATATTCAATCCATTTACAGGTGCTTCAGGAAAAGATGCTGAACAACATTTAATTGGTGTTACTTTAGCCTTATTAGGTGCTGTTTCAATCGCTTTATTTAATGTTCTTGCAACAAAAACAATCAGAAAATACGGAAAAGCTGTAACTAATAGTTTTTCATTCTATCTTGGTGTTTTAGTTATGTTTATATTTATGCTAATATTGCATATTCCTATAATTAAAGGTATTAATGCTCATAGCTTTAGTTTATTACTATATGTTGGTATTGTTGTAAAAGGTTTAGGTTTCTTCTTCTTCTTAGGAGCTATGAAAGAAACTTCTGCTATAACTGCAACAAGTGTATTCTATATAAAACCAATTTTAGTTCCAATTTTAATGCTTTTAATTATGGGAGAAATGATAACTACAAATGTATTAATAGGAACAATAATAATAATAATTGCTTCATTAATAATTTTCCAAATAAAGAGAATAAATGCACGACAAAACTCTCTAGCCGCCCATTAAGGATTTAATAATTTAATTACTAATAAAGGCATACTTTTAATTTTTATAAAAATAAAACCTTTAGAAAACTATTATTTAAAATTAGCTTTCTAAAGGTTTACTTTTTTATCATTTATTTCCATAATATTTAACTGACCATTCTTCTATCAATTTCATTGCTTCCCCAAGTTCTCTTCCCTTTTCAGATAACTTATATTCTACTCTTGGAGGAACTTCTGCATATACTATTCTCTCTATTATCCCCTCTTCTTCAAGCTCCTTAAGCTTTTCAGTTAAAACTTTCTGACTTACTCCTGATGTTTCTCTTTGTAACTCTAAAAATCTTTTTTGCCCTCTATATAAATGACATATTATTATACTTTTCCATTTTCCTCTAATAGTTTCAAATCCTAAATCTAACAAACAAACATATTTTTTATTTTTATATTCTATCACTTTATTCACCTCATTGGTTAATTAATATATTTATATAACTATATCTATTTATCTCTACTCATATTTTATTATATAGTTTTATTGAAGACATTATAAGAGAAAGTTTTAATAGAAGTATTACTATTCTTATAATATTATATATTTTAAGTTTATAAAATTTGAAAATTTATTCCATTAGTGGTATACTCCTCAAAAAGTAATATATTAAATTTTAAAATTAAACTTTTAATTAAGAGGTATACAAATGAAAAAATTAATAGTAAATAATACAATTCTGTTTGCATGTATTATGGCATATATATTTCTTTTTAAATTTATATTTGGAAATGATAATATTTTAGTTGCTGTAATGTCTATAACCGGTATTCTAATGTTTATGGGAAAAGATTTGACTGGAGAACCAATAAAAAATACTTTTGGACTAGTTTTCTTCTATTTATTAATAGGAATAGGAACTTTTTTTGCTGCAAGTAATATGTGGGTAGCCATTCCTATAAATTTTATAATAGTATTTTTCATAAGTTATTCTTTTGGCCACATTTTAAAAACTCCAATGTATATTCCATTTACTTTTCTATATTTATTTTTATTAGCATATCCAGTACCATTATCAGCCCTTCCTTTAAGATTAATTTCTTTAGTAGTGGGAGCATTAAGTATAATGGCCCCACAATTTTTAATTAATAAAAATAAAATTGAAAAAGCAAGTGAAAAAATATTTATAGGACTATTAGAAATCCTTAATCGCAAAATACAATTTATTAATTCAAATAAGTCTACTGAAGAATTAGATATTAAAATAAATTCTATGATTCAAAATTTAAAAGATATAATTCATGATAAAAAAGAAAAAAATTTTTATATTGTAAAAGAAGGTAGAGATAGTTTAGATATTTTAGTTTCTATAGAAAAAATAAACCTTTTAATATCAAATATAAATCCAAAAGAAAATATTCTAAATGATGTATCTAAGTTTTTCTCTATTTTCAAAGAATTTTTAATAAATAAAAATCCAGAAGAACTTGATAAATACATACTAAATTTAAATAATAAATATAGTAATTCTGTAAGTAATTTAGAAATACAAATTCTAGGCTCTATTATATTTTTAAGAAATTCAACTAATAGAGTTTCTATTATAAATAAAGAAAGTAATAAAACTAAAATAACAAACAATATTCAAGATGATATTTATGGATTAAAAAATATTAAATTTAACTCAATAAAATTTACTTATGCTTTTCATGTAGCTATTGAAGTTTCAATAGCATGTTTTATAATGGATTATTTTAATTTACATCAAGGTAGATGGATTATGTATACTGTTTTATCTCTTACAAACCCAATTTTCGAAGCTACAAAGTCAAAAGCTAAAGATAGAATTATAGCTACTACTATAGGTGCAATTTTTATAGGTATCACTTTTACTATATTTAAAGATAATGCAATTAGAAGCTTTATAATCATTGGAGCTGGATATGGAAACATATATTGCAAAACTTATAGACAAAAAATTATTTTTGTTACAATGTCTGCAATAGGAGCTGCTGTAATGGTTAATGCAACTGAAGCTTTAAATAGTACAAGCCATATTGTATCTAATCCAATTTTATTAAGCTTACAAAGAATTATATTTATTTTAATTGGTGCTTTAATTGCATTATTAATAAATAAATTTATATTTAAATATGATTCTGAAAAATCTAATAATAATTTAAATAATATCTCTAATGAATTAATAAAAGATTTATTAAATAACTTAGATAAATTATTTGAAAAAGATAAATTAGATCATTATATAAATAATGTATATATTTTAATTTCTCAAATAAATGATACTATTAAAAACAATATTAATATATCTAAGAAGAAAGATATTTATGATAACTATAAAATTTTAAATAATCATAAGTTGCTATTTGTATCAACTATTTATGAACTAAATAAATTTGTGCATAATTTATCTTTAACTAATGAATCAAAAGATAATCTTAAAATACTTACCTCTAAACTTAATAATGTTAATTCAATTTTAAATGAAAAAGATGAATCTTTTGAACTATCAAATTTTAAAGATTTAAACGAAAAAATAATAGCTAGTTCTTTAATAGAAATAAAAAATAATTATATTATTTTAAATAACTTAATAGATATAAATGATAATATTGAAATTTTATCTCCTGCTTAAAGCTTAATAAAAAAATAGTATCTCAAATAATTGAGATACTATTTTCTATTATAAAAGAAGCTCCATTAAATCATATTGCTCTTTTTTAATATCTTTTTCTTTATTAACATCTTTAATATCTACGCTTATCATTTCATTATTGCGTACACCAACAGCTTTACCTGATACTCCTTTTTTAAGAAGTTCTACAGCATGTGCTCCCATTCTTGAAGCTAGAATTCTATCTGCTGCAGATGGATTACCACCTCTTTGAATAAATCCAAGTACAGTACTTCTTACACCAATACCAAGATTATCTTCTAAATATTTTTGAACTTCTTCAATATCATACATTCTTTCAGTTATTATTATGATGCTATCTTTCTTTCCTTTTTCTATATTCTTCTTAAGGGCAGTTTTTATCTGTTCAAGACTTAACTTTCTCTCTGGAGTTGAAATTATTTCTCCTCCACCAGCTATTGCTGAGTAAAGAGCTAAATCTCCACAATATCTTCCCATAACTTCTACAATTGTAGCTTTTTCATGAGAAGCATCAGTATCTTTTATTTTTCTTATACAATCTAAAACTGTATTTAGAGTTGTATCAAATCCTATACAATAATCTGTATATTTTAAATCGTTATCAATAGTTCCAGGAACACCTATAACCTTTACATTTAAATCATGAAGCTTTTGTGCTCCTTGAAAAGAACCATCTCCTCCAATTACAACTACAGCATCTATTCCATATTTTTTTAAATTATCTAAACCTTTTAATCTTCCTTCTTCTGTAGTAAATTCTGGACATCTAGAAGTTTTTAATATAGTTCCACCTGATTCTGAAATATAATCTACATCAGATTCAGTTAATTTGTATATTTCTTCATTAAGAAGTCCTGTATATCCCCTTTTTATTCCAAAAGTTTCTATACCGTATTTAGTTGAAACTTTTACTATAGCCCTTATAACTGCATTCATTCCTGGTGCATCTCCACCACTTGTTAAAATTCCTATTTTCATGGTTTTCTCCTTCGCAATTCAAATTATAATTTATTCTATGTTGTAAGCTTAAAATTATAATCTTATTACTTCAATTTGATATCCATCTGGATCAGTTACAAAATAGTATTTTGGTGGTTCTCCTGGTAATCCTTTTAAATCAGTTACTTTATATCCTAATTCTATATGCTTTTCTCTAAACTCTTCTAAATTTTCTACTCCAATTGCTGTATGACTAAATCCATTTCCTAATTCATAAGGCTTTTCTACATCATAGTTATAAGTAAGTTCTATTTCATATCCACCTTTTTCATTTGATAAATAAACAAGTGTAAATTTATATTCAGGAAAATCCTTTCTGCTTGTTTCGATTAATCCTAAAGCTTCTTTATAGAACTTTAAAGATTCCTCTAAATTTTTTACTCTAATGCATGTATGTAGCATTTTAACTGCCATAGTTATCACTCCTTAAATAATTTTTTTAATCACAATATTTTTTATATTCCCCTTTTTATCATATCATTTTTTTAACTTTTAAATAAACTGATTCATCTAAAAATAAAATAATATTAATAATAATTTTTTTTAAGAATATGGTTAATACTAAATAAAGTATTATATAATTCATTATTTTTATAATTGTATATATTATTTTATTTATACTCTTTATTAGTTGATGCTAATACAAAAGTATATTATAGAGGTGAAATTTATGGATATAAGTCATAAGAACCATTATGAGGAAATTGGTACATTTATAATGTGCTATCCTTCTAATTTTAAATTAGTTCATTTTTCCCTATTTAAAAAATTAAATAGAAATAAAATGTTTAAGCAATATAATGATTTTATAAATCTTCTTATAAATCAAGGTTCTAAAGTTCAGTTTTTAGAACCTATTTATGGAGCTAATCAAGTTTTTACTAGAGATGTTGGCTTTGTAATTGATGATATTCTCTTTATTTCTAAAATGGCAAATAAAAATAGAGCTAAAGAAATACTTGCTCTTGAAGAATATATTAAAGACAAACATAAAAAAATATATAAAATGAAAAATTCTATTGAAGGTGGAGATGTTCTTATATACAATGATTATATTTTTGTTGGGATGAGTAATAGAACAAGTATGTCTGGCGCACTTGAACTTGGAAATTATCTAAAATCATTAAATAAAAATTATACTATAATTCCTATTAATTTTAATAAAGATAAATTGTTGCATCTTGATTGTGTTTTTAATATTTTAGATGATAACCATGCTGTAATTTCAAATTATGTTTATGATAAAGCTATAATTCAAAAAATAATAAAAAACTTATATTACTTAGATAATAAAACTACTTGCGAACTAGGAACAAACTTTATTAATTTAGGAAAAAAAAGAATTGTGACATCTCATAAAAAAGTAAAAACACTCCTAGAAAAATTAGGATATAAAGTTTTCTATCTAGATTATTCAGAAATACTAAAAGCTGGTGGAGGATTTGCTTGTAGCACACTTCCTGTTTTTAGAAAATAAAAAAAGATTCAATATAAAATATTGAATCTCTTTTTTTAAGCATCACATTCTAAATTTTCATCTTTTCTTAACTCTACATCTAACTTTTTCTCATTTCTAAGAAGTATTGTTAGTGAGGCTATAAATCCTCCCCACAATACAGTTGCTCCAATTATGAAAAATAATATTGATGTTCCTGTCATTTTTATTATCTCCCTTTTATTATTTATTGATTTCTTCTAATATTAATCTATCTTCTTCATCATTTTCGTCCTCTTCATAGTCTTCAATCTTTTTATCTTTCCATGGTTTCTTAGATAAAATTAATGAAACTATTATTCCAAAGCCAATAACACTCCATCCATAAGCAATAAGATTAGATAAATCATATCCACCATAATGTGCACTTATTTCATTAATAACATTTTGTAATATCATATAAATTAAAATTGCTGGAGTAATAAACTTTATTGATATATCCCACCATTTTCCGACTTTAATATATGATATTTTATTTGAATGCTCTCTTAAACTTTTTGGCGTAACTATCCATCCAATTAATATAACTTCTAAAAGTCCTACAACTACTATTCCATAATTATTTATAAAAGCATCCATAATATCTAAAAGATATAATCCTGCATTAGTTGCAAAAGCTGTACTCATACAAGCTCCAATTATACACATACAAGTAACAACCTTTTTTCTACTCCAACCAAATTTCTCCTTAAAAGGTGCTGAAACTGTTTCTGTTAGTGAAACTGAAGATGTTATACCAGCAAATATTAAACATAGGAAAAATAAAGGTCCTAAAAAACTTCCTATTGGTCCCATAGCAGAAAATATTTGTGGAAAAGCTACAAATGCTAGTCCTACACCACTTGAAACTACTTCAGATATAGGAACACCTTGAGCTGTTGCCATATAGCCTAATATTGAAAAAACAGCTATAGCTGATAAAAATTCAAAACCACAGTTTGCAAATGCAGTTACAAACGCACTATTATTAATATCTGATTTTTTAGGAAGATAACTTGAATAAGTCATCATTATTCCAATTGCTATACTTAATGAGTAAAAAACTTGTCCATAAGCTGAAATCCAAACAGATGGTTTTAAAACCATTGACCAATCTGGAGTAAGAAGTGTATTAAGTCCTTCAGATGCTCCATTTAAAGTTACAGCTCTAATTGCAATTATTATCATTATTATTACTAACATTGGTAATAAAATTTTATTTATTTTTTCAATTCCTTTTTTCACACCTTTATAGCAAACAATCCAATTAATAATTCAAATTGCTATTACTCCTAAAAATATATACCATACAACTCCTCCTAATTCAAAAGGTGAATTGCTTAAATTTAAAAAATCATTATGGAAGAAAATATTTGAATCACTTCCCCAACCTTGCTTAAAACTAAGAACGAAATAATTCATAGCCCAACTTATAATAACTGAATAATATGCCACTATAAATGCTGAGGTTATAGTTGGCCACCATCCAATCCATTCCCATTTTTTTGAAGCTCTAGCTATAGCAAGAGGAGTTGATCCTCTATATTTATGTCCCATAGAGTACTCTAAAATAAGTAATGGAATTCCTGCAGTAAATATTGCAAAGAAATACGGTATTAAAAATGCTCCTCCTCCATTTTCATATGCTATATATGGAAATCTCCATATGTTTCCTAGCCCTACTGCTGAACCTATTGCTGCAAGAATAAAACCTATTTTTGACCCCCATTCTTCTCTATTTTCCATAAAGCCCCTCCTTCTCTCAATATTATAATTTATTAATAAAATGCATTATTTTTTAAAAATGAATTTATATTATCGTTTAATTATTATTAATATATTTATTATAATACATCTATTTTGAATTTTTGTCATTATTTAACTCAAACTTGTACATTTATCAAAACTTGTTTCAATGTAAACATTTAACTTTTTTTATGTTAAATTATTATGTTAAAATAAATTTATATTTTTTATGAAAAGAGGTTTAAAAATGGATTGGTATTGCTTAGTATTTAATAGTGGTGAAATAAATGGTGCTGGTTCTGCTCAATATTTATACGAAAAAATTTGTGAAGGTGATTTTTCACTAGTAGGTGATATTGATATAATTGATAATCTTTATAATGAATTAATGGAAAAAAACTTTAATATAACTGCTGATAAAGGTCCAGGTTTTATTGTAATTGGTTGTTCTTTAGAGGATGCAGATTTTATAGATAATTTTGTAAGTGAGCTTTGTAAAAAGCATAAACTTTCATACTATGAACCTCAAAATATGAGATATCAATTTTAAAAAGAGATGAATTAATTTCATCTCTTAATTTATTTAAATTTATAATATTTTTAATAAAAAGATCATAGTAAATTTAATAAAAAAATTATTTAAAATATAAAATTAATAACAAATTAAAAGGCTCTCATAAATGAGAGCCTAATATATAGGGGTATAAATTATAACTATTAAGACGAAATTTATTTTTGAACTAAAACTAAAGCAGTTCTTCCTAGAAGCTCTATTTTAGCTTCATTTATATTTTTAATTCCAAGTTCGTTTACTTCTTTCCCATTAACAACTAATGTCCAAGTTCCACTTGGAAGTTCTAACTCTACATCTTCTTTATTTCCATTAAATAAAACTAATACTTTTTTAAATTCATCTAAGCCTTCACTATTTATTGTGTAGCCTACTAAATTCTTTTCTTCAAATTCCATAAATTCTATTCTTTCATTTATATCCTTTGAACTATTCATCCTAAATGCTTTATGATTTTTTCTAAGTTTTATTAATCCTTTATAGTAATTAAATATATCTATATATTTTTCTTTTCTTGTCCAATCTAATTTATTTACTAAGTCGCTTGATTTAAAGCTATTTTCTATTAGCTTTCCATTTTCATCGCATTTTGTTCTAAGAAGTTCTTCTCCTGCATGAATAAATGAAATTCCTTGTGAAGTTAAAACAATTGCCGCTACTAATTTATTCATTTTTATTTTTTCTTCTTCACTTTCATCAGTAGCACTTATTTGAAGCTTATCCCATAAAGTGTAGTTATCATGAGCTGAAGCATATGTTACAGTTTGGTATGGCTCATTTGCCCAAAATTTATCTGAATAAATTACATCTTTATAATTAACTTCACTATGGTTTGTTGAAGCAACTATTCCGCATTTTATTGATTCTTCAAATCCTTGTCCGCCATTTACAAATCCAGGTTTCTCATCTATAAATACATCACCTTTTATTGCATCTCTTATATCATCACTAAAAGCTGCTATTTGAAGTTCTCCATATTGAACTGTATTTTTCTTTAAAGCCCTATCTTCCTCTTTTAATGGGCTATCTCCTCCAGTCCATCCTTCTCCATAAATTATTATTGAATCATCTACTTCATCAAGAGCTTTTCTTATAAGCTTCATTGTTTCTATATCATGAATCCCCATAAGATCAAATCTAAATCCATCTATATGATATTCTTTAGCCCAATAAACAAGAGAATCTATCATAAATTTTCTAAACATACTTCTATCTGAAGCAGTCTCATTTCCACAAGCTGAAGCATCTGAAAAATCTCCATTTTCATCTTCTCTATAATAATAGTACGGCACTACTTTATTAAATAATGAATTTTCTGCTTCATAAGTATGATTGTAAACTACATCCATAACAACTCTTAAGCCTTCTTTATGAAGATTATAAACCATTTCCTTAAATTCTTTTATTCTCACATCTCCATCAAAAGGATTTGTTGAATATGAACCTTCAGGACAATTATAATTTTCTGGATCATAGCCCCAATTATATTGTGGAACATTTAAATTCTTTTCATCTACTGATTTATAATCAAAAGTTGGAAGTAAATGAAGATGAGTTACACCAAGATCTTTTACATGATCTAAGCATGTCTTAAATCCATTTTTAGTTCTTGTGCCCTTTTCTGTAACTCCTTTATATTTTCCTTTAAATTCTGCTCCTGAATTTTCATCTATAGTAAAATCTCTTATATGCATTTCATATATTATTGCATCAGTATAATCTTTAAATTCTGGTTTAACATCATTTCCCCAATTTTCTGGATTTGTTTTCTCTAAATTTACTACCATGCTATATTCACCATTAGCACTAACAGCTTTGGAATTAGGGTCTATTACCTCATTTTGTTTATCATCAATTTTCACTTTAAATCTATAATAACTTTTATCTAAATCACCTTTCTTTTCAGCAACCCAAACTCCATTATTATCTTCACTCATATTTATTTCTTCAATTTTTGTGAAATTATCCTTTTCTTTTGAAAATAATACTAGCTTAACTTCACTAGCAACTGGTGTCCATAATCTAAATATTGTGCTTTCTTTTGAATATATTGCTCCTAATTCTAAATCAGAAGTATATCTTTCTTCAAACTCACTTGAATTAAATATCTCTCTTATTTTTTTCTTATCTTTATAAATATCTTTTATATTCATTTTAAAGCTTCCTCTCCTAAACAAATTTTAATTTTAAAAATTTCTATAGGTTAGAAAGTAAATTTTCTAACCTATAAAACTATTAAATTTATTAGTCAAATATGTGATTATGTGCTTTTTCTAAATTCTTAATATTCCCTCTTACGCATTCATAATAAACTCTTAAAATTTCACCTACACCCCAAGCTTGGTTATAACATCCTCTTCCGTGATGTGGTGCATCTCCATCAAATATTTCTGCTATTCCACCTAAGCATCCATCTTCAATATGTGATTCCATTTCCTTTAAAGCATCATCAATAAATTCTCTTGCTTCTTCTGAATATTCATTAACTTTAAAATATCCACTTAAAAATGCTCCAAGTGGGAAAGACCATACAGTTCCTTGATGATATGCCATATCTCTATCTGTAAGTTCTCCAACGTAAACTTTTTTATAATCTTCATTTCCTCTATCTAAGCTTCTTAACCCAAATGGAGTATATAATTCATCATAAATTTTTTCTATTACTTTTTCTTCTTTTTCCCTAGGAAGCATTGTAAATGGTAATGAAATTGCGTAAGCCTGATTTGGTCTTATAGCATTATCACTTTCTTCATCATTTACAACATCATAAAGACATTGGTCTTTTTCATTCCAAAACTTCTCATTAAAAGATATTTTAACTTTTTCAGCTAATTCTTCATATTCTTCGTAATCTTTATCTCCAAATTTCTTTGCTAATAAAGCAGAAATTTTTAAGGCATTATACCATAAAGCATTAATTTCAACTGGCTTCCCATGTCTTGGTGTAACAACTATTCCATTTGCTCTTACATCCATCCAAGTAACTTGGTCTAATCCATTTCCTGCACTTATCAAATAGTCTTTATCCATTTTTATAGAAAAATCAGTTCCTTCTTTATAAGCCTTTATTATATTTTTAATTGTTTTATACAATTCTTTTTTTACAAAATTTAATTCTTCTATATCATCCTTATATAAAAGATACATATATATAGCATGAATATACCAAAGTGAAGCATCCACAGTATTATAAAATGGATCTTGTCCAAAGTCTGGGAACATATTTGGAATAAGACCATTCTTTTCATATAAACTAAAGCTTCTTAAAATATCTTTTGTATCATCTAACCTATCAGTTGACATAGAAACTCCAGTTAAAGCTATCATAGTATCTCTTCCCCAATCTAAAAACCAAGGATATCCTGCAAGAACTGTTTTGCTATTTATAGAATCTCTATCAACTATAAACTGGTCAGTTGCTATTGGAAGCAATTTTGCTATTGTTCTATTATCATCTTTAAATATATTTCTTAATTCTTTTATTCTCTTTTCTTCTTTAAAAACTATTTCTTCTGGATTTATTTCTCCATCTTCAATAGTACAAACGAAGTATACTTTCTTTTCTTCATAAGGATTTATATCTATTGTTAATTTACCTGGTATATAATATCTTTCTAAATAATCATCTCCAGTGCTTTTATCAACATCATAATATACTTCTTTAGTTATACTTTCATTTTTTGATGATACTCTTCCACCTACAGTAAAAATTTTAATATTTATTTCTTCTTTAAGAGTTGGATTTAATTTAAATCCATTTATAATATTTTTTTTCTTAAAATTTAAATTTTCAGCTTCTGAAACATCTCCAGGATTTCTAAATGCCATATATGGAATAAGTTTAATTTCTCCTCCATTTTTATTTCCTTTTATTAAATATTCTATAACTGCTGTATTTTTTCCCTTTTCTAAAAAAACTCTCTTTCTAATAGTTGTACCATTTATAAAATATTTATATTCTGGAATACCATCATAGCTGAAGCTTTGAAGGTTTTTAAAACCTTCAATAACTTCATCATTAAATTTAGTAGTTGTTAGAGGATATTCTATTTTGTTTGATATAAATTTTTCCTCTACTTTTGGAAGAATCATATATCTTTCATCAGGTGATTTTAATGCTGCTATTAATAATGCATGATATTTTCTACTATTTGATCCTATCATAGTGCTTCCTGAAAATGCACTTCTTCCATTTGCTAGCATCCATTCTTTTTCTATACCTTTTTCATAGCTTGTAAAATTATTTTTTCCAAACCTCATAACACTATCTCCTAACTTTAAAATTATAAAGTATTTTTAGTTTGCTTAATGTTCCATATTTCTTTACTATATTCTAATATTGTTCTATCTGAAGAGAACATTCCTGCATTACACATATTTTTAAATGCCATCTTAGCCCATCTTTTTTCATCTTTATAAGCTTCAAAAACTCTATCTTCAGCCTTTTTAAAGCTTTCAAAGTCAGCTAATAATAAATATCCATCTCCCTCTTCTATTAATGAGTTATATAAATCTTCAAATAAACCTGTATTTCCATCATCAAAAGTTCCATCTATTAAAGAATCCACTACTCTCTTTATTGAAGAATTATTTTCATAATATTCTTTACTATTGTAGTTTCCTCTCATTTCTTCTATTTCTTCAACAGTTAATCCAAAGATAAAGTTATTTTCCTCACCACTTTCTCTTACTATTTCAACATTAGCTCCATCCATAGTTCCAAAAGTAGGTGCTCCATTTAACATAAACTTCATATTACCTGTTCCTGATGCTTCTTTTCCTGATGTTGATATTTGTTTTGAAAGGTCAGCAGCTGGGAATAATTTTTCAGCATATGAAACTCTATAGTTTTCCACAAATACAACCTTTATTTTCCCATCTATTTCTTTATCATTGTTGATAAGTTTTGCAACTTCATTAGTAAACTTAACTATTGCTTTTGCTCTTCTATAACCAGGGAACGCTTTTGCCCCATATATAAATGTTGTTTTAGGAATATCTAAATTTTTATCTTCTTTTAATCTAAAATAAAGGTCTAAAACATATAAAGTATTTAATAATTGTCTCTTATACTCATGTAATCTCTTTATTTGGATATCAAAAATTGAACTTGGATCTAATTCCACTCCTTCAGTTTCTTTTATATATTTTGCAAGTTGTTCTTTTTTAGTATGCTTTATCATCATAAATTTCTTTAGAATCTCTTCTTCATTAATAAACTTTTCTAATTCTTTAAGCTTACTTAAATCCTTAACCCAACTTTCATCTCCTAAAAGTTCTGTTATAAAATCTGATAATTCTCTATTACATAATCTAAGCCATCTTCTTGGAGTTATTCCATTAGTTTTATTTTGGAATTTTTCTGGATATAGTTTATACCAATTATTAAGTTCAATATCCTTTAAAATATCTGTATGAAGTTTAGCTACTCCATTAACTGCAAAGCCTACTGCTATTGCAAGGTTTGCCATTCTTGATACTCCATTCTTAACTATTCTAAATTCTTCAATTTCTTCTTTAGAATATCCTTTTCTCTTTAATTCATTTATAAATCTTGTATCAATCATTTTAATTATTTGCATTATTCTTGGGAATAAAGCTACAATTAATTTGTTATCCCATTTTTCAAGAGCCTCTGCAAGAATAGTGTGGTTTGTATAAGCAAATACCCCTTTAGCAATCTTTAATGCATTATCAAATTTTAATTTATAATCATCTACTAAAATTCTTATAAGCTCTGGTATAGCTAAAACTGGATGAGTATCATTTAATTGAATTGCATGATATTCAGATAAATTTTCAAAGTTTTCTCCATGTAATTTTACATGGCTTCTTATTATATCTTGAACAGATGCACTTACTAAGAAGTATTGTTGTTTAAGTCTTAATAATTTTCCTTGTCTCATATCATCATTTGGATATAAAACTCTTGATATATCATCAGCTTTATTTTTTAATTCTACTGCTTTTGCATATTTACCCGAATTAAAGGCATGGAAGTCAAAGCTTTCTAAGGCTTCACATTTCCAAAGTCTTAATGTATTTATATTTTTACTATCATATCCTATTATTGGTGTATCATATGGAACTGCTTTTACTTCCATATCTTTAAATTTAACTTTAACTGTTTCTCTTTCACGTCTTATACTCCATGGATCTCCATAAGTTAACCAATTATCAGCACATTCTTCTTGGAATCCATCTTTGAAGTATTGTTTAAATAATCCATTTGAATATCTTATTCCGTATCCTCTTAATGGCACTTCCATAGCTGCTGCTGAATCCATAAAACAAGCTGCAAGTCTTCCTAATCCACCATTACCTAATGCTGCATCTTCTTCTGCCTCTTCTATTTCATTTATATCAATATTTAATTCTTTTAATAAATCTGAAACTTCTTCATAAAGACCTAAATTTATCAAATTATTTCCAAGAGCTCTTCCCATTAAATATTCAGCTGATAAATAATAAGCTTGTTTTCCTTTTGAATAAATCTTATTTGTGTTATTCCAATTATCTATTATAGTTTCCATTAAAGCTGATGAAAGACTACTAAAAATTTCTCCTTTTGAAGCTTCTTCTATAGAAACTCCATATTTTATTTTTAATTGTCTTTCCATAGATACCTTTAATTCATTTTTCATAATTTAAATCCTCCAATACTTCCTTATCCTAAATCATTAGATTCCCTATCTACTTAAATTTAAGATTAAATTCTTCCATATAATTTAGTTAAATCTTTTAATTTTTTTGCTAATTCATCTGTTAATTGATCTTTTTTTATTCTCCATTGCCAATTTCCACCTAAAACTGATGGAATATTCATTCTTGCTTCACTACCTAGATTCAATAAATCTTGCATAGTCGCAATTGCTAAAAAACTAACAGAACCCCAAATTGCTCTTATAAAATCATAACTATCATCTAAATTTTTAACATTTAAATAAGCTAATGCTTTTTCTTTTTCTTCTTTAGTTGCCATAGTATTTACCCATCCCATAATAGTTTCATTATCATGAGTTCCTGTATAAGCAATTGAATTTTTTATATAGTTATGTGGTAAATCTGTACTATCTTCTCCTCCAAAACCAAATTGAAGAACTTTCATTCCTGGAAAACCTGTTTCATCTCTAAATTCTATAACTTCATCTGTCATAAATCCTAAATCTTCAGCAATAATATTTAAGTCTCCAAGTTCTTTTTTTATAGCATTAAAAAGTTTTATTCCTGGTCCTTTTACCCACTTTCCATTTACAGCTGTTTCATCTCCATATGGAATTTCCCAATATGATTCAAAACCTCTAAAATGATCTATTCTTATCATGTCATATAGTTTAAAACTTTCTCTTATTCTTGAAATCCACCATTTATAATTATCTTTGTCCATAGCTTCCCAATCATATATTGGATTCCCCCAAAGCTGACCTGTTATTGCAAATGCATCTGGTGGACATCCTGCTACAACTTTTGGTTTATTGTTTTCATCAACTTTAAACATTTTAGGATTGCTCCACATATCTGCACTATCCTCTGCAACATATATAGGTAAATCACCTATTATTTCTATCCCATTATAATTTGCATAATCTTTTAATTCTTTCCATTGTTTAAAGAATAGGAATTGAATAAATTTATAATATTCAATTTCATCTTTAAGCTCTTTTCTGTATTTTCTTAAAGCCTTTTCTTCCCTATTTCTTATATCCTCATCCCATTCTTTCCAAGAAACTAAATCAAAAGTTTCTTTTATAGCCATATAATCACTATAATCATCTAACCAAAAACTATTTTCATTTTTAAATTTTTCATATTCAAATGCTTCATGTCTATTTAGTTTTTTATTTTTAAAATTTTTATAAGCAGTTTTTAAAATCTTATTTCTTTTCTCAAATATTAATCCATAATCTACTTTTTCTTCTGATGCTCCAAAATCTTCATTTATATAATCTTTAATGCTCAACAATTCATCATCAACAAGGATATCTAAGTCTATAAAATGTGGATTTCCTGCAAATGCAGAAAAACATTGATATGGTGAATCTCCATAACTTGTATGTCCCAAAGGTAGTATTTGCCAATACTTTTGTCCTGCTTTAACTAAGAAATCTACAAACTTGTATGCTTCTTCACCAATGGAACCGATACCAAACTTTCCTTCCAAAGATGATATATGCATTAATACCCCACTACTTCTTTTTTTCATAAAACCAATCCCCTTTTAACCTTTTATATATAATATACTTTTTTTACCTCTTTTGAACCTTTAGAAATTATAGTTATATTTAATTTTTTATCTTTTATATTTCCATCTATGTTTATATTAAATTCTTCTTTATCTTTTATTATTTCTATGCGAAGTTTATCAAAAATTCCATTTAAATAATCTTTTGATATTCCATCATCATCATATAATTCATATATTGCTTTATCTTCTACAAATGCTATAATGTTTAACTCTTTATTTTTTATACTTTGAACATTTTTAGCACTTTCTCCTAAAAGTATCATCTTATCTTTTCTTACAAAGAAAATAAATTCTTCAAGTTCTACATTTATATAATGATGTCCTTTAGAAAAGACTTCATAACTAATATCATTTAATCCTTTTGCTCTTACCATTAACATATCTTCTGGTAAATAAACATATCTTCCTCTAGCATTCTGCTTTATTATTGGAGTTAACATTAATGAATCTCCCATTAATATTTGATCTTCTATTTCCCCTGAAGTTACATCATTATATTCAAAGCTTAATGGTTTAAACATAATATCATTATTTATTGCTGCTTTCATATATTCACTATAAATATATGGTACTAATCCATATCTAAACTCTATAAGATTTTTTAATATTTTTTCTGATTTTTCTCCAAAAGAGAAAGGTTCTTGGTTTCTTGTTCCCATTGCTGAGTGATTTCTAAATAAAGGTGTAAAAATACTAAATTGGAACCATCTTATCATTAAATCTGGAGTACAATTTCCTCCAAATCCGCCTGTATCAGCACCTGTATAAAGGTATCCACACATATTTAAATTTGGCATCATTTTAACATTCATTTCTAAATGTTCCCATAAAGATGTATTATCTCCTGTCCATATACCACCATATCTATGCATTCCTATTGATGAAGCTCTTGAAAATAATAAAAATCTTTTATCTTTATCAATTGAATCTAATCCTTCAGCAGCTGCTCTCGTCATATTATGACCAAAAAGATTATGAACATCATTATGTTTTATAATATTTCCATCCATATTATGATAAAAACTATTATAATCGGAAGAACTATTACTTAACCCCATAAAGGCATCTTTTAAAGCAAAAAAGCTATAAATATCTAAATTTTTATTTTTACTTTCCTCTACTATTTCATAAGCTTTATTTAATCCCTCTTCAGAATAGAAAATAGCTGGCTCATTCATATCATTCCAAAATCCATCTATTCCTTTATCAACTAAAAATTTATATTTCTTTCCAAACCAAAGTCTAGCTTCACTATTTAAGAAATCTGGAAAATGAACTTTTCCTGGCCATACTGCTGCCACAAAAGGTTTTCCTTCTTTATCTAAACAGTAATATCCTTTTTTAATTCCTTCTTCATAAACATCATATCCATTTTCTATTTTGCATCCAGCATCTATTATAGGAATTAATCTTATTCCATCCTCTTTCATCTCTTTAACCATCTGGTCAAAGTTTGGAAACGATTCATAATTAATTGTGAAATTTTTAAACTTTTCCATATAATCTATATCTAAATAAATACAATCTATAGGAATATTTTTTTCTCTAAATTTCCTTCCTATTTCTCTTACTTCTTTTTCTGTTGCATAACTCCATCTGCTTTGTTGATATCCAAATGCCCACTTAGGTGGTACATAACTTTTTCCAATAAGTTCTCTGAATTCTTTTGAAATTTCATTTAAATTAGTTCCTTCAATAATATATAAATCATAATTATTTTCTTCTACTTCTATTGATAATGTATCTATTTCTGAATATCCTATATCAAATTTAACCTTTGATGGTGTATCTATAAAAACACCAAAACTTCTATTTTCTCCATGTATTATTATAAAATTATGTGCTCCATAAAGTGATTTTTTATCTTGAGCATGATTTGGATCATCTGAACAATAACTTTCAAATATCCATCCCCTTTTATTTATTCCTCTTACATTTTCTCCAAGTCCATAAACTAAATCTTCTTTTTCTAATTTAAAACTTAAAACAGAATCTTTTTCTAAAAAATAAGGAACTTGTCCATTTTCCTTTTCTATTTCTTTTACTACTGAATTACAATCAATTATTTTTCCAAATGAAAATCTTTTAATACTCACAATTATCACATCCTTATATTTTAATTATGTATATATAGGAATATGCTTTATTTTTTTACAGAATCTCTTTCTATAAGCTTAGTATCTAATACTATATGCCTATTTTCCCCTTTATTTTTTATAATATCTAAAAGTACAGCTATACTATGTTCAGCCATTTCTTCTCTTGGCTGAGCTATAGTTGTTATAGAAGGATTATAAAATTCTGAAATTTCCATACCATCAAATCCAATTATTGATATATCTTTCCCTACTTTAATCCCCATGTCTTCTAGAGCTTTTGTAGCTCCAACAGCCATAATATCAGATATACAAAATATAGAATCTAGATTTTTATTTTTGGCTATAAGTCTTTTTGCAGCATCATATGCTCCTCTTGTACTATAACCTCCATACTCAATAAATTCTTCTTTTATATCAATATTACTTTTTATTAAAGCCTCCTTATACCCTTGAAGTCTTTCAGATGCAAGTCCAATATCTTCTTTAATTCCAAGAATTATTCCAATATTTTTATGATTTCTTTCTATAAGATATTTAGTTGCAATAAAGGCAGATTCTATTTGCTTTATTCCTACATACGAGAAATTATTAACCTCAGTATTATATGTGCTATTAGTTGATGCTAAAACTAGTGGAATTTCAATATTTTCAAAAGTTGTATTATCTATTTCTTTTAAATCACAACCTAAATATATTATGCCTTGAAGTTTTACTTCCTTTTGAAATTCTATTAAATTTCTTATTTCATCTGCTCCTCTAGCAGAATAATCTGTATGTCTTAAAAGCATAGTATAATCATTTTGACTTATTCTTTTCCCTATTATATCTACCATCTCAGATAAAAATGGGTTGAATACACCTCTAATTAATACTCCTATAGTATTAGAGCTTAATTTCTTTAGATTTCTTGCACTATTATTAGGAATATAGTTGTTTTCTTTTATTATTTTTTGTACTTTTTCTCTTGTTTCATCCTTTACATCCGGATGATTATTAATAACTCTCGAAACGGTTCCAAGACCTACTCCTGCAAGACGTGCAATATCTTTTATATTCATAACCCATAAACTCCCTTTGATTATATTTCATTGTATATATTTTTTGTCTTAAATAAAAATACTAATTCTATATAATTATATTAGACATTTTTCAATGAAATCCTTTAAATTTTTATAATTTAAAAAATTATTTTTATTTTATATATTTATTCTCTTAAATATTTTATTTCTTTATTTAATATAAAGGGCATATTTACAATTAATGTAACTTCAATTTATTCTTTAACTGCTCCTGCAACTAATCCTTTTGATACAAATTTTTGTATTGATACAAAAAGTATTGCAAGTGGAATAGTAGCCATTACAGATGCAGCTGCATAAGCTGTCCAATTTGTAGAAACTCCACTATCCATAAATGATTTTAATCCTATAACTAATGTTTTTAGACTTGGATCTTTAAGTAATGCTGCTGAAAGTACGAATTCTCCAAAAGTCCCAATAAATGAGAAGAAAAATATTACAACAAGCATTGGCTTACATAATGGGAATATTATTTTCCTAAATATTTGATTATGATTTGCTCCATCAACTAAAGCTGACTCATCTAATTCTTTTGGAAGTCCATCTATAAATCCTTTCATTAACCAAATATTATATGCACTTGCTCCACACATTACTAAAATTAAGAAGAAATGATTGTCCATACCATTTAATCTATATGAAATTGATAGTATTGCTGGTAATGCCATTGAAGCTGGGAACATTTGAAGTATTAAAAGTGACATAAGCCCATATTTTTTTCCAGTAAATCTTAATCTACTAAATGTATATGCTGCAGGTAAAGTCATTAAAACTTGTGCTGCTGCAACAAAGAAACAAACTTTAAATGAGTTCCATACCCATAGTAAGAAATCAGTTTCTTTTAGCACATAAATATAGTTATCAAAAGTAATTTCTGAAGGAATAAGTTCTTTTTGAATAAAGCTTGAACCTGTTGAAAGTGAAGCTGTTACTATTGCAAGAACTGGAAATAATATTATAAGTATGCTTGCCCATATAAAAATTCTGCTTAACCAAAGTGTTACTTTTTCCGGTTTAGTCATTTTTCTTTTATACTTATATTTTTTCTTTTTTCCTTTTTTATTACTTACATTAATGCTCTTTGGTTCTATAGAATTTATTTTATTAGTCTTTAATTCCATTTATCTATTCCCCCTTAAACTGCCCTGATGCTCTCATTTGGAAGAATGCAATTGTTCCAACTATGAAGAATAATATAATTGAAAGTGCTGCTCCTAAATCAAATCTACCAAATTGAGTTGTCATTTTATAAGCTGCTGAACCAAGTACATCAGTATATCCAGCAAATGGTGAATCTGGTCTTACAGGTCCTCCTCCTAATAAAAGAAAAGCTGCTGTAAAACTACCGAAATTAAATGACCATGAACCTATTAATAATGGAAATGCTGTATTTGCAAGTGATGGAAGAGTTATTTTAAAGAATTTTTGAAAAGCTGATGCTCCATCAATACTTGCTGCTTCATAATAAGTTTCTGGAATTGCTGATAATGCTCCAATACAAACATTCATCATATATGGGAAACCAAGCCAAATACTAATTGCTAATACTGCTAATCTAGCTGGTCCTGGTTCTGTAAGCCACATTATTGGTTCAGATATTAAATTTAAATTCATTAATATTCCATTTATAGCACCATATTGACTATTTAAAAGTCCTGTAAAAGATATAGTAATAATAGCTGCTGGAAGAGCCCATGGTATTACTAAAAATCCTTTATAAATTGAAGATTCTTTCATATTTTTATTTGATAAAACTAAAGCATATATTAATCCTACAATAAATCCACCTAAAGTAATTATTGTAGCTGAAATTATCGTCCAAGTGAAAACTGGTAAAAATACTTCTTTTAAAGGCCCAAATAAAACATCTTTAAAATTCTTTAGTCCAACAAATCCCCAGCCTTTATTTAAAGTTTTTATATTATAATTAGTAAAAGCTATTATTACTGTAAATATTATAGGAAATACAGTTAATATAAGCATACTTATCAAAGCTGGTGATAGAAATTTAATAGCTCTTAAGTTGTCTTTTACTGTTACTTTTTTCTTGCTCATAATACCCCTCTCTCATTTTAACTTAAAAGAATGGAGGAAAATTTCCCTCCATCCTCCTTAGTTTTATTTATATTATTGTTGTGTTTCTATCCCCTTTTTAACTGCACTAACAATGTCTTCTGCAACTTTTTTAGCATCTTCACCTTTGTAAACTCTAGTTATTTGAGAAGTTGCATTCCATACAGCTTGCATTTCTAAAATATTTGGCATTGGAACAGCTACTTTTGATTGATCAACAAATCCTTGTAAGTATTTATTTTCTTTTATTGCATCACTTGCTAAAACATCATTTAATACTGGAATTCTATTTCCTACTTTAAATAATTCTTCACTCTTGTTATCAATTAACTCTGATAAGAAATCAAATGCTAGATCTTTATTTTCTGATTTTGCACTTACGAAAGCTGTTTGTACACCTAAGAATGACTTGTAGTCTTTACCATCTATTGTTGGAACTGGAGCTACTCCGAAATTTAATTTAGCTTGCTCAAATTGTTCAACATCCCATGGTCCTGAAATATAGAAAGTTGATTTTCCTTCTTTAAAGTTTGTTGAAGCTATATCTCCTGTTATATCTTCTGGCATAAGCTTATGCTTTTTAACTAAATCTGCTAAGAATTGATATCCTTTAATTGAACCATCATTTGCAAGACCTATATCATCTGCTTTTAACGCGCCTTGCTCACCACCAAAGATATATCCTCCTAAAGTTTGTACTATTCCTCCTGTAATATAGAAGTTTCCTAAATCAATTTGGAATCCATCCCCATCTTTTTTTGCGATTTCTATTAATTCTTCCATAGTTTTAGGAGCCTCTTTAACTTTATCTTTATTATAGAAAAGTGCTACTGTTTCTTGTGCTAATGGAATTGCATAATTTTTTCCTTCAAAAGATGTTGCATTCCATACACTTTCACTACTATATTTACTCTTGTCAAATTTACCATCTGGAATTTCTTCTAATAATCCAGCTTCGTAGAATGAAGCTAAGTTATCATGTGGCATACCAATATATATATCTGGCCCTTTACTTGAATTAGCTGCTTGTAAATAATCTTGGAATCCTCCTTCATCATTAACAACTTTTACAGTATTTCCAGTTTTCTCTCCCCAAGCCTTTGCTTGTTCTTCTATTGTTTTCATTTCACCATCTTTAACTTTAGTCCAGATAGTTATTTCTTTTCCTCCTTTAGAATCTGATCCTGATGCTCCCCCACATCCTACAAATAATGATCCTGCTACTAGTGTTGCCATAAGACAAGCTAGTATTCTCTTTTTAGCCATATAAATTCCCCTCCATAAATTCAAAGTTTTATTTTAATTAAATTTTAAACACCCTTATAATTATAAAATTGTAACTTGAGTTTCCTCATCGAAAACATGAATATCGTTTACATCAATAGCAAAATCTATTTTTTCTCCTATTTCTTTATTACCACTACCCTTTGTTTTTATTATTATTGCTTTTGTTCCTAGTTTTGTATGAACATAAATTTCTGACCCTAAATTTTCTGTAAGTTCTACTTCACTACTAAACTTAAATTTTGATTTTCCTTCTAATTCATCAATATTATAAAGTATTTTTTCTGGTCTAATTCCTAATATAACATCTTCATTTAATGAATTAAATTTGTTTATCTTATCAACTTTCTCTTTATCTAACTCTACTTTATTACCTTCAATTTCAATAAACATTTTTTTATCTTCTTTTATCAATTTTCCATATAAGAAATTCATTTGAGGACTTCCTATAAATCCTGCCACAAACATATTTACTGGATTATTATATATTTCATTTGGAGTTGCAACTTGTTGTATTACTCCATCCTTCATAACAACTATTCTTGTTCCTAAAGTCATTGCCTCTGTTTGATCATGAGTTACATAAATAAATGTAGTATCTAATTCTTTATATAATTTAGATATCTCTATTCTCATTTGAACTCTTAATTTAGCATCTAGATTTGATAAAGGCTCGTCCATTAAGAAAACTTTTGGATTTCTTACAATTGCTCTTCCCATTGCAACCCTTTGTCTTTGTCCTCCAGATAAAGCTTTTGGCTTTCTATCTAAAAGATGTTCAATATCTAAAATTTTTGCTGCATTTTTTACTTTACTTTCAATTTCATCTTTAGGAACTTTTCTTAATTTAAGTCCAAATGCCATATTCTCAAATACAGTCATATGCGGATATAAAGCATAATTTTGGAACACCATTGCTATATCTCTATCTTTAGGTGCTTTATCATTTACTAATTGATCTCCTATATAAAGCTCTCCTTCACTTATTTCCTCAAGCCCTGCAACCATTCTTAATGTTGTTGACTTTCCACATCCTGATGGCCCAACAAAAACTATAAACTCTCTGTCTTTTATTTCTAGATTAAAATCTTTTACAGCTTCAAACCCATTTTCATAAATTTTGTATAGATTTTTAAAAACTAATCCTGCCATATTAACCCTCCCATTTAATTCTGTAGCATATTACGGAAACCTTTCCAAAAAATTCAAAATAAATCTATTGTTTTACTTTATAATTATTTTTCATTTAAAGTAACAATATAAATTAAATATATCCTTATTTTTCTATTTAATTTATATTTAAAAACATTACCAAAGATTCCTAAATATTTTATTCAATTATATTTTTCGGAAACCTTTCCAAGTATAGAACTCTTCTCCCATATATTTTATCAGGAAACGTTTTCTGTAAATTTATTTTATCACCATTTTTTAACAACTTCAATAGTTTTTGTTAAATTTGTTACTATTTTTTTAATACAATATTTTTGATATTTTTATTAAATAAATCATTAATCACCATCAATATAGTTATATTTTTTTAAATATAACTTATATATAACTTTTAAAATATTAATTTAAACATATTTTATTAATATTTTATATTTTAATTTTTGAAAATTTATATCTACTTTATCTTTTTTATATTAATATTTATAAAAAATAAAAGAGGTTGAAAAACAACCTCTTTATTTATGCGATTCTTTTTTATTATGTATCCTAGTTAAAGCTTATTATTAAATAAGACTATCCTACAAATTTTATAGTATAGTCTTATCAAAGAATTTAAATTATTCTTCTATTGATACAACATCAAATCCAAAATCTTCAATAGCTTCTTTTAAATCTGCATTATTTGCTGTACCTTCAACAATTGCTTTTCCAACAGTAACTTCCATTGAGTCAACTCCATCAACAGTATTTAATGCTTTTTTAACTCCTTCAACACATTTTTGACATGACATTCCTTCGATTATTATTGTTTTCATTTTTCATTTCTCCTTTTATTTTATATTCTCAACAAGATACAATGCCTCTTGTTATGGCAATATTTATATTTTAAAATTATTGTATAATTTTTGGTTTAAATGTTTTTAATCTTAAGGCATTAGTTAACACTGTTACTGAACTAAAGCTCATAGCTAGTGCTCCTATCATTGGATTTAATAATGGGCCACCAAACAAGTATAATACTCCCATAGCTATTGGAATTCCTATGATATTAAATACTAATCCAAATCCAAGATTTTGCTTAATATTTCTCATAGTAGCTCTACTTAATTGAATAGCTGTAATAACATCCATAATATCACTTCTCATAAGAACTATATCTGCTGATTCCATTGCTATATCAGTTCCTGAACCAATTGCCATTCCTATATCAGCTAAAGCAAGTGCTGGTGCATCATTAACTCCATCTCCTACCATAGCAACTTTTTTGCCTTCTTCTTGTATCTTTTTGACATTATCTGCTTTTTCATTTGGTAATACTTCTGCTATAACTCTTGTTATACCTAATTCTTTTGCAATAGCTTCTGCTGTTTTCTTATTATCTCCAGTAAGCATAACAACTTCTATTCCCATGTTAGTAAGAGTTTTAACTGCTTTAGCACTTGATGGTTTTACTACGTCTGCAACTGCTATAATTGCTTCTAATTTACCATCTATAACCATATACATAGGAGTTTTTCCTTGTTCCGCAAGTCTTTCTGATTCTTTTCCAAATTTTTCATTTATATTAATATTATTTTCTAATATTAATTTTTTATTTCCTAAAAGAATATCTTTTGAATCTATTGAAACTTCTATTCCTTTACCAGGTATAGCTTTAAATTCATCAATTTTCTTAAGTTCTAAACCTTTTTCTTCTGCTGATTTTACAATTGCTTCTCCTAATGGATGCTCAGATCCTTTTTCTGCTGCTCCTGCAATTGCAAGAATTTCATCCTTATCATAGCCTTCAGTTACAATATCAGTAACTACTGGTTTTCCTTCTGTAAGAGTACCTGTTTTATCAAATACAATTGTTTGAATTCCTTGTGCTATTTGTAATGCTTCTCCACCTTTAATTAAAACTCCATGTTGAGCACCTTTTCCAGTACCAACCATAATTGCAGTAGGAGTTGCTAAACCTAATGAACAAGGACAGGCAATAACTAAAACTGAAATAAATATTGTAAGTACAAATTCTAAATCTTTTCCACTTACTCCCCAACATATAGCTGCAATAACTGCTAAACTTATAACAACTGGAACAAAATATCCTGCAATAACATCTGCTAAATGAGCTATTGGAGCTTTTGATCCTTGAGCATCTTTAACTAATTTAACAATTTGAGCAATAGCAGTATCTTTACCTACTTTTGTTGCTTTGTATACAATTCTTCCATTTTTGTTTATACTAGCACCAAAAACAGAATCTCCAACTTTCTTTTCTATAGGAACACTTTCTCCTGTTAACATACTTTCTTCAATTGCAGTAGTTCCTTCTACAACTTCACCATCAACTGGAAGCTTTTCTCCTGGTTTTACTACTATTAAATCTCCAGTTCTAACTTCATCAACTGGAATAACTTGTTCTTTTCCATCAACTATAATAGTAGCAGTTTTTGGAGCTAAGTCCATTAGAGCTTTTATTGCATCTGATGTCTTTCCTTTTGCAATACTTTCTAAGTATTTTCCTAAACTGATAAGAGCTAATATTGTAATTGATGAATCAAAATATAATTGATGAACATAACTAGTATTTCCTATAATTATTTCATAAAGACCAAATAATCCATAAATATAAGCTGCTCCAGATCCTATACTAATTAAAGAATCCATTCCTGGTGTTAAAGCTATTAATCCTTTAATACCAACTCTAAAGAAACTTCTACCAGCATATATACCACATGAAGCTAATATAAATAAAATAATTGCATATGTAAGAGGTGATTTATCTGGTGCCATAAAGTTTGGAAGTGGTATTCCCAAATCTCCACTCATTCCAATTATAAAAGCTGGAATTGCAAATAAAGATGTAAATATTAATCTATTTCTAGTAAACTTAACTTCATCTTTTTTATTATCTACTTTAGTTTCTTCTTCATCTTCTATTAAAGTAAAATCTAATTTTGCAAGTTTTGCTTTAATTTCTGATAGTCTAACTAATTGAGAATCATAAGAAAAAGTTACTGTTTCTGCTGCAAAATTAACTGTTGCTCCTTCAACACCATTCATCTTGTTTAAGACTTTTTCTATTGAAGCTGCACAAGCTGCACAACTCATTCCTTCTACTTTATATGTAACATGTGTATCTTTTTTATTTTCAATTAAATTAAAATCTAATTTTGCAAGTTTTGCTTTTATGTCTTCAAATTTAACTTTATTAGAGTCATAAGCAAAAGTTACTGTTTCTGCTGCAAAGTTAACTGTTGCACCATCAACTCCATCCATCTTATTTAAAACTTTTTCTATTGAGGCTGCACAAGCTGCACAGCTCATTCCTTCTACTCTATAAGAATCTAAAGCTCCTAATGATTTTTCTTCTTTTTTATCATCAATAACTCCATATCCTATTTTTTCTATTTTCTTTTGTATATCTTCAAACTTAATTTTTTCTTTATCATAAGATAACTTCATTTCTTCTGAAACTAAATTTATAGCTACAGATTCGACTCCTTGCATTCTACCTACTGCTCTTTCTATAGAAGCAGAACAAGCTGCACAAGTCATTCCAGTTACCTTAACGACTTTGTTCTCCATAATTGCTTTCTCCTTCTGTATTTTTTTATAATAGCCAAATTAATTTCCCATTAATTTAGCTATTACTTTATTTAATTCTTCTAATTTCTTTTCTTTATCTGCCTCATTTTCAAAAGCTGCTTTAACACATCCATGTAAATGTTGTTCTAATATATGCTTATTTGATTTTTTTATAAGTGCAGTAACTGCCATTAATTGATTTGAGATATCTATACAATATCTTTCATCCTCTATCATTTTTATTATTCCTTCAATTTGACCTCTTGCAGTTTTTAATAATTGAACTGCTTTCTTCTTTTCATCATTCATTTCTATTCTCCTCTCCTACCCCTCGTAGGGGGGGCTATGTGTTTAATATACTACTAAAAAATTTTTTTGTCAAATTTTTTTAAATTAGTATTTTTCACAGCAAAATAGCTAATTAAATATATTATCTAATTTAAAATAAAATTATAAATTTTATCACTATTAACCCCACCCTACTAGGGGGATAATATTTTTTTGTTTTTCTCACTTTTGTATTTTTTGTATTTTTTTAATATAATATCCTCATATAATTTATTCGGAGGCTTATTATGATAGACAAATTTATAAATAATTCTTCAGAAGATTTTTTATCTTTTTTAGATATAGATTTTCATATGCTTTTAGAAAATAATAATTATAATTCTATTATGAATACAATTCGTAACAGACATAAAAAAGAAATAGCTTCAATGCTAGATGTTACCTATAAAAAGCATCATTTAATAATTTGGAATGCTTTCCTAGCTAAAAATATATTAAAAAATTCAATTAATAATACTTCAATAAAATCAATATATAATAATGTTTATAAATCTATTTTAAATTGTTCAACTTTAGCAGAGCTTCAATCACTTGAATTAGTTATATTTGATTCATATATACACAAATCCCTTAATGGACTTGAAAATAAAAGTAACTTTATAGTAAATAACATGATAAAATATATTCATTTACATATAGAAGGTTATTTTTCACTAAATATTATGGCAAAAGAATTTAACAATTCTCCTTCCTATTTAGGCTCACTTTTCAAAAATGTAATGAATATATCAATAATAAATTATGTTCACCAAGTTAAAGTCGAAAGAGCAAAATTATTATTAAAAACTACTTCTAAATCTATTTTAGAAATATCTAATTTACTTTGCTATTGTGATACAAGCCATTTTTCAAAAACATTTAAAAAAATTACTGGATTTTCTCCTATACAATATAGAAATAGTTTATAAAAAGAGAGTTAAAATACTTCTCTTTTTTTATTTAATTTTATTTTTTTAAATTTATTTCTCTCCTTATACAATTCTTCTATGTTATAGTTTCTCTTTCAAAATATTTCATAAAATTTCCAAGGTAATTATTGACATTTAAAGTTAATAATTGTATAGTTTTGTTAGATAATCACCTAACAAAAGGGAGGGATTTTTATTATATGATAAATATAAAATTTCATAAAAAACCTATAAATGAATTTGCTCAATGGGTTCTTTATAAATATTTTGATTCTAAATCTGAATATTTTTCTAGCTTTCGTATAACCTTAGATGAAAAATTAATTAAATACACAAATTTATTAGAAGAAGATACAAGTAGCTTTTTAAAAAATGAACTAGACTTCTTTTATAAAACTAATATTTTACCAGTTATATTTTATGGGTATATAGATGACTATGAAATATCAACATTAGATGACTACTTTGAAGTTTTCGAAAAAAGTAGTTTAGAAACTCTTTTTAATTATCTTGGTGGTTGCTTTTTAGGAGAAACTTTAATAGGAGATAATTCTGGCTGGAATTTAGTTAAACATGATTTAAATCTTATGGAAAACTATATAAAAGATTTGCCTGAACTATCAGAAGAAGATAAAAAAATTATTTTAGACCTTTATAATTCTCCTGAAGAAACAAAAATGAGGATAAGATATCTTTTAAATCAACTTGCTAAAATATACTCTACTTTTGAAAATGAAATCTCTGATATAATCGACAAAGAAGAAAAACGATATATAGAATTATATAAAAAAGATAAAGCTAAATTTTTGGATACTAATTGGTTTAATAGATTAGATATTAATTTAAAATCAAATATAACTATTAATTTATGTATATCTTATTTTTCAGTAATAGGAATTAGAATAAATGACTTATCTACCAATAATGTATGGGGTTATATAGGTTATAAAAATATAGATGCTTATAAATACAGGCATATAGAAAATCATTTTGAAAAATTTCTAAAGCTTATTAGTGATAAAACAAGGCAAAAAATATTATTTCTTCTTGCAGAAAGACCTTGGTATACTCATGAATTAGCTAAAGAATTAAAACTTGCACCTTCAACTATAAATTATCATCTTCAAAATTTTGTTGTTATTGATATTGTTTCTTTTAAAGAAATTGATAATAAATGCTACTACGTTTTAAACAAAGAAAATGTAAAACTTTTTATTGACTTATTAAATTCAAAATTAAAATTAAATTAATTGGGGGTTTTTAGTAGAGCACTATTTTCCTAAGTGTTCTCTTAGTATATTATTATGAATAAATACATTTTTAAATTTAAATTTTCATTATTTACAACAGTATTAATCAGGTCTATTGGTGCTTTAATGCAAGTATTTATTGCTTTATTACTAAGAAATATTATAGACATTGCTGTTGGAGGAAATTTATCAGATTTTTATAAAATTTCTATTTTTGCACTTATATATTTCTTGTTAATGGGAATAAATCATTACTTTACAGGCGCTAGCGAGGCTCTTTATTTAAAGAAAACTATAAATTATTTACGTGAGGATATTTTCAAAGGAATAATGAATAAAAATCATTCTAACTTTTCTTCTGATAACACTGCCTCATATATTTCAAATCTTACTAATGATATAAATCTTGTAGAAACTAACTATATAGTTCCTTATCTTATGATGATAGGTGATATTGTTATATTTATTGCAACTGTAATAGTTCTCCTATACATTAATCCTTGGGTAACTTTAGTTTTATTCTTAACTGGTGCTCTTATGCTTTTAGTTCCATTACTTTTTAGCAAACCATTAAGTTATAGCCAAAATACACTTTCCGAAAATCTTAAATTATTTACAACAAACATTAAAGACATTTTTTCTGGATATGAAGTTATAAAATCTTATAATATGGAATCCGATATAAAAAAAGAATTTAAAAATAATAATTTAAATTTATCTAAATCTAAATTTAAATCTCAACATTTACAAGCTATAGCTGATGCTGCATCTCTTATTCTTGCTATAGGTTGCCAAACATCTGGAATAATTGTTGGTGGATATTTTTTAATTAAAGGTAATCTAACTGTTGGTTCTCTAATTGCAATTTTAAATCTTGGTAATGGTGTATCTGGTCCTATTATGTGGATTATTCAAAAAGCTACAATGATAAAAGGAATGTCTGAAGTTAATAAAAAGCTTATAAAAATAATTGATGAAGGAAAAATTCCTGATGATAGAGAACCTTTAAAAGCATTTAATAAAGATATAGTAATTAAAAATTTAAATTTCTCTTATAATGATGAAAAACTTATATTAAATAACCTTAACTTCAAATTCGAAAAAAATAAAAAATATGCTTTAGTTGGAGAAAGTGGTTGTGGTAAATCAACTCTCATAAAAATACTACTTGGATATTACACAAATTATGAAGGTAGCGTAAAAATAGATGATTCGGAAGTAAAAGATATAAACTCTAATAGCATTGGGAAATTTCTTTCTGTAATTCATCAAAATGTTTATATGTTCCATAAAAGCATAAAAGACAATATAACTCTTTCAAAAGATTTTAAAACTGAAGAATTAGAAAATTCATTATCTCTAAGTGGAGTTAAAAAATTCTTGCCACTTTTAGATAAAGGATTAGATACTTCTGTTGGAGAAAATGGTTCTAATATTTCTGGTGGTCAAAAACAAAGAATTGCTATTGCAAGAGCTATGATTCGTGAAACTCCTATCCTTATATTAGATGAAGGTACATCTGCATTAGATTTAAAAACTGCAAGTGATATAGAGCAAGTCCTTTTATCTCAAGAAAATCTAACTGTTATAACAATTACTCACAAGTTAGATGAAGCAATGTTAAATAAATATGATAAAATCTTATTTATGAAAGATGGTAAAATAACTGAATCTGGAGATTTCTCAACTATAAATAATTTAAACGGTGATTTTACTAAGCTTCTAAATAGTATTGGATAATTAAAAGTTCCTAGAGAAAAATAAATAATTTCTCTAGGAATTTTTTATTTTATAAAAATAGCAATTCCAATTCTTGACATAAGTTTATTTGAAAGATATATTTAAATTAGTAATAAAATGGAGGTTTCTTATGGCTATTTCAAAAGAGAATTTAGGAAAATTAATTAAAGAAGCTCGACAAAATAAAGGAAAGCTTTTAAATAAAAAATATACACAAGCTATGCTTGCTAATGATATAAATAAATCTAAAAGTTACATATGTGATATAGAACTTGGAAGATCATACCCTTCCATAAATACATTAAAAGATATTGCTAATGCTTGTTCTCTACCAATAAGCTATTTTTATGATGAGCTTCAAGAACCTATTAGCTCAAATTCTTCTAATTCAAATGATATAAAAGAATTAATGTCATCAATTTTAGAGCAACAAGGATTAATGCTTAATGGTGAAATGCTTTCTGAAGAAAGTAAAATTGCTTTAAGCTCTGCTATAAAACTTGGACTAGATTATGCTGAAAAAATGCAAGCTAAAGTCTCTAAAAAAAATTAATTTAAGGAATACTTTATGATTAAAAATTCAGTAAATTCTTTAATAAAAAAATATAAAACTTCTGATCCTTTAGAATCATGTGAGGCACTAAATATCCATATAATAAAAAGTTATCTTGGACAAGAGATAAAAGGATTATTTCAAAGAACTCCTAATGGATTTAATATAATTCATTTAAATACTAATCTATCTTATGAAGAATCAAAATATATTTTGGCTCATGAACTTGGCCATGCTATATTGCATACAAATCTTTCTATTACTCTTTTTATTGAAAATAAACATTTAATAAAAAATAAATTTGAGCGTGAAGCTGATAAATTTGCTGCTGAATTATTAATTCCGGATAAACTTATTCAAAATGCTGAATACTCAGAATTAAATTTAGAACAAATATGTAAGTCTTTATGTATCCCTTTAAAATTAATGAAATTAAAATATAATATAGATTAAAGCACTAAAATTTTTAGTGCTTTATTTAATTATATAGTAATTTATATTTACTTATATTATATTTAAAATATAATATACAACAGATGAGGAGGATTTTTTATGAAATATTTTAGAGTTAACAAAAGAGTACTACTTTTCATAGGAGGATTAGTTTGGATTTTTGCTGCTATAAGAGTATTTTTAATTGGTAAAGAAAGCTTAATATCTGCTGTAAATTCAAATTACATTTTAAATTTTGTTATTGGTATAATAACTTTAGCAATATTTTATTTTTTTATTTTTAGTAAGCTTACAACTAAACATGCTAAAAGAATAATCAATAGTCCTTTAATTAAACATTGTCCATTTGCTTTCTTTGATGTTAAAAGCTATATAATAATGATTTTTATGATTTCTTTAAGTATAGGATTAAGATATTTAAACATTATAAATTTAAATTATTTAGGAAGCTTTTATATAGGTATAGCAATTGCTCTTTTCTTAGGCGGAATATTATTTATTAGAAATTCAATTATTTTTAATAAGCTATGCTTAATATATAAAAAGTAGAGAAATTCTTAATTTCTCTACTCTTCTTTATTTTTTATTTAAATATATTATTCTTTTCTTCTTCTGTTAAATTTCTATATTTTCCCAATTCTAAGCTATCATCTAATTTTAAATTTCCTATAGAAATTCTTTTTAAATAAATTACTTTACACCCTACAGACTTTAGCATTTTCTTTATTTGATGCTTTTTTCCTTCCGAAATAGTTATATTCCCTTTTACTAATTTTTGATTGAAAAAATTATATTCTAAGTGATTAAGATATTTATTTTTAAAATCCTCTTCCACATCTAAATATGTAAAATTATATATATCTTCTAATTTTGATGATTTAGTTAAATACTCACCATTATTAATATAAACTCCCTCTTCTAACTTATCTTTTTCATTCTCAACTAAGTTTCCTAAAGCTATAAAAAAATATGTCTTTTTCACATGTTTATCAGGATACATTATTTTATGTTCAAATTCACCATCATTCGTAAATAAAAGTAACCCCTCTGTATCTTTATCTAATCTTCCGACATGGAAAATACCAGCTGTTTCATCTCCCAAGTAGTCAAAAACAGTTTTATGTTCTAAATCACTTTTAGCTGTTACACATCCTTTTGGTTTATTAAACATGTAATAAAGTTTTTCTTTATATTCTACTTTTTCTCCATTATATTCTATATAATCATTTTGTTCATCTATTTCTATAGCTGGAATAGTTATAGTTTTTTTATTCACCTTTACTAATCCCTCTTTAATATAAATCCTAACATCTTTTCTTTTTCCTATTGAACTTTGTGCTAAAAATTTATCTAATCTCATTCTCTATTCCTTTCCTAAGTTAAAATATTTTTATATTATAACATAAAAAAAATCACTAACTTTTTAGTTAGTGATTCTAATTAAATTTATATCTACTTACAAATTTTTAAATTTATTTTTTAAATTAATTCATATTATCAAAAATTTTTATGCTCTGAATTTATTACATCTTCACTTTGACATCTTGGGCAGGTAGGAACTTGGAATACATAATCTTCATGCCCACATTTAGAACAAAATTCCTTACCACATGAATTACATACTTTAGTCCAAACATCATTAGATTTACAACTGCTACAACAATCCATTAACCTTCTAACCATATAACACCTCATAACAATATTTTCTTAATATAAATACGTTATATAATTATAGTTTATGCTTACTATTTCCACTCATTATAATAAGGATTATATTTTTTTTCATCTCCAATTGTTGTACTTTCCATATGGCCTGGATGAACTCTAACTTCATCAGATAGATTTTCTATTAAAAATACAACACTCTTTTTAAGTGATTCTAAATTTCCAGTTTTAAAGTCCCATCTTCCAACTTTTCTTTTAAATAAAGTATCTCCTGTAAATAAATCATCTTCAAATTTATAGCAAACTCCTCCTTCAGTATGTCCAGGAGTTTCTATTACAGTTATTTTTTTATCTAAAAATTCTATTTCAGTATCTTTATTTACTTTTATAATATTTATATCCTTTAAATCAAAAGGTCTTTCTAAACCACGTTCTTTATATGAATTTTCGTAATTATCTAAAAATAAATTATATTCATTTTCTCCTATATATACTGGAACATTAAAAGAATTTATTGCACTTATGTGGTCTAAATGTGAATGAGTTAATAATATTCCTAAGACCTCTAAATTATTTTCTTTAACAACTTCTATTATTTTTTCTTTTTCATAACCGGGATCAACTATAAAACATTTTCCTTTATAATCTATAATGTAACAATTTATATCTATATAGCTATCTCTATCTATTTTTCCTCTTACAACTATTTTTTTCATATTTCTATATCCTCCTATTATTTAATATCTTTTGCATTTTAGTTTAATAAACTATATTCTATTAAATTTATGGATCGTTTCGCTTCTTTTTTAATTATATCATTTTTATGTTTATTTAATATTTCATTTAAAATAGCTTTACTTATACATTTAAAAAAAGAATACCTCAAAAATTCATTTAAATGAACTTTGAGATATTCTTATTAATTAATTAAATTGGCTATTATAAAGCTCTGAATAGAAGCCTTCTCTTTCTAATAATTCATCATGACTACCTTGTTCTACTATATCTCCATCTTTCATTACAAGAATAATATCTGCATTCTTTATAGTTGAAAGTCTATGAGCAATTATGAAGCTTGTTCTTCCTATCATAAGATTATCCATTGCTTTTTGAATTAATACTTCTGTACGAGTATCAACTGAACTTGTTGCTTCATCTAAAATTAAAATTTTAGGATCTGAAAGAATTGCTCTAGCTATAGTTATAAGTTGTTTTTGCCCTTGGGAAATGTTATTTCCTTCTTCATTTATATCCATATTATACCCTTCTTCAAGAGTTTTAATAAAATGATGTGCATGTGCAAGTTTTGCAGCTTCTTTAACCTCTTCATCAGTTGCAGTTAAGTTTCCATATCTAATATTCTCCATTATAGTTCCATTAAATAACCAAGTATCTTGAAGAACCATTCCGAATATTTCTCTTAAATTATTTCTATTAAAGCTTTTAGAGTCTTTATTATCTATTAATATATTTCCACCATTAAGCTCATAAAATCTCATTAATAACTTAACTATAGTTGTTTTTCCTGCACCTGTTGGGCCTACAATAGCTATTCTTTGTCCAGCTTTTATTTTAGCTGAAAAATCATTTATTATTATTTTATCTTCATTGTATCCAAACTTAACATTTTTAAATTCTACATCACCTTTTATATCTTTTATATCAACAATATCTGAGATTTTTTCAATAACTTCTTCTTCTTCTAAAAATTCAAAAACTCTTTCAGCAGCTGCTGCAGTTGATTGCATTACATTTGCTATTTGTGCAGTTTGTGTTATTGGCTGCATAAAAGATCTAGTATATTGGATAAATGATAATATATCTCCAACTTGAATAGAATTTTTAATAGTTAAATATCCACCTAAAATTGCAACTACTACATATCCTATATTGCCAATAAACATTATTACTGGCATCATAAGTCCTGATAAAAACTCTGATTTCCAACCTGAATCATATAGAGTTTTATTTAATTTATCAAATTCATCAATAGTTTTTTCTTCTCCATTAAATGCTTTCATTATATTATGACCACTATAAATTTCTTCAATGTGTCCATTTACATGTCCTAAATATTCTTGTTGTTGTTTAAAATGCTTTTGAGATTTTTTAACTATTGTTGTTATCATTATTCCTGACATAGGAACAACTATAAGACTTGCAATAGTCATTGTTACACTTATAGATAACATCATAACAAGTACACCAATAATAGTTGTTACTGAAATTATCATTTGTGACAATACTTGATTTAAATTTCTACTTATTATATCTACATCATTTGTAACTCTTGATAAAACTTCACCATGAGTTGTTTTATCAAAATATTTAAGAGGTAATCTGTTGATTTTTTTAGATATATCTCTTCTTAATTTATAAGAGACTTTTTGTGCTATCTCTGATGTTATAACTCCTTGTATAAAAGAAAATAAAGCACTAAGCAAATAAATGAAAATTAATAAGCCTAATATCTTTCCTATAGAATCAAAATCTATCCCTGAGCCAGTTCCACTTATTTTAGAACTTATTCCTTCTACTATTTTATTTGTAGCCTTACCTAATATCTTTGGTCCTACTATATTAAAGGTTGCACTTCCAATTGCAAATATAATTACAAAAAATATACCTATCTTAAATGGACTTAAATGAGCAAATAATTTTTTCATAGTCCCTTTAAAATCTTTTGCCTTTTCTGTTCCAATCATTCCTGGTCCACCCATTGGGCCTTTAGGAGCCTTTTTAAATTTACTCATGGCACACCTCCTCTTCTGAAAGTTGTGATAAAGCTATTTGTTTATAAACTTCACAATTTTTTATAAGATCCTTATGAGTTCCTATTCCTTTTATTTCTCCTTCATCAAGCACAATTATTTGATCAGCATTAATAATAGTACTAATTCTTTGAGCAACTATAAGAATAGTTGAATCTTTAACATTTAAGCTTAACTCTTTTCTAAGCTTTGCATCTGTTTTTAAATCTAAAGCACTAAAACTATCATCAAAAATATATATTTTAGGTTTTTTCGCAAGAGCACGAGCAATTGATAGTCTCTGTTTTTGTCCGCCAGAAACATTTGAACCACTTTGTGCTATTTCAGAATCAAACCCTTTTTCCTTAGCTTCAATAAACTCTAAGGCTTGAGATATTCTAGCTGCTTCTCTTATCTCACTTTCAGTAGCATTTTCTCTTCCATAAGTAATATTACTTTTTATAGTTCCAGAGAATAAAACTCCTTTTTGAGGAATATACCCTATTTGTTCTCTTAAATCATGGGCTTTTACATCTCTTATATCTACTCCATTTACATATATTTCACCTTCAGTAACATCAAAAAATCTAGGAATTAAATTAACTACAGTAGATTTTCCACTTCCAGTACTTCCTATGAAAGCAGTAGTTTGTCCAGGTTTTGCAACAAAATCTATATTACTTAATATATTTTCCTCTGCATTTGGATATTTAAACGAAACATTTCTAAACTCTACTACCCCATTCTTTTCTATATCAAAATCTTTACTTTCTTTAGGATCTTTTATAGCTGGTTCTGTTTCTAACACTTCAGCTACACGAGTTGCTGAAACAGCTGCTCTTGGAAGCATTACTGTAAGCATTGATAACATTAAGAATGCCATCATTATTTGCATTGCATATTGAATAAATGCCATCATATCTCCTACTTGTATACTTCCTGTATCTATATTATGAGCTCCAATCCAAACAATTAATACAGTCATACCATTCATAATAAACATCATAACTGGCATCATCATAGCCATAATTCTATTTAAATAAATATTTGTTTTTGTTAAATCTAAATTAGTTTTATCAAATTTTTCTTCTTCTATCTTTTGAGTTCCAAAAGCTCTTATAACTAGCATACCTGTAAGTCCTTCTCTAGTTACTAAGTTTAATTTATCAACAAGCTTTTGAATTATTTTAGATTTAGGAACTGCAAATTTAAATAAAATTGAAACTAAAATTAAAATTCCTAATACTCCAACTCCAATTATCCATGCCATAGAAGTATCAGTTTTTAGAACTTTTATTATACCTCCTATAGCTAAAATTGGAGCATAAAACATCATTTTAAGCATTATCATAGTAAACATCTGAACTTGTTGAATATCATTTGTACTTCTAGTTATAAGAGAAGCAGTTGATATTTTATCAAATTCAGTATTAGAAAAAGAAATAACCTTTTTAAAAACATCATGTCTTAAATTTTTACCGAATCCTGCAGCTACTTTAGATCCTAAATATCCTACTCCAATTGCAGCTAACATACCAATTAAAGCTATGCCTAACATCTTAGCTCCAGCTATAAATATGTAGCTTGTTTGCATTTTTTCAGTATCTATTCCTATTTCTTTATATTCTGCCGAAATTGCACTTATAGAACCTTGTTTTAAAATTTCTTTATCTAACTCTTTAAACTTTTCTTCAATTTGTGTTTGTAATATTTTAAAATTTTCTTTTGGCATTTTGTTTAGCATTTCCCAAATATTAATGTTATTTGGTATGTTAGGAATAGCTCCCTTTTCATAAGCCATTTCTAATCCCTTAACACTCATTAAAGCTTCACTCATAATATTACTTAGTTCATCAAGTTTATCTTTATCATCAGTAATAAGCTCATAAATATTTTCATTTTCTAAAGCCTTATATTCATTAACTTTATTATCAAATTCTTCTTCTGATAAATCTTTCTTGCTAAGTAATTTATAATTCTCTTTTATCTCATCTTTCTGTTTATCATTTAAAAATAACATAACTTTATCCATTTCTTTTTCTCTTATTGCTATAGGAACAGCTTCTTCTATTCCCCCTTGTTGAATTCCAACATTAACTATCTTTGCAGTATAATCTGGCAAAGATAAATCAGTACTTGCTTGAATTACTAAAAGGAAAATAACTGCTGCTATTAACACTAAAAATGGCTTCAAGTACTTAAATAATTTAAACATTCTCATACCACCCTTAAAATTTTACTATTTTTACTTTATATGGATATTATACTCTTAAATTTTTTCTTGTACATAGTTAATGAAAAAAACTAAAAATATTTTCAAAAAAATACTCTATTCTTAATTACATATGTCCATAAATATCGAATATTCTTAAATTTAGATTTTTTTTATATTTTACGACAACATTTTCATATTTTATTTGATATATCCAAATTAAGTTATCTAATTAATATCCTCACCTCCAATTTTTTCTCAATGTGTAAATTATACTTCATTTTTCAATTATTTTGCAATAAAAAAGCTACATATAATTTACATGTAGCTTTAAACTATTAAAATATGCCTCTTCATAATAATTAATATCTTAACTAATAGTGTTCTATTTCACTATAAATATCTATTATTTCTCCATCTAAATTTTCTTCTATAAAACTTATAATTTTCTCTGATGTATTTTCTAATACATTTTTATCAGATGAAACAGAACATAGCCCTAAAACTATAGATTTATGATTATCATTATCTCCAGTTTCAGCTATTGATATATTAAATTTATTTTTTAATTTATCTCTTATACTTCTAAGAATCATTCTTTTTTCTTTTAGCGAATTTACAAAAGAGACTCTCATAGTAATTTCCATAACTAAAATTTTCATATTTAAATCACCTCAAATTATAAGTTATATATATTTAAATTATTTTTATTAATAAACCTTTTTTATATAGTTTTTTTATTTTTTCTATATCTAACTTTTCTCTTCTATTAGTTTTTTATTAATTTAATTTTTTATCTTTAACTTTAGATATATTTTAAAATATTATATAATTCAAATATTTTTAACTATATTTTAATCACATTCTTAAATATAAAATCTGATAAAACTGCTGTAACAATTATAAATATCCAAAGCTTAATCTTAAAAAATAATATTAGTAATACAATAGTTAATTTATAATTCTTCATTACTCCTGCCAATAAAGTACTCATTACTATACAAGCTGAAAATGCTAAATTAATTCCTACTAAGTAAGAAATAGCCATTCCAATTGCTGCTCCTGAAAACATTAATGGAAATATAGGTCCACCAATCCATCCTGTATTTGCACAAACTTTATTTGAGAATAATTTAATTAAAGCTATTGCAATTAAAATTTTAGGTCCTAAAGAGCTACTTTGAACTATTAAACTTTTTAATGTATGCTCTCCTGAAAATAAAATATATGGTAATAGTATAGCTAATCCACCTAATACTATACCTCCTATAATCCCCTTAATTAAATTATACTTTTGCAAAGGTTTGAATACTCTTTCAACGAAACCATCTAAAAACTTTGTATACATAACCATTAATATTCCTACAACAAACAAAGGTACTATAAATATTAATTCTCTTCGTCCTACTACTATATTAGTAAACTTAGTTATAAATGATACTTTATCATCTATTCTTTCAAAAATAAAAAAAATAATTATCCCTGAGAAAATAGTTATTCCATATACTATTTTTTTTATTATTTTTATTTTCTCTAAATCATCTTTATTTACAAAACTATAAAAGCCATATAATGGACCTGAAAATATTAATTTAGTTGTAGATAGACTACTTATAGCAACATTATTTTCTACTCTCTTAACCCCATACTTTAGAAACTCCCCTGATAAAGTAGCTAGTCCACCAATCATTCCACTTAATGCTGCTTCTGGTCCAACTGTACCTCCAAACCATAGTATTATAAATGTTTTTATCAAAGATTTTGGTAAACTCTTATATTCTACAGCTTTATTTTCTTTATACTCTTTTAAAACGAGATTCATAGACTTAGGATATTTTCCTATATATTTTTCACATATACCAACTAATATACCACCTATTATACACGCTATTAATATAAAGGATTTATTTAACTTAAGTATAAATTCATCCCAAAATAAATGTATTCCTAAATATACTAATAATAAAAATAGCCAAGTAAAAAATCCTATTATCCCTCCTATCACTAAAGCATACATTATAGTTATTATGTTTCTACATACTTTTTTCATAAACAACTCCTTCTTATATTTTTTCTTATGTTACAATATTTATTTTATCACTTTATGCCTAATATTTAATTTACATTTAAATAAAATATTTTTAATGTATAAAAATATTTTTTTCTCACATACTATTATTGTAAAATCCAATTGAATGAGGAGGGAATAGAGATGAATAATCAATGGAACCAAAACATTCATACTAAAGAAGCTGCCTATGCATGTTCGGACGAGGATAGTCCAGGAGAGTATTTAGGCTTATAAAGTTAGATTTCACTCTACTTTATAAGCGAAAATAAGATTTTATATTAGATTGTAAAATCATATTTGAATGAGGAGGGAATAGAGATGAATAATCAATGGAACCAAAACATTCACACTAAAGAAGCTGCCTATGCAAATTCAGATGAGGATAATCCAACAGTGTAATTACGCTTATAAAGTTAGATTTTATTCTACTTTATAAGCGAAAATAAGATTTTATGTTAGATTGTAAAATCATATTTGAATGAGGAGGGAATAGAGATGAATAATCAATGGAACCAAAACATTCACACTAAAGAAGCTGAAAGTGCAACTTCAGCTGAGGATAGTCCAGGAGAGTATTTAGGCTTATAAAGTTAGATTTTACTCTTCTTTATAAGCCAAGATTGGATTTTCTAAATAAAGAACCTATTATAATTCTGCTTAAAGCATTATTGTGATAGGTTCTTTTAAATTTAAATTATTATATTAAAATAATTCTATATAAAAAGAACTTCAAATTATTGAAGTTCTTCTTTATTAAAATATTTATAATAATCTAGTATATATATTTTTTTAAATTAACTTATTTTTTTGCTAACCATGCAACATTTTCTATATGACTTGTTTGAGGAAACATATCAACTGGCTGAACTTCAATAGTTTCATATCCCTGCCCTTCTAATATTTTTAAATCTCTTCCTAAAGTTGAAGGATCACATGATACATAAACTACTCTATTTGGCTTTACTCTTCCTATAGCTTCTAATAGTTTAATATCACATCCCTTTCTTGGTGGATCAACTACTATTGTATCTGCTTTTATTCCTCTATCTATTAAATCAGGTATTACTTCTTCTGATTTACCCACAAAAAATTCTGCATTATTTATTCCATTTAATTTAGCATTTTCTCTTGCATTTATTATTGCTGGTTCAATTATTTCTACTCCATAAACTTTCTTAGCTTTTTTAGATAAAAATAATGTTATTGTTCCTGTTCCACAATAAGCATCAAACACTGTTTCTTCTCCATTTAATTTTGCATATTCTAATGCTTTATTATATAAAACCTCAGTTTGTATAGGATTTACTTGGAAGAATGACAATGGACTTATATTAAATTTAAATTCACCAATATAATCTTGTATAGTATCTTCGCCCCAAAGAGTTATACAGTCTAATCCTAAGATTACATTTGTATCTTCTTTATTTATATTTAAAACTATACTTTTAATTCCATCTATACTATTCTTTATTTCTTCTATAAACTTATCTAAATGTGGTATATCTTTCTTAGTACTTACTAAAACAACCATTACTTCACCAGTTTTAAAGCCAGTTCTTATCATTATATGTCTTATTAAACCTTTTTTATCAAACTTAGCATCTTTAAAAGCAGGTCTTATATTATTTTCAAGCATCCACTTTTTACTTATTTCTCTTACTTTATCAGCTTTTTCATCTTGAATAATACATTTATCTATATCAATTATGTCATGACTTCTTTGGGCATAAAATCCTATTTTAAGTTCTCCATTAATAGTACCAACAGGAAGTTGTACTTTATTTCTATATCTATATGGATTCTCTTCCATTCCTATAGGATACTTTACTAAATCTTCTGAAAGTCCCCCTATTTTTTTAACACAATCTTTAACTCTTTCCCATTTAAAATCTAATTGTCTTTTATAATCCATATGTTGTGTTTTACATCCACCACATCTCTTATAAAATTCACATTTAGGCTCTTCTCTCCCTAATGATTCTTTTTCTATATTTACAAGCTTTCCATAAGCAAAATTTTTCTTTACTTTAACTATTTTAGCATTAACCTTCTCTCCCTTTAATGCTCCTTCTATAAAAATTGGATATCCTTCAATTTTAGCAATTCCTTCGCCTTCATATCCTTGTGAAATTATATCTAAAGTATATTCTTTATTCTTTTCTACCACGTTATTTCACCTTTTCCTCGTTATTTTCGTTTAATTATATCATAACTCTAAGCTTACTTTCCATCATAGAATTATCTTCTATTATCAACAGCTTGTCCTTTTTAAATAATTTAAAGCATAACCTAAAATAATAAGTTATGCTTTAAATTTTATTTCATAGATTTTGCTATTATAACTGCACCTAAACTCACTAATCCATATCCAATAGCTTTAATCATTCTTGCTTTTCTTAATGTATTTGTATATCTACCTCTTCTAATTTCTATGATCATATCTATTCCTCCTTTGGCTTTAATGATTATCTAAAAAAGTTTCACATTGATTTTTCATTTCATTTTCTCTATTTTCTACAATCATTATATTTCTCGCTTCACATCTATTATTTGCATTATAGAAACAATTCTTAGCTGTACACTCTACCTCCGGAGTAATAAGAATTTCTTCCCTACTAGAAAATATTTGTGCTATTTCTCCTGGAAAATTTGTATTTGTCATAGCTTTAAAAGCATTAGTTAGAGTTTCAGGTCTATAAGTTTCACATTGAGTTTGTGAACTTGTGTAAGCTTCTTCTCCATCTACTATTATAGTATTTGCCCCACAAAATCCACCTTCATTATTAACACAATTTTGTACGCTACATCCTAAAGTTGGCATTAATATCACTCCTTTAAATAAATCTAAGTTTAAATATATTTTGTCCTAGTATTTAATTTATATTCTTTTTAAGATATAGCTTTTTAAACAAAAATAAAAAGAGCTATATAAAATAGCTCTTTTCTAAGGGATTTAGTAGTAAATTGTTTTGTTCTATCTATAAAATTATGCGAAATATCTGTCTAATAAACCTTTGAATGCTCTTCCATGTCTAGCTTCGTCTTTACACATTTCGTGAACTGTATCATGGATTGCATCTAAGTTTAATTGTTTAGCTAATGTAGCTAATTCTTTCTTACCTTGGCAAGCTCCGAATTCTGCATCTACTCTTGCTTGTAAGTTTGCTTTTGTATCAGCAACTACTACTTCAC
>NZ_LTAY01000047.1 GCF_002050515.1 Clostridium thermobutyricum DSM 4928 | reverse complement strand
TTTATTAACCTTTAATTAAAAAAAGAGAGTATTATATTTTTGTAATTAATATTTTTCTAAAGTTATTAAGGAGGAGTAGAGTATTTGAAATACTCTTAAGTGAGAAATATGTTTTGTAATAAATGCGGAAAAAACATGGGAGATACGAAAGAAACTATTTGTCCTTCATGTAAGAAAAAAGAAGACGATTTAAGAAATGATAAAACCATGTTCATGGATAAAGATGAATATGAGAAAAATTTTGCAAATGAACAAAAAATTGATGAAGATGAAACTGTAATGATGGGCTTCGATAAAGACTTTTTTGAAGATGTTTTAGGAAAAGAAGAATTTGAAAAAGCTCAAGAAAAGTTAAGTCATGAAGCTGAAGATGATGAGCTAAAAGAAGAGGATTTTGAAGAGGATTATGATAAGAGAGAAAATGATAAATACTCAAGAAGAAGTGAAAAATTTTCTAAAAAGAAAAAATCAAATTCAAAAACAAAGGAAGATAGAAAAGCTAAAAAAGAAAAAATAAAAAAAGACTTAGATGAAAAAGGAAAGTCTTTTATGAAAAGAATAGATATATTTCATATATTTGATGATGATGATGACGATGATGAACTATATGATGAAAAATTAGATGATGATTTTGAAGACAAATCAGAAAAAGTTGATAAAAAGGCTAATAATACAAAAAGAAAAAATAGAGTTAAGCCTTTAAAGAAAAAACGAAAACCAAAAAGGTTAATGAAAAAAATAAAATTAGTTATAACAATAATAGTAGTATTAATAATAGCTGTAGTTGGTTATAATTTAGTAAAGAATAATATAAATTTAATAAAAGGAAAATTAAATAATGTAAATACTCCACAAACTAATACTCAAGTAAATACACCACAAAATAATAATACAACAAATAGTAATGAATCTAACACAAATAGCAATACAAATAGTAGTGGAGCAATAAGTGGAAGCTCAAATACTGGTTCTAATTCAAGTTCAAGTTCAAATGGAAGTTCAAATTCAGTAAGTAGCAATAATAATAGTAATGTACCAGTAAAACATAATTCAAATAAAAATCAACAAAATAATACTTTTGTACCTAAAACTGAAACAGAACAACATTTTAATACAAATACAAATACAAATGAAAATGATAAGCAGCAATCAGATAAAATACAGTCTACTAATGAACATTTTAATACAGGTGATAAACAAAATGATACAAAGATTGAGGTTCCAAATACACAAGACAATAAAAATAATGGAACAACAGATTTAAATGAACAAAAGACAACAAATAACGGGGTTAATAATGTAGCTAAATCTTCTGATTCAAAAGATTCTAGCACACAAAATAAATAATAACTATTGAAAGTAAAGGATAGAGATATATGGATTTACAAGAAACGATAAGAACATTTATTATACACTATGGTATGATTAGCGTATTTGTTTTAGTTTTATTAGAATATGCTAGTGTTCCATTACCAAGTGAAGTTGTATTACCTTTTATAGGTATAATAGGGGCTTTACATGGAATCAGCTTTTTTAAGATACTTATTATATCATTAATAGCAGGATTATTAGGTTCAATTATTACTTATGCAATTGGATATATATTTGGAATGAGAGTACTTACTTTTGTAGGAAATAAGTTTCCAAGGACGAGAAAAGCAATTGAGGCAAGTTATAAATGGATAGAAAAATATGATAAAGGGGCAACTTTTATTTCAAGATTAGTTCCTCTTGCAAGAACATTTATATCATTAATTGCTGGTGTTGTAAAAATGAAACCAGTACCTTTTATAGCTTATTCAACAATTGGAATAGTTATATGGAATTCTATACTTATAGGATTAGGATTCTTTTTAGGAAATAATACAGCTTTAATAAATACAATTTTACACCGTTATACATTAGTTGTAGGTGGATTTGCAATATTAGTAATAATAGTTTTAGTATTAAAGAACAGAAAAAAATTAATAGAATTATTTAAATAAAATAAAAGAAGCAAGCTTTAAAATACTTTTAAGGCTTGCTTTTTTGATAAATTTGTGTAAAAGACATGCAAAAATAAATATAGTTTTATTAAATCTATTACTAAAGAGTTAATAAACTAAAGATTAATTTTAACTTAATATAAAAGCAAGAATATAAATTTGTAAAAGTGTTATATTTTAATTATTAATAATTGGAATTATTATAAACAAAAATTGAGAAAGAGAGTAAAATATATGACTAGTATAAGAAAAAGAAATCTATTAAGTCTTATATTATTTACTGTGTTCTTTTTATGCAGATTGTTATTGTATTTTTTATCCAATAGTAAAGGACTTATACTTATCAATCCTATTTTATATAGTTTTGTAGATTATGGAGTAATATTAAGTCCATTAATTTTTTCATTTGATGTTAAGATGATAAGAACTATAGTTTATATTTTTGTTGCAATTTTACTTGCAGCAAATACAGTTAGCTTAATAAATACTTCGATAAATACTGAAAGGATATTAATTAATTCTAAACAAAGCACTGATGATGTAATAATACAAATTGTAAATGAAGGTGTTGGTTCAGAAATTTATGTATATAAAAGAAAATATCTTATATTTTCTGAGCTTAAAGATATTATGTATAATGAAGGAGAAGTTGCTTTTAATACTAAAATGAAAGTCGGATGGGTTAATAATAATCTTCTTTCAATAACCTATAAAGATAATGAGCAAACTGTAGAAAAAATAATTGAATTTAATTGTATAGAAAAAAGATATATAAATGTTTTAAATAGCATAAAAGGAACATGGAAATCTTTAAATGGAAATGAACTTATAGTAAAAAATGATGATGTAATCTACAAAAAAGATGGAAAAGAATATGAGTATTCACCAGATTATTGTGATGATCAAAATAATTATTCTACAATACTTTATGGAAATTATTCAAAACCATCTATAACTATAGTTAAAGATGGAAAAGGAGATATTTTTATAAGAAGAGTATCTTTACAGGACACAAAATGGACAGAATATAAGTCTGCCTAAAAAAATGTAGTCAAATGACTACATTTTTTTTGTTTTAAAGAATTAAAAAGATGGTATAATAAATAACAGAAAATATATACATGAGTTTTTATTAAAGAAATTTTTATAAAACTATAGTTAGGTGGATATAATGGAAGATTTAAAAAAAGCAATTGAAGAAATATTAGCTGATGACATTGTTAAGATAGTTATAAGCAATAAAATGAAAAAAGATTTTGAGTATAATAAGATAAATATAAGTTTAAAAGAAACTAAAAATAAGTCTTTTTATCAAGTTGAAAAATTTACTGATAAACAAGTATTTCATGAAAATTTAAGTAAAGAAGAATTAAAAGAAAGACTTATTCATTTAGTGTTTAATAATTATAAAAATCTAAATGCATGGTCAAAGAATTCTACATATGATTTAAAAATATCTAAAAAAGGAAAAATATTTTTAGGTAAAAAAGGTGGAGATAATTCTAAAATAGCTTCTAAAGCGAGTTCACATAATAAAGAAAAGAATTATATTCTTAAAGAAGGAATGATTATAGAACCACTTATAGACCTTGGAGTTTTCTCTAAAGAAGGAAAGGTTATTAACTCTAAATATGATAAATATAAGCAAATTAATAGATTTGTTGAAATTGTTGATGATGAAATAAAGAAAAATGATTTTAAAGAGCTTACTATTTTAGACTTTGGTTGTGGTAAGTCTTATTTAACATTCGTTCTTTACTATTACTTTGTAAAAATAAAGAATATAAAAGTAAAAATGATAGGATTAGATTTAAAGAAAGATGTTATAGAGAAGTGTAATAAGATTGCAGAAGGGTATGGATATGATAACCTTCATTTTGAGCTTGGTGATATAAATGGCTTTAAATATGAAAATAAAGTAGATATGGTAATTACACTTCATGCTTGTGATACGGCTACAGATTACGCTCTTTATAATGCTGTTAAATGGAATGCTAAAATGATATTCTCAGTTCCTTGCTGTCAACATGAATTTAATAGTCAAATGGATACTGATACTTTTTCTATAATTTCTAAATATGGAATAATAAAAGAGAGAATGGCAGCACTTATGACTGATGCTGTTCGTGGAAATCTTTTAGAAGCAGCAGGTTATAAGACTCAGCTTTTAGAATTTATAGATATAGCTCATTCACCTAAAAATATACTTATAAGAGCATCAAAAGGTGGAGTTTCAAAAGCTAAAAAAGAAAAAGCTATTGAAGAAGTTAATAATTTAGTAAATGAATTTAACTTTAAACCTACACTTTTAAAATTATTACAAGATGATAAAATAATAGATTAAAGAAGCTACCTCAAAAAGAAATAAATTCTTTTTGAGGTTAAGCTTCTTTTATTTTTATATAAATAAATTAGAAAAATAAATATAATAATAAAAATTAAGTAGAAATTTATTAATTAAACCATAGAATTTTTGATAAAAAAGAATTAAAAAAATGTTTATATATAAATTAAATTTAACTGTGATATAATCTTTTTTAAAAGAAAAAAATTAAATATATAATTTGAGGTACTAAGGAGGAGTTTTTTTTATGGAGTTACTTACTGCTATTTCAATAAGCGTAGGAGTTTTATCAGGAGTTTGGGCTTGGATAGCCGCTACATTTGGTATGGTTTCATGGACTGGATTTGTAGGTTGGACTAGTTATTTCTCATCTGGAGGAAAATTTCAAGGACTTATAAAATCATTATTTTCTAATGCAACAGGAATACTTTGGGCTATGTGCATTATAAAAGGTTCAACTTTATTTCACCATGCATGGTGGTCATATATGCTTACAGCATTTTTCTCATTTGTAATGTGTATTCAAGCAAAATTAAAGAAGTTAGAATTTATATCTGGCGCTTTTTGTGGATGCTTCTCAACTTTTGGATTAAATGGTCATTGGCAAGCTGTTGTTCCAGCATTACTTTGTGGTAATATATTAGGGTATGCATCAGAAATGATAGGAATATATTTTCACAAATTAGTAGGAAAAAAAGAAAGAGCTGGTGAAAAGGATGAGTAAAGAATTAGTAAAAGAAAAAACATTAGAATTCATAAAAAATGAACTTCACTTTGATGAAACAGTAGTTAAAGATATGCCACTTAAAACATATGGGTTAAAGACTGATGATGTAGCTGATATTATAGTAGAATATCATACAGATGAAGAAATATGCCCGCTTATTATAGTTTCATGTTTATCAGAAGATGAAGAAATAACAGAAGAAGCTTTAGATAAACTTATGGATTTAAGTGATATGACAATGGCAGAGTATTGTATTATAACAAATTCAAAAGAAACTCAAATGTATGAGTATGATGGAAAAGAAAATGCTTATTATCTTTTAAATAATCTTTTAACTAAAGAAGATATAATAGAGATAATGTCAGAAGAATAAAAATAAAAAAGCTATGAAAACATTGTTTTCATAGCTTTTCTTATATGGAAATATCTTTATCATGCAATCTTTTATTTACATAGTCTCTAAATATTTTATAAAACGCACTTATAAGAGGAATTCCTATAAGTATTCCAAGAATTCCGTATACATAGCTACCAACTATAATAGCAATCATTATCCAAAGTGAAGAAAGTCCAACAGAAGAACCAACTACTCTTGGGTAAATTATATTACTTTCAACTTGTTGAAGTGCTACAATTGCTATTACGAATGTTATTGCTTTAATAGGGCTTATCATAAGAAGTAAAAATACAGAAGGTATTATACCTATGAAAGCTCCAAGTATAGGAATAACTCCAGTAACACCTAATAATGCTGCTATAAGCATTGCATAAGGTATTCTTAAAATAGTCATTAATATAAATGATAAAATTGCAACTATAAATGCTTCAGTACATTGTCCAGTTATAAATGATGCAAAAGAATTATTTAAAATTTTTAATACATTAACAAATTTATCAGCTTCATTTTTTCTTAAAAGAGCATAAATAACTTTTTTGACTTGTTTTATAAGCATTTCTTTACTGAATAACATATAAATTGCAAGAATAAGAGACATAATAAAGTCAACTACACCGCTTGTAAAAGATATAGTAAAAGAAACTATAGATGAAAGACTTGTAGTTATAATATTAGTCCCTATAGAAAGTATATTCTTCCAAGCACCAAAGGCTTCATTATAAAGAGAATGAGTAATCTCTGATGTACTTGATATATGGAACCATTTTTCTATAGTTTGTTCAAATTGCATTATATATCTTGGAGCAGCTCCAGCAATTTGAATTAAGCTTTCTATAACTTTTGGGATTATAACAAAAGCTACAGTAGTTATTATTCCAAAAACTATTAGAATAGATAAAATTATGCATATACCTCTAACTATTCCACGATTTTTAGGAGTTTTTTTCTTCAAAATAAATTTATATACAATTTTATTTTCAAGAAATCTAACTACTAAATTTAATATGAATGCTAAGGCGAATGCTATAAATATAGGTGTCATCATATCACTAAAAGAAGATAAATATCTATGTACATCATCTAATTTAAATAGAAAATATACAAGAAGGATAAGAATTACACCTATTTGAAGGGCATAACTTTTTCTTAAATTTCTTATATTCAATTTTTTCCTCCCATTTAAAATTTATTGGTATTTTTCCAAATTAAAACATTGCTTATACTAAATATAATCATATTTGTATATTTAGAGTATATTAAAAAAATTAACAATAAAAAAATAACAAATGAATTAATTGTTAAAAAAGATTATATCACAGAAAAGTTATATTTATAGTTTTAAAAATTAAAAATATTAAAATATATATAATAAATTTATTATTATAATCAAGGAAGAAAAAGTTATATTTAGCTTTGATTTGTGCGAAAAGTTTAAATATTATTCGCAATAATTTAGATGTATTTTATTATGAAGTTATTTATTGATATTAAAAAAATAAAATAAAAAAAGATTACTCAAAATGAGTAATCTTTTAAAATGGAGGCGCCACCCAGATTCGAACTGGGGATCAAGGTTTTGCAGACCACTGCCTTACCACTTGGCTATAGCGCCGTGCTTTACAAGTAAAATTATATAATACTTTTTTTATGAATGCAAATATTTTTAATAAAAAAATTACGATATAAAATACCAAAATAAAAGAAGAATATAGATGAATTAACAATAAAGAACATCAAGTAGACTTAATGTTAAAATTAAATATATAAAAGGCTCTTACTATCAATAGTATAATAGAACAATTAATTTATAAAAATTTAAATTTAGATAATAATGAGAAGTTTTAATTATAAAATATAATCTATATAACTTAGAATTAAGGTGTATATCGAAATATTATGAGTATATAATGAATAATGCAGAAATAAGCCAATAATATTGCTAGTATTATTGGCTTTTGTTATTATTAGTATAATGTGGAAATTGTTTTGGTATAGTATATAGAATTTTGGGAGGAAAATTAATGAATGGAAAGCTTGGATATTTAATTTCAGGAATATGTGCAGTTGGAGTAATTACTTATGGAATATATTTAGCTGTAACATTTAATAATAAAGAAAATGAAGAATCTAAAGAAACAAGTTCATATGAAGATAATATAAATCTTGAAAACAACCTTGGAAGTAATTTAAAATTTTATAATCCTTTAAGTAAAGATGAAAAAATAAAAATTGCAAGAGAGTTATTTGATGATTATATAAATGAAAATAGAACTGATTGGTCTATTGTTAAATCTCAAAATCTAAAGAGAAAGCCTGTAATTTGTCTTACTGATTATAGGATAAATGATATAGAAATTGAAAGTCAGGATCTTTATAAGTTTACAGTAAGTGTTTCATATGATATTCAATATACTAATGAAAGCAATATGTGGGTTGCAGGGAATGGAGAAATTAAAGATAATAATTGGATTGTTGATAAGTTTGCATTAGTTGATATTACACAAATTAATAATAAATATGTAATAACTAATATTGGAACTGGATAGAAAAATAAAAAGGCGTCCAAATAAAGACACCTAAGCATTTAGACAAAATGGCTTTTTCAATTTTGAAAAGGTCATTTTGTTATTTTATATAAAATTAAATACGTTATTTTAATCTTGAAAATATAAAAATTAAATTTCTTTCATCTATTTCATATGTATATTATTTTCATTTAAATGATAGTTTATTTAACTATATCAATCACTAAACTTCTAAAACCACTATTTAATAGATTGTCTATAATTAAAGCGTTTTCTTTAAATTTATTTGCCCCTTTTAAAGTTGGTTCAATATTAAACATTTTACATAAATCAAGATATCTCCTTAATACTGGTATAGTCATACATTTATCCTCCTTAATTCTTTATAAATATCATTTTTATGCACTAAATTTCTTCTGAATAATTTGAAATTAAGTTTATTACTTTAAATATTTCCTATCTACAACATTATTCTACCAATTATTACCAAAGAAAGGAATATAGTATCGTACAACACTTTGCGACTAAGTTTTATAAAAAAAGAGAAAAATAAATGGGCTATTTGTATTTTCTACAAAAGATTAAACAGTAATTTGATGAATAGAAAAGATAATTGTAAAAAGAAGACTATCGATTAATAGAGTTAAGAGAAAAGTAATTGATTGAAAATTATAAAATACGTATAATAATAGTCGAATAATCTATTTACACGTAATAAAATATACTAAGGAGAAGAAAATGAAAAAGATAATAGGGGTCATTATATTATGTGTCGTATTTGTAATACTGGGGGTTTTATTCTTTGGACAGGATTCTAGTAGCAAAAAAGGACATATATACTTTAATGAAGGCTTTACAAAAGCACAAGTAGAAAAAATTAATAAAGCAGATAAGGATGCAAAATTTGAATATAATAAAGAGTACAAGGTAAAAGGTGTTTTTGATGTAAAAGGAATTGATGCTACATATGTAAGAGATGTAGATGGGGATACTATAGTAGTTAAAATTGGAAATAAAGAAGAAAAAGTTAGATTTCTTATGATGGATACTCCTGAAACTGTAAAGACAGGAACACCAATAGAACCATACGGAGTTCAAGCTAAAGATTTTGTAAAATCAAAGCTTTCAGAAGGAGAGAGTATAAAGCTTGTTCCAGGTAAAAATACTACAGATAAATATGGAAGATATTTAGCGTATGTATATTATAAGTCAGGAGATAAGTGGTACAATCTTAATGAAGAATTAGTAGCAAATGGACTTGCAAGAGTAGCTTATGTTTATGAAAAGAAAAATCCTCTTCTAAAGGATATGTATAATGCTCAAGATAGTGCAAAAGAACAAAAATTAAATATTTGGAGTATAAATGGATATGTTACTGATAAAGGATATGATTTAAATGCAGTAGCAAACTAAATTTATAAAATATAAATTTAAAATTTTAATCTATTATTATAAATAAAATATTTAAAACATAACATGAAATAATTAAATTAGAAATTTTATAAAATTAAAAAGAACTTATATATTATATTAAAAAATTATAATATATAGGTTCTTTTTATTATGTGAAATAAAAAATTTAATGTTCACTCAATTATTTAAAATATAAATTAGTTTAGTATCTTCGTAATATAAGGTTGAATAGAGCTTTTATCTATTTCAATTTTACCTCTATTTGCTAGTGAATAGATAATAGTTTGTACATCATCTATGTTAATACCAGGTATAACTATATCTCCTACTGATAATTTTTCTTTTGTTTTTAAAAAATGGCTTTCAATAAATCCAAAAACTAATCTTGAGTTAGTTTTTAAATCATTACCCATAAAAATCGCCTCACTTTCATTTGTAAAAATAAATAAAATTTATTTCACTAACATTATACCATTATTTATGAAAAGAATTACAATGAATTTTAAATTTTAATTTAAAAATTTATATATTAATAAATTAATTAAATATAAAAAGAAAAAGTTTACTAATATTAATTTTCTTATTTTTATATTTTTCTAAAAAATGGTTGAAGAATTGTGTTGCTTGTTATATATTATATATAACAAGGAGGTGGTTATTTGCTTATAGAAATACAATTTGATAGTGAAACGCCTATTTATATGCAGATAAGAAATGAAATAGTAAAAGCAATAGCAACAGGAAAATTAAAAGACGGTGATGGACTTCCTTCTGTAAGACAAATGTCATCTATGATAGAGGTTAATCTTCATACAATAAATAAAGCTTATAATATTTTAAAGTCTGAAGGATATGTACAAATAGATAGAAGAAAGGGAGTAATAGTAAAGATAGATAAAAAGGAATCTTATAGAGATGAATTTAAAGAAAAATTTGAATTGATTTTATCAGAAAGCTTTTTGATGGGAATAAGCGAAGAAGAGGTTTTAAAAAGCGTAAAAGAAAATTTTAAAAAGTTTTCTAAGGAGGATTAATATGGAATTAGTTAATTTTATTATCTTAGTAGCATTAATTTTATCAGGAGTATTAAATAATTATTTTCCGATTAAAGGAAAGAAAGGAATTCTATTAGGTTCAATTGTTGAAGAAGAGGATAAAGAGAAAGAACCTTTTAGTGGAATTATAAAAAAATATAAAGTTTATAATACATTGGCTTGTCTTATTGGTTGTATATTTATCCTTATAGGGGTATTTTTATATAATGAAATTTTTCAAGTTATTGGATTATTTATTTATATAGGATTAAATTTCTTTATATTGGCTCATTTTAACAAAAAGGTAAAAGAAGCTAAAAAAGAAATTAAAACAGTAAAGAAACAAGTTGCAGTTGTAAATATGCAATCTTCTAAAATTTCTTCTTATATGATAATATACTATATTTTTATAGCAATTATATTTATGGCTATAAATATAATTGCGGCAGTAATGAAATATAAAGATTTACCTGAAAGAATTGCAATTCACTTTAATGCTTCTGGAGTTGCAGATGGATGGACAAATAAGAGTTTAATAGCAATACTTCCATTAATAATTACAATACTATTTATGCTTTTAATATATATAGGAACTGATATTCTTATTCAAAAAACAAGTTTTAAAATAGATCCTAAAAACTCAGAAGAATCTCATAAAGCAAATTTAAAGTCAAAAAAATTAGTTAGCCTTATGATGTTTATAACAATGATTCCAGTATTAATTACTTTAACAATAGGAAACTTTGTAACTCTTACAATTTTGCCAGAAAGTTATATGAAATTTGTTATTTATATACCAATACTGACTTTAGTAGGAGTAATAGGATTAACAGTAGTTTTAGTAAAAGCTAAAAATAATTATAAAGTAAAAAATAATGAAGTAACTTATAAGAATGATGATGATTACTGGAAATGGGGCTTTGTTTATTATAACAAACAAAATCCTAATATATTTGTTGAAAAACGTTCAGGAATTGGCGTTACTATAAATGCTGGAACTAAAGTAGGTATGGCAATTTATATAGGGGTAATAATTCTTTTAATGGGATCAATTATAGCTCCAATTATAGGAGCATTATTAAAATAAAAGGGGAAAGGCTATAAAGATAGCTAAGAGGATAGAGAGATGTTAGAGATTAAAAATTTTTCAAAAAGTTATTTAAAAGGAAAAAAAGCAGTAGATAATGTTAACTTAACAATCCAAGATGGAGAAATATTTGGATTTATAGGTCACAATGGAGCTGGAAAAACTACAACTATAAAATCAATAGTTGGGATTTTAAAAGTTGAAGAAGGAGATATATTGATAAATGGATTATCAATTATTAAAAATCCAAAAGAATGTAAAAAGTTAATGGCGTATGTACCTGATAATCCAGATATATATGAAAATTTAACAGGAATTCAATACCTTAATTTTATATCAGATGTATATAAGATTAGTAAAAAAGATAGAGAAGAGAGGATAAAAGAGTATGCAGATTTATTTCAATTAACTAGTGCTCTTGGAGATTTAATATCATCTTATTCTCATGGGATGAAACAAAAACTTGTTATTATTTCAGCATTAATACACAAGCCTAAGATTTTAATATTAGATGAGCCTTTTGTTGGGTTAGATCCTGTTGCATCTCATAAAGTAAAGGAAATTATGAGAGAAATGTGTAATGAAGGAGCTTCTATATTCTTTTCAACTCACGTATTAGAAGTAGCAGAAAAACTATGTGATAAAGTTGCAATAATAAAAAATGGACAAATAGTTGCAAATGGAGATGTAAAAGATATTATAGGTGATAGTTCTTTAGAAGAATTATTTATGGAGCTTGAAGAAGATGAGTAGATTTTTTAATTTTTTAAAATATGATTTTATAAACACATATAGCTTAAATAGGTTAATAAAAGGTGATAAAAAGAAGAATTTTTATAAATTAGCATTAGGATTATTTCTAAGTGTATATATAATAGGATTTTCCTTTATATTTAATAACTTTTTAGGAAAAGATCTTGCGAAGGCAGGATTTGGTGAATATGCTCTAGCTATGAGCCTTTCAATGAGTTTTGGAGTTATAGGGATTGCAGGTATATTAAAGCTTGCAGGAGCTATATTTGGTGGACGTGATTATAATATTTTAGGAACAATGCCAATTAATAAAATAGAAATAGTTATGGTTAAGATAATAAATATACTAATTCCAACTTATATATTAACATTAATTTTTATAATACCATCATATATAGTTTATATGCAAAATGCACCTTATGTTAATGGGACATTCCTTATTTATGGAATAATAATGTCTTTATTTGTACCAATAATACCTACAGCTATTGCAACTCTTATTGGTACAGTATTAATGTATGTAGCCTCTAAATTTAAATATAAAAATATAATTACAATAATAATATTTTTAATTTTTATAATTGGAGTTATGATTTTTCCAACAGTATTTGGAGAAGATTTTTTAAATGGAATATTAAAAAATAGTAAATCTATAAGTGATATATTTTATTCAATATATCCACCATCAAAGTTTTATATAAATGCTTTAGTTAATGGTAGTTTTTTAGATATGGTGATTTTTATAGGAATATCATTAGCAATATTTATAGCTTTTGTATGGGTAGTTAATACAGTTTATTTAAGTATAAATTCAAAGCTTTTAGAAACAAGTAGAAAAAATAACTTTAAAATGAAAAGTTTAAAAGAAAACTCAGTAGAAAAAACTCTTATCCAAAATGAAATAAAAAGATATTTAGGAATTCCAATGGTAATATTAAATACATGTCTTGGAGCAGTATTATTTGTTATTTATAGCTGTGCTACTATATTTATGGGAGAAAAGAGTATAGAAGTGATTTTTGAAAGTAATATGTACTCAGATTTAAAATTAGGAGTAATTATTTTAGTAGGAGCATTTTGTTTACTTCTTACATGTACAACTAGTAATACAATATCTCTTGAAGGAAATAAATTTTGGCAATTGAGAGCTTTACCAATAGATACTGAAACTATTTTTAAATCAAAAATAATGGTTAATTTATTAATTTCTGTGCCATCAGCAATTATAGGTGGAATATTAAGTTCTATAGGTCTTGGATTAACTTTTATAGAAGGAGTTTGTGCTATAGGATTATTAATTATTATATGTCTTTTTGTATCTATGGGGGGACTTTTAGTAAATTTAAAATTCTATACATTAACATGGACTTCTGAAGTAGCAGTTGTAAAAAGAAGTGCTTCATCAATGATAATGACATTTGGTGGTTTAGCTTTAGTTTTTGGAGCAGGATTTTTATTTACTCAAATTAATATAAGTTTAAATATTTATTTAATGATAATAACAATGTTTTTCGTAATAGCTGATATAATTTTCTTTTACTTATTAAAAAAATGGGGAGTAGAAAGATTTAACCAAATATAAATTAAAAAGCAGAATCTTTTCAGTGATTCTGCTTTTTATATAATTTGATTTTATGAAAGGGGAACTAAAATGCTTATAAAAAAAGAAATTTTAAATGAAGTAAAAAAACAGCTTTGTAAAGATTATAATTTTAAGATAGAAGACTTTGAAAATAAAAATACTTTAATAACTGATATAAAAGAGATTAAAGGGAGACGTATATATAAAAACGATAAAGAAATATTAAAAATATTGATTTTTGAAGGAAAAGCAATTATAAGTGCTAATAAATGTATAAAGGACTGGTGTGTAGAAAATTTATCTAATATTTCAGGTGAATGGTTATTTTTATATTCAACTCTAAGAAAAATAGATAAAAAACTAAATGAATTTGGATATGAAATAGATAATACACATCATTATTATCTTCCATATGAAGTTCACGAAAAAACTAAACCAATTAAAAATGTAAAATGGTATGAAGAAGATGAAATATTACAATTTAAAGGTGATGATAGATTTTGTGAAGCTTTTTCCTTTGAAGAAAGTTTTAAAGATGTTCTAGGAATAAGTGCGTTAGATGAAAAAGGAAATATATTAGCTATGGCTGGAGCAAGTAGAGATGGAGAGAATATGTGGCAAATTGGTATTAATGTAATGGAAGAAGCAAGTGGACAAGGGATTGGTCAAAATATAGTAAAACTTTTAAAAGAAGAAATATTAAATAGAGGAAAGGTTCCTTTTTACGGTACAGTTGAATCACATATAATATCTCAAAGAGTTGCTTTAAGTTCGGGATTTTATCCTGTATTTGCAGAAATTAAGATTAGAAAACTATAAATTATAAAAAGATCTGTATAAAAATTTATACAGATCTTTTTATAAACATAAATAAATATCAATTAATATAATTAAAGTTTTCTAGAATTTTTTATCATTAAATTTATATTAGTAATATATTAAAAAACTACTTACGTGAATTTAAAAATCCTCTTATTAATGATATTAAAAAGAATATTCCAATTCCAACAAAAAATAAATCTACAGGTACATTAGCATGTCTATCTGCTACACTTATATATTGGCTAGTTTTAGATGAAAAATAACCAGTAGTAGCTGTTAAATCTCCATAAAGATCTCTTATAGAAGTACCTAGCCAAATAAGCATAAAAATAGAAGAAAATATTAAGCCACCTTTACTGTTTATTTTATTATTTGTAGAGGAAAATTTTCTATAATTGTTATTATTAGATTGAACAGTATAAAAAATATGTCCACAAAACACACAAGTTTTTTTCTTTTTATTTTTTCTAAGTCCCCCACAGTTTGTACAATAATTAATATCATTACCAACTCTAGAACCACAATCACGACAAATTAAATCATGCTCTGATTCTAATTGTTTACCACAATAACCACAATACATATAATCACCTATTTCAATAGAAATTTCTATTGCCTTATATAATTATTAATATAAATAATAAAAGATTTTATTTAGATTTTAGTATAATATACAGATTAAACTTGTAAAAGAAATATAATTAAATAAATTATAAAACACTTATACTTAAAACCATAAGATTATTAAATATAAATAATGTAATTGATAAATAATGTTTAAATTTTTAAATTGCATTACAAAATTCTGAAATTTATAAGATATATTAGGATAATAAAATTATAGAACATGATATAATTATTTAATCTAAAGAAAATTTAATTATGTAAGGAAAATATATATGAATAAATTAGTTAAAAAAAGACAACCAAAATATTTTAAAAGTTTTAAATGTATAGGTGGTAAATGTGAAGATAGTTGCTGTATTGGTTGGGATGTTGATATTGATAAAAGCACATTTAATCAATATGAGAATATAAAAGAAAGTTATATAAAAGAATTTTTAAAAGGAAATATTATATTAAATAAAGAGTGTGAAGATTTTGAAATAGATTTTGGAAAGGTGAGCATAAAAGAGAATAAGAGATGTCCTTTTTTAGATGAAGATAATTATTGTGTTATTCATTCAAAGCTTGGAGAGGAATATCTTTCAAATGTATGTACTTTATTTCCAAGAGTAGTTAATAAAGTAGATAATGTTTATGAAGTTTCTCTTGATGTTGCTTGTCCTGAAGCTGCTAGAATAGTTTTAGCGAGTGGAGAGAAAATTGAATTTGAAGAAGTTGAAGGGAATTTAGGAAAGCATATAATTTTAAATAGATTAAACACTAGTTTAGAAGAATTAAATTGGCTTCCAGTAGAATTCTTTTATGAAGTTAGAAATAAAAGTATTCAAATAATGCAAAATAGAGATCTTAAAATAGAAGATAGAATAAATATTTTAGGAGATTTTATAAAGAGTGTAGAAAATGAAATAGATTTTAATTATGATAATGCTTCTAAATTTATAAAAGAATATGATATAAACAAAAATGTTGGAGAAAGTCTAAACATTACAACTGATTTAATAAAAAATATTATAAAGCTTATTGATTTAGATAATATAACTAGCGAAGAGTTTAAAAAAGACACTATATCTCTTTTAAATAATTTAGAAAGCTTAAGTTATTTAAAAGAGAAGATTTCATTAAGAGATAATATAGAAAAATATAATTTTATTTTTGAAAATTATTTAGTTAATTTTATGTATAATAGCTTATTTCCATACTCAGAAATAGAATCTATATATGATGGATATATAATGCTTTTAGTTAGATATGAACTTATTAAATATTATTTAGCATTTAACTATGAAAATTCCTCTAATAAAGAAGTAATTAAGTTTATACAGGTATTTTCAAAAGCTATAGGACATCATAAAACATATTTAATAAAAGTATTAAACTATATAAAAGAAGAATATCAAATTATTTAATTTTAAGAGTATAGTAGATTTGTTTTAATCATAACTATACTCTTTTTATATTCAATAATATAGATAATAAAGCGAAAGAGGTAATAACAACATTATTATATAAAATATGGTAATATTCTATTAGGGGGAGATTCATGAAGAAGGTTTATATTATTTTAGGGATAATATCCGTTATATTATTACCACTTTTTTTATTTGGGCTTAATTATTACTACAAACATAATACTGAATTTAAAGTTATGCAATTAAATTGGAAAACTAATTTACCTGAACATCCAATAAGTGAAGAAGAGTTATTAAATAATTCTGGAGGGTTTTTAGGAGATGGAGATAAAATAATAAAATTTACTTATGGAGAAAATCAAGTTGAAGCATTAAAAAATAGCTTATCATGGGGAGATTATGAGTTAGATATATTTTTAAAGCTTAATAGGTTAAAGAAATGGTATTCAACCAAAGATGAGGAGAAATTTACTGAACTAATAAACAGTATAATTGATAATTCAAAGGAATATAAATTTTATGCTAAAACAGATACAAATGATACTTTAATATTAGTATGGAATATTAAAACAAATGAAGTTTTAGCATTTATTGAATATATGTAGTGCTAAAAATTTTTCTAAATAATAGTATAAATTTATGTTTTTACACTTATTAGATATATACTGTTTTAAGTTTAAGAAAAAAGATTATATAAGTTTATAAATTAAACTGCTGAAATATAATTTCAGCAGTTTTTTATTAATCTAATAAGCCTATATCAAAAGCTAACTGTTCTATAAATAATTTAGTAAGCTTTTGTTTTTCTTTCCAAAACATTTTTGCCTTTTGTGTAACCATTGGATTTGTCTTTAAATTGTTATATGAATATGTAATTATCTGATGATATGTTTTATAGTAAGATTGCTCATCTAAGCTTCCTTCAAACATAGAATCGGAGATTATAGATAATGCTCCAGTTTCATCTAATAAATTTGCTTCAATTAATAATATTAATTCAATTGGAACCTCTTCATTAGTTAATAATTCTTTATTAGAGTGATTTTTAATTAAATATGTAACTAAATTTATAAATTCAAAATCAAATCCCTCTTCTTTTAAATATTTTTCGCACAAAATAGCACTATTTTCAGCATGGCTTAAATTATTAGAGTTAACAGCATATCCAATGTCATGGAATATAGCTGCTGTCAAAAGAGCTTCTACATTAATTGTATACCTATCATCAAGTAATCTTTTAGACCACATAAAAACACGACTAATATGCTCAGAGCGATTTCTAAAGTTAGAACCGAAATTAAATTTTTCAGCATTATTATCTATAAGATAGGTTTTTACGAAATTAAACATTTTATTGTACATATAATTCACCTCTTTATTAAATATGGTAATTTTTTTATATAATTATTATATAACAGAAGATAATATTAAATATTTATATATAATAG
>NZ_LTAY01000046.1 GCF_002050515.1 Clostridium thermobutyricum DSM 4928 | reverse complement strand
ACATATAATAATCATTAGAAATATTATTTTCTTTTATCCTTAAAATTTGGTAGTATATATTAATTATTTTTCCTTCAATCTTTATATGATCAAACATAGATACTCCTTCTATGTTTTTTAAATCTATATTTTTTATCTCTACTAATCTAAAAAAATTATCTAAACAATATAATTTAAGTTTTGATTCTGTTAAAAAAGCTCTATAGTAAGATGTTCCCCCCATATCCCAATAATCTGGAGCTGCACTTCTTATTGTTCTATAAAACAGTCCTTTATAAAAAAATTTACTTGAAAAGTTATTGTCTATATAATCAGTTACAACTTTTCTAAGTATTTTATGTTGTCCTACTCCATAGGCTATAGATGAATCTATTAGATCCTCTAAATTATCTAATTCTAATATTTTTTCTTCAATACACCCAATATCTAATTTTGTATACTTTTTGTAATAAAGATGGATAGACTCATTAAGAGCTCGTATCTGTTCATCGGACATTCCTTTTTTTATAAGCTCTGCTTTTTGAAAATCTTTAAAATATTCTTTCATATATAGCACCTTCTAATTTGTTATTAATATGTTATTATTTATAATTTTACCAATTAAAACTTTTGTATAAATAACCAAATGATTACTTTTTTGTTAATTTTAATATGTAAAGTTTTGATTTTTAATTTATATATATTGAGTCTGTTCTAAATATAAAAACAAACTATATATTTAGAAAACATTTTTAATTAAAAAAGGACTTTTTCACATGAAAAAGTCCTTTTAGTTAGCTTTAAAACAAAGCTTTTATTTTGTATAAATTAATGATGAACTCTTCTTCTATCTCTAGCAAAGAATGATATAGCGTATAGCCCACCTAATCCTACTAAAATATATATTATTGCACTTAATACGCCTATTCCGAATATAGCTTCTACAACATTAAATCCAAAGAATCCTATAATTCCCCAATTTATTGCTCCTATTACTACTAATATTAAAGCAATTCCATCTAAAAATCTCATAATAAATTACCTCCTGTTATTAAGATAATTTTATTTTGCCCTGTATTCAGATAATTATTCCTCTAATCTACCTGCTAAATTTCCAGTAGAAAATGCTATTTGGAGATTATATCCTCCAGTTTCTGCATCTACATCAATTACTTCTCCACAAAGATATAATCCTTTAACTATTTTGGATTGCAAAGTAGATGAATTTATATCTTTAACAGATACTCCTCCACTTGTTACCATAGCTGCTTTTATTGTTAATGTTTCTCTTGCAGTAATGGTCATTTCCTTTATCATAGATATTAATTTATTTTCATCTTTTTTCTTAAGTTCTGCTGATTTTACTTCTTCTAAATCACATAAGCTTATTATTTGCTTTAAAAAATTTTGAGGTAGAAGTCCTTTTATATTATTTATAACAGTTTTTTGAGGATTAGATCTTATTATACTTCCTATCTCCTCTCTGCTTTTATCACTTAAAAAGTCTAAAGTTAAAGTTATATCTTCATTTTCAAGAGCTTTATTTATATATGAAGATAATTTTAATACTCCCGGACCCGATATACCAAAATGAGTAAATATCATATCTCCTATTTGTTCAAATTTTTTCTTTTTAACCCTTGCTCTCATTACAACTTCTTTCATTGATATCCCTTGTAGTTTTGAGATAAAATCTTCTTTTATTACTAATGGGATAAGTGCTGCATACTGAGGTTGCATTTTATGTCCATACTTTTCTAATATATCATACATACTACCATCTGAACCTGTTTGAGGATGACTTTTTCCTCCAGTTGCAATTATTACTTTATCTCCATTAATTACTTCTATATTATTTATAACTACTCCCTTTATTTTATCCTCTTCTACAATTAAATCTGAAACTTTAGAATTGTATAAAATTTTTACTCCTTTATTTTTTAAATCATCTAAAAGAGTTTTTATAACATCATCTGCTTTATCACTTCCTGTATAAACCTTTTGATCATATTCAACTTTATATTCTAAATTTTTACTTGAAAAGTAATCTAAAAGATCTCTATTTGTAAAGCTATAAAAAGCTGAATATAAAAATTTTTTATTTGTAACTACTTTTTGTAACATCTCATCAATATCTCTATTATTTGTTATGTTACATCTTCCTCCACCAGTAAGTTTAAGTTTTTTACCAACTTCATTATTTCTCTCTATTAAAATAACTTCATTCTTTTCTGAAGCTTTTAATGCTGCCATTATTCCTGCTGGCCCTCCACCTACAACAATTACTTTTTCCATATGTAAATCTCCTCTATTTTAATTTTTTTCCTAATTCCTCTAAAACATTAAAAACCTGACATAATCCTAGAGCTTCCCTTGTTAAAGAATATTCAACATGTGGTGGAATTTCATCAAATTGTTCTCTTAATACTAATTTATTTTCTATCAATTCTTTTAATATTCTAGTAAGCATTATACTTGATATTCCATCTATATTTTTTTGTAATTTATTAAAACGTATTTTATCTTCTTTATATATTTCTAGAATAACTCTCAATCTCCATTTTCCACTTAAAAGCTTTAATGACTTTTGTATTGCTTCTTCATCTCTTAGCTTCTTTTTCTTCATATAAAGGTCTCCTTACTAAACTTTTTGTAAGTAAGTAAACTTTGTTTGCCTACTTGTCATAATTTTAATGTAATAATATAATCTCAATAAAGATATACATTAAAAATTATACGGTATAAATTTAAAATTTAAAAGAAAGAAGTTGATTTTTAAATGATGTTAGTTGATAACGAAAAATGTATTGGGTGTACTCTTTGTACTCAAGATTGTATAGTTAGTGATATTGAAATGAGAGATGGGAAAGCATTTATAAAAAATGAAGCTTGTATAAGTTGTGGACACTGTATAGCTATATGTCCTAAAAATGCTGTGTCTACAAATCACTATGATATGAATGAGGTTAAAGAATTTGATAAAGATACTTTTTCAATTACGCCTGAAAATTTAATGAATTTTATAAAATTCAGAAGAAGTACTAGATTATTTAAAAATAAAGAAGTTGAAAATGAAAAATTAGAGAAAATTTTAGAAGCTGGAAGATTTACTCAAACAGGAAGCAATATGCAAGATGTATCTTATGTTGTTGTTAAAGATAAATTACAAGAGCTTAGAAAATTAGTTCTTGAAACTTTAAATGATTTAGGTAATAAATTACTTACTGATGCATCAACTGCAGATTATATAAAAAATTATGCAAGAATGTGGATAAAAATGTATAATGACTTTTTAGAAAATCCTAATGGAGAAGACAAGCTTTTCTTTAAAGCTCCTGCTTTAATAATAGTTAAATCTCCTTCATATGTTAATGGTTCTTTAGCTTCATCTAACATGGAACTTATGGTTAATGCTCTTGGCCTTGGAACATATTTTAGCGGATTCTTAGCAAGAGCTGCTGTTGCAAATCCTAAAATAAATGAATTCTTAGGATTAAAAGAAGGTGAAAATCTTGTTACTTGTATGGTTATAGGATATCCAAGAGTTACTTATAAAAGAACAGTTCCAAGAAAAGAAATATCTGTTGAGTGGATTTAAACTAAAAAATATCCTAAAGTATAAATATACTTTAGGATATTTTTTTAAATTTCTAATCTATCTATTGTTTCTAAGTCTAGCTCTTTAGCAAAATCTAATCCCTTTTTATAATCTTTTAAATCTTTTGGATTATGTGCATCTACTCCTATTATTCTTTTAACTTTATACTCTTTTGATAGTTTCCAAAATTCTTTATGAGGATATGGATATCTTTCTCCATCTTTACATTTTACTTTTGCTTTCTTCATTCCATTTATATTTATTTCTAACGGCATATTTAATCTTTCTGCCGCTTCTAGAATCCTTCTCGAAGCTTTTATTGAATATTCATCCCATTCTTTGTATATCATAAAGAAAAGGTCTGGATGAGCTAAATATTTAAAAAGACCAGTTTCCATTGATTTTATTACATGATTTATGTATTCTTCTAGCATAAAATGGTCCAATTCCCATCCTACGTAAACCCAATTCCCTTTATGTTTAAAAAAGTGAGCTCCTAAAATTAAATAATCAACTTTGTATTCTTCTTTTAATTCTTTATAAATCCATTTTAGCTCTTCAAAATATTCACATTCTAATCCTTTTTTTATTTTAATTTTATCTCCAATAAGCTTTTTAGCAGAATCTATTTCGCTAAAATAGCTACTAAGTTCATCATAAAACATTCTTGATTTATCATCAATTCCTAATCCTGGATGTGGCATATGATCTGATATTCCTATTTCTTCATATCCTTCTTCTATAGCCATTTTTACATAATCTAAAACATTTCCAGTAGCGTGCTTACATCTTAAATTATGAGTATGGTAATTAGTTTTCATTAATATCACTCCAATTAAATTTTAATTTCATCATTATAATAACATATATTTTTTAATTTATTTTAAACTCTATTAAATAATTCTTTATTCTATAGCTATTTAATTATAAAAATATTATAATATATTTCATGTTTATGATCTTTTATAGATAAAATTAAAGAAAATAAGCTAAATAAAACATTATATATTAAAGGAGTGTGTTCATTATGAGTAATGGAGAAAGAATTATTTGTAGATGTAAAAATGTTAGTTATATAGATATTAGAAAAGCTATGATAAATGGAGCTAGAACTCTTGATGAGATTAAAGAAGCTACTGGTGCTGGTACTGGATGCGGTGGATGTATTCCTGAAATCGAAAAAATATTAGCTAGTGTTTGTGGATGTAAAAACGTTTCTATGGAAGCTGTAGTTAATGCGGTAAAATCTGGCGCTGATACTGTAGAAAAAGTTGGAGAAATCACAGGTGCTGGTACTGCATGTGGTAGATGTAAGGCATTAATCCAAAATGTAATTGATAAAAGAGGCTAAATTTTTAAAACCAAAGTAAAATTTTACTTTGGTTTTTTTATTTATGAACCTCTTATTCATAAATAAAAAATATAATTAACTATTTATACCTAGATTTTTTTATTATATGATGCTAACATTTTAAGAATGAAATATTATAAATAAAAGGAGGATTTTTATGGATAGAGATTATATTTTAGGAAAAGAAAAGATTCAGAAATCTGTTCTAAAGATAAGTTCTCCTTCTGCTATTTCTACAGTATCTACTGTAATTTATAACATAATAGATACAATTTTTATAGGAAGATATGTTTTTTCTATTGGTATTGCTGCTGTATCTTTATACTTACCAATTCAAATGATGATTTCTTCAATTGCTATGCTTTTTGCATCTGGAGTTGGTTCATTTATATCTAGGCAATTAGGTAAAAAAAATATAGATAAAGCAGAAAAAGCTGTTGGAACATTAGTTGCATTTATATTAACTATATCTATAATTCTTTGTATTATTGGTTTAGTTTTTACAAAAGATATTGTAGAGTTATTTGGCGCTAGAGGAAATGCTATTTATTATTCCTCAAGGTATGCAGAAATGATGTTTATAGGAATCTTATTTAATCCTCTTTGTTTAGCATCTAATAATGTTATGAGAGGTGAAGGTTCTACAAAATATTCTATGATTGGTACAGTTATAAGTATTATATCTAATATCATTTTAGATTTTATTTTCATAGTAATATTTAAATGGGGAGTTTTAGGAGCTGGACTAGCAACTACTATTGCTAAACTCATAAATTTACTTTACGTAATTTATTGCTTTAAATTTAAAACTCTACTTAAAGTAAAATTAAAATATATTAAATATGATTTCAAACTTATTAAAGAATGCTTACCTATAGGATTTTCAACTTTCCTGAATCAATTTGCTGGGAGTATATCAATAATGCTACTAAATAATGATTTATACCACTTTGGTGGAAATTATGTTATAGCTGTATATGGGATAGTTTTTAAATTAACTTCTATTATACAAAAATCTGTTGCTGGCTTTAACAGAGGTAATCAACCTTTAATAGGTTATAATTTTGGAGCAAATAATATAAAAAGAGTAAAAGAAGCTGTAAAATGGGGATTTATATTTTCAACTGGAGTTGCATTAATTGGAACTATTTTAATAATGATTTTTTCTAAACCATTATCAGAAATGTTTACTACTAAACTAGCTTTAATTAATTATAGTAGTAAAATTTTAATAATAGCTTTATTAGCCTCTCCATTATTAGGTATATACTTTCTATCAATTTCCTTCTATAGAGCTATTGGAAGAGCCAAAGAATCTATTATTCTTTCTTTATTTAGAAGAGTAATTTTCTTTATTCCATTATTATATATATTACCTTATGGTTTTAATTTAGGATTAGAAGGTATCTGGATTGTTTTACCTTTATCTAATTTTATTTCAGCTTTATTTGCTGGAACTTTACTTTTAAGAACTTTAAAAACTTTGTAAACTACAACATAAAAAACTACAAGTTTATACTTGTAGTTTTTTTATTTATTTTTATATAACATTTTTAATAATTATTAATGATATAATTTTATATATAACTATATAGGAGGTACTATTATGAATGGAAATTGGAATTTAAATAATTTATATTCTAGCTTTGAATCACCTGAATTTAAGGCTGATATGGATTTATTTAATAAAAAAATTAATAATTACAAATCTTTTGTTTCTTCAATAACTAACGATAGATTTGATTTAAAAGAAAAACTAAAAAAATATATAAATGAAACAAATAATTTTAAAGCTTTATCAAATAAACTTATAATGTATTCAAATTTAGTAATGAGCGTAAATACTAAAGATGTAGTGGCTATTAAAACTCTTGATATACTTGAACAAAAATTAGCTTCTATTGCAGATTCAGAAGCTAAACTATATAAATGGATAGGATCAATAGATAATTTATCAGAAATAATAAATTCATCTGATTTATTAAAAGAGCATGCATTTCATCTTAACGAAATAAAAGAATATAGTAAACATATATTAAGTGATAGAGAAGAATTAATAATTGCTCAAATGAAAGGTTCTGGATCTTCTTCTTGGACTAAATTAAAAGATTTAGAAACTTCATCTTTACTTGTTGATATTGAGATAAATGGTGAAAAAAAATCTTTACCATTAAGTGTTGTTAGAAATATGGCATTTGATAAAGATGAAAAAATTAGAAAGGCTGCTTATGAAGCTGAATTAAAATCTTATACAAAAATCGAAAATTCTGTCTCTTCTGCTTTAAATGGAATTAAAGGTGAAGTTATAACTATTTCTAAATTACGTGGATATTCTAGTCCTTTAGAAGAAACTGTTATTAACTCTAGACTAGATATGAAATCTTTAAATGCAATGCTTTCTGCTATGAAAGAAAGTCTTCCTGTATTTAGAAAATATTATAAAAGAAAAGCTGAATTATTAGGAAATAAAAATGGTCTTCCTTTTTATAATCTTTTCGCACCAATAATAGATTCTGAACAAAAATTTACTTTTGATGAAGCTAAAGATTTTATAATTAAAAATTTCACTACTTTTTCAGAAAAACTAGGACTTTTTGCTAAAAATGCAATTGAAAATGAATGGATAGATGTTTATCCTAAAGAAGGAAAAGTTGGTGGTGCATTTTGCGAAAATCTTCATATGATAGGTGAAAGCCGTATAATGCTAAATTTTGGAGAAACTTTAAGTGATGTAATAACTTTAGCTCATGAATTAGGTCATGGCTATCACGGAGAATGCCTTTTAAAAGAAAGTGAAATAAATTCAGAATATCCTATGCCTATTGCTGAAACTGCCTCAACATTTTGTGAAACAATAGTAAAAAAAGCTGCTGTAAAAGGTGCAAATAAAAATGATGCTATTGCTATTTTAGAAACAGAAATTTCAGATTGTGGTCAAATAATTGTAGATATTTTAAGTAGATTTCTTTTTGAAAGAGAAGTATTTGATAGAAGAAAAGAAGCTTCTTTAAGTTCAGAAGAATTAAAAGAAATTATGATTAATGCTCAAAAAGAAACTTATGGAGATGGTCTTGATTTTAATTATCTTCATCCTTATATGTGGGCTTGTAAACCACACTACTATTATGCAGAAGCAAATTTTTATAATTTTCCTTATGCTTTTGGACTTTTATTTTCAAAAGGACTTTATGCTGAATATTTAAAGAGAGGTTCTGAATTTGTTGAAGATTATGATAAACTGTTAAGTGTAACTGGTAAATCAAATTTAGCAGATATAACTAAACTTATGAATATTGATATTCAATCAATTGATTTTTGGAGAAACTCTCTAAAAATAATTGAAGATGACATAAATAATTTCTTAGAATTAAGTAAAAATTTATAATAAAAAACCTTGCTAAAATTTTTAGCAAGGTTTTTTATTAAGATATATAATCTTTTGCAAAATTATATTCATAAGTTTTTTCTGCAAGAACTGAATTATATGAATCTAAATTTATTTTATATTTATTTCCTATATTAGGCACTCCTTCACAAAAACTAAATGCTATATTCTTTGATAAATCTTCTAGACTTTGAATATTGAAATTTTGTATATTAGGAATAGCTGTTTTATTAAGATTTTCTAACTTATTAATATTATCAATTTGTATATTAGTAAGATTGCTTAACTCTTCTGAATTTTCATTTTTTAAACTTATAAGATTCTCTTTTATATTTTCTAATATAGTATAATCTTTATTTAAAATACTAACAGCAGTATCTTTAGCTATTAAATCTCTTAATGTGTATTCTATCGTATTTCCCATATCTCCAGAAATAGCTTGTATCTCTATAGTATTTCTTAAAAATGAATTCATATACTCTGGTCCATTAGTTAAATTTTGTACAGTTTTCGATGATATTGCATTTTCTTCTTTTATATTATTTTTTACAAAATAACTTCTTGGAATTACTATTAATATTCCAACTATAATTACTATCAATATTCCTAATAAACTCTTAATCTTCATCCGTATATCTCCTTAAAGGATTTTTTCTTTTTCTTCTATAATAGCATATCATAACTATTCTAAAATTACACATAAATTAAATAAATCCAAAAAAATTATGAACTATTATCTTTTAGAATTTATAAAATCTATTCTTTCTATTGCCCTCTTTAATGATAATATAGCTCTAATATCATTAACTTCCTTTTCCTTTAATCTTTTTTCAGCTCTTTCTTTAGCTTTTTTTGCTTTTTCTAAATTTATTTCTTCTTTTAATTCAACACTACTTGTACATATTATAACTTTATCATTTTTTACTGCTAATATTCCTTCACTTAAAAATAACTCTAAAATTTCTCCATTTTCTTTTTCTATTTTAATTACTCCAGGTAATAAACTACATATAAAATTCTTAAATTCTTTTAATATTGTAAACTCCCCAGAACTATTTTTTAAAGTTATCATTTTTATATTTTCACAAAATGCTTTTTTATATGGAGTTATTATTTCTAATTCATAACTATCCATCTATTCTCTCCTATACTCTTTCTAAATCCTTAGCTTTATTTAGTACGTCTTCAATACTTCCAGCAAATAAAAAAGCTGATTCAGGAATATTATCTAACTCTCCATCTATTATTTTTTTAAATCCTTTTATTGTATCTTCAACTTTAACATATTTTCCTTTCATTCCTGTAAATTGTTCTGCTACTGTAAATGGTTGTGATAAAAATCGCTGAACTTTTCTAGCTCTTGATACTAAAAGTTTATCTTCATCTGAAAGTTCATCCATTCCAAGTATAGCTATTATATCTTGAAGTTCTTTATATCTTTCTAAAATATTTTTAACTGCTGTAGAAACTTCATAATGCTCTATTCCAACAATTCTTGGATCTAATATTCTTGATGTTGACTCTAATGGATCTACTGCTGGATATATCCCAAGTTCTGCAATATTTCTTGATAAAACTGTTGTCGCATCAAGATGAGTAAATGTTGTTGCCGGAGCAGGATCTGTTAAATCATCAGCTGGAACATAAACTGCTTGCACTGAAGTTATTGAACCATTTTTCACTGAAGTTATCCTTTCTTGAAGTGCTCCCATTTCTGTAGCTAATGTAGGTTGATATCCTACTGCTGATGGAATTCTTCCTAAAAGTGCTGATACTTCTGAACCAGCTTGTGAAAATCTAAAAATATTATCTATAAATAAAAGTACATCTTGGCCTTCATCTCTAAAAGCTTCTGCCATTGTTAATCCTGTAAGTGCAACTCTCATTCTTGCACCTGGTGGCTCATTCATTTGACCAAATACTAACGATGTATTTTTAATTACACCTGATTCATTCATTTCTCTATATAAATCATTTCCTTCTCTTGATCTTTCCCCCACTCCAGTAAATACTGAGTATCCTCCTTGCTCTTTTGCTATATTATTTATTAGTTCTTGAATTAAAACAGTTTTTCCAACTCCTGCTCCTCCAAAAAGACCTATTTTTCCACCTCTTTGATATGGAGCTATTAAATCTATTACTTTTATTCCTGTTTCAAACATTTCTGGTGAAAGTGACTGCTCCTCAAAACTTGGAGCTTTTCTATGAATAGGACAATAACTTACATCTTTTAATTCTTCTTTTTCATCTATTACTTTTCCTAATACATTAAAAAGTCTACCTAAAGTTTTTTTACCAACAGGCACTTTAATTGGACTTCCAGTATCATAAGCTTCAAGCCCTCTTCTAACTCCTTCTGTAGTTTCCATAGAAATAGCTCTTACAATATCATCTCCTACATGTTGCTCTACTTCACAAACAAGAAAAGAATCATCTTCGAGTTTTATATTTATTGCATTAAGTATGTTAGGTAAAAATTTTTTATTAAATTGTATATCTATTACTGGGCCTATAATTTGTACTACTTTCCCAACTTTGCTCACATTGCTATACATCTACTACTCCTCCCATCTATTTTTGCGCTTCTGATCCACTAACTATTTCAGATATTTCTTGAGTTATTGCACTTTGCCTTATTCTATTGTATTTTGAAGTTAAACTTTTTAATATATCATCTGCATTTTTAATTGCACTATTCATAGCTTGCATTCTTACACTTTGTTCACTAGTTTTTGAATCAAATATACAATTTATAATTTTACCTTCTAAATACTTATATATAAGTATATTAATTAACTCTTCTACATTCTCTTCTATACTAACAACTTCATCTAAATGTAAATTCTCATTTTCTTTAAATTCATTTTTTAATGGCAATAAATTTTCTTCTACCACTTCTTGTTTTATAGCAGATTTATATTTTGTATAAACTAATATTACTTCCCCAAAATTCTCTTTGTAGTAACTTTCCATAAAATCAAATACTATATTTTTTATATTTTTATAATTTTCTTCATTATCTAAGTCACCATAACTTTTATATAAATTAAGCTTATATTTATTTATATAAGATATTCCCCTTTTACCAATCACTAAAACACTTATATTTTCTTTTTCAAGTCCGTATTTTTCATTTATAAACTCTATACAATTTCCATTGAAACTTCCACATAATCCTGAATCAGATGCTATAACAAGAAATAGCTTATTGTTAGATTTATTTTTTTTAAGAAAAATATTATTTTCATTTCTTCCAATATAAAATATCTCTTTTTTTATATTACATATTTGATTAAAATAACAATAATTCTCTTTTAATTTTGTTTTTGCATTTCTTAATTTAGAGATAGATATAAGCCCCATTGCTTTTGTTATTTTTTGAGTATTCTTTACACTATTGATCCGTCTTTTTATTTCTAATAAACCTGTTGCTGACATATTTTCTCCTAAATCTTATTCTTCTAAAAACATATTTTTAAAAGTTAAAATAGCTTCTTCTAAATCTTCTTTTATTTCATCAGTTATCTTTTTTTCTCTCTTTAAACTATCTAAAAGAAGTATCTCACTTGATTTTATATACTCAAAAAATCCTTTTTCAAATGCTCTTATTTTTTTAACATCTATATCACTTAAAAAATCATTTACTCCTGCATAAAGCATTATTATTTGATAATTTACATCTAATGGTTCATATTGATCTTGTTTTAAAATTTCTACTAATCTCTTACCTTTTTCGAGTCTTCTTCTTGTGTCTTTATCTAAATCTGATCCAAATTGTGCAAAAGAAGCTAGCTCTCTATATTGAGCTAATTCTAATCTTAGTGTTCCTGCTACTTGTTTCATAGCTTTTATTTGAGCATTTCCTCCAACTCTAGAAACTGATATTCCTGCATTTACAGCTGGCCTTTGCCCTGAATAAAATAAATCAGAATCTAAAAATATCTGTCCATCTGTTATTGAAATTATATTAGTTGGAACATAAGCTGAAACATCTCCTGCAAGAGTTTCTACTATTGGTAATGCAGTTAAAGATCCTCCACCAAGTTTTTCTGATAATTTTGCTGCTCTTTCTAAAAGCCTTGAATGAATATAAAAAACATCTCCAGGATATGCTTCTCTTCCTGGTGGTCTTTTCAATAAAAGAGACATAGTTCTATAAGCTACTGCATGTTTAGATAAATCATCATATATTATAAGTACATCTTTGCCTTTTTCCATAAAATATTCACCAATTGAACAACCTGCATATGGTGCAATATATTGTAATGGAGCTGGCTCAGAAGCTGAAGCAGACACTACTATACTATAATCCATAGCCCCTTCTTCTCTTAAAGTATTTACTAAGCTTGCAACAGTTGATTGTTTTTGACCTATAGCCACATAAATACAGATTACATTTTTCTTTTTTTGATTTAAAATTGTATCTATTATTATAGATGTCTTTCCTGTTTGTCTATCTCCAATAATAAGTTCTCTTTGTCCTTTTCCAATTGGAATAATTGAGTCTATAGCTTTTATTCCTGTTTGAAGTGGTTCATTAACAGGACTTCTATCAATTATAGAAGGCGCTTTTACCTCAATAGGTCTAAATCCATCATTTTTTATAAATCCTTTTCCATCTATTGGATTTCCTAAAGCATCTATAACTCTTCCTATAATTCTATCTCCAACAGGAACTTCTACTATTTTTCCAGTTCTAACTACTACATCTCCTTCTTTTATTCCTTCTTCAGGTCCTAAAAGCACACATCCTACACTATCATGCTCTAAGTTAAGAGCCATACCATATACACCTTTAGGAAACTCTAAAAGTTCTCCTTCAACACATTCATCTAATCCATATACAGTTGCTACTCCATCACCAATTCTTATAATTGTACCTGAATCCACAGTTTTTAAATATCTTTCATATTTTTCAACTTCATTTTTTATAACAGAAGTTATCTCTTCTGGTTTAATATGCATAATATCACCTCCTATTTATTTTCTTTTAAAAGCTTATTTCTTAAATCTTCATATTGTTTATTTATTGTTCCATCTATAATTTGATTATTTATATTTATATAAATTCCTCCTATTATACCTTCATCAATTTTTGTTTCTAATAAAACTGTCTTATTATATTTTCTTTCTAATTTTTCTACTAAATCATCATATTGCTTTGTAGTTAACGGAATTTTTGTTTTAACTGTTCCTTTTATTGTATTTAATTCTTCTAAATAAATTTCTTCTAATTGATTTAATTTTTCTCTTAAATAAAGAATTCTTCCTTTTTCTATCACAATATATAAAAAAGTTAGTAATTCATCATCAATTTTTCCTTTAAATAAATTTGAAAAAATTTCTTTTTTTCTATTGATACTAATTTCAGGGTGTTTAAGTAATTTCAAAAGTTTTTTATTTTTATCTAATACTTCACAAATCTCATATAAATCACTTAAAAATTCTTCTACTTTATTTTTAGTTTTCGCAATTTCATATAAAGCTCTAGCATATCTTTTATCTAAAAAATCATACATAGCTTACACCTCAAAATTCTCTATAAATTTATCTAATATTTCCTTTTGATTTTTTTCATCAAGTTCCTTTTCAACTATTTTCTTAGATAAGGTTATTGCTAAATCTACTGATTTTTCTTTTATTTCTTCCATAGCTTTAAGTTTTTCTCTTTCAAGTTCTAATCTTGATTTTTCTTCTATTATTTTTGCAGAGTTTTTAGCTTCATTTATTATTTCATCATAAATTTTATCAGCTTGATTTTTCCTTTTTTCTGTTATTTTCTTCCCTTCAATTCTAGCTTCCTTTAACGCTACTTCCTTTTCTATAATCATTTTCTCTGCTTGTTCTTCTTTTTCTTTTGCTTCATTTATTTTATTTAAAATAAATTTTTGTCTTTCCTCTATTAAATTTTCGATTTTATTCCAAAAAAACTTTTTCAATATTAAAAGTAAAATAATAAAATTTATTATTGTTGCTATTACTTTTCCTAATTGCAATTCCATATTTATCACTCCTTTTAATCTATTTAACAAATAAAAGGATTATAGCTACAACTAATCCATATATAGCTGTTGCTTCTGCAAGTCCAGCACCTAATATAAATAAACTTTGTATTTTGCTACTCATATCTGGTCTTTCTGCTAAACTTTCTACAGCTCCTTTTGCTGCTATTCCAATTCCTATTCCTGCTCCAATACTTGTTACTGCTGCAAACCCTGCTGCTAATACTGAATAATCCATATCTTTTCTCCTTTTTTAAAATTATTTTACAAAAAGTATAATCATAGAAATTATAAATCCATATATAGCTGTTGCTCCACAAAGCCCTGCTGCCATTATGAATATAGCTTGTATCTTACCAGCTGCCTTTGGTTGTTTTACAGTTGCTTTTATAGCTGCTGATGTTGCTATTCCAGTTCCTATTCCACCACCAATTCCTGCCATAACTGCTATCCCTGCTGCTAACATTCCTATTCCGCTCATACTATAATCCTCCTACTCCTCTGCTTGCAATTTAATTGTTATTATTGTTAACATTACAAATATAATTGTTTGAATTGTTCCATCAAATAAATCAAAAAATCCATGTGGTGCTATTGGAATTACAAGTTGTGCAAACCAATTTATTTTAGAAAGACCTGTATATACAAGTTCCATTACTATTGTTGCCGCTAATACATTTCCAAAAAGCCTTAATGCAAGTGATAATGGAAATACTATTTTTTCCATTATGGTTATAGGTAACATAGCTACAAAAGGTCTTCCATAACTTTTAAAATATGACTTTAATCCATTTCTCTTAATTGCATTTCCATGTACTAAAACAAAAGTTATAATTGTAAATCCAGTAACTACACTTAGATTTCTCGTAGGTGGTGCAAATCCAAATATTCCAAGTATATTTAAAACTCCGAGATAAATAGCTAGTGTTCCAACAAATGGTATATAAGAACTATATGACTTATCCATATTCTCTTCCACTAAATTATTTACCTTCTCATATATGAGTTCTAAAACTATTTGAATTTTACTTGGATTTTCAACACTAAAATTTCTTGTGAAAATCATTGCAATAAGGATTAATATTCCCATTACCACCCATTGAATTACAATATCACCACTTATAGAAAGACCGGCAATCTTCAATTCAAAAAGCTCTCCGAAAACATCCATATTTCTCATCCCCTTTAAATTCTCTTTTAATAAATCTATACTATTCCTCCTAAAACTAATTGTCAATATTTACCATTATTTTTTTATATACAAATTTTTATCTATTTTCGATTATATTTTTATGTAATTATTTACTATATATTTTTATAATTTATTCTTTTATACTTTAGTTTTAATTAAAATAAAAAGAGTTAGTTTATACTAACTCTTTTTTTGCTTTATTCTTCAATAAAACTCACTATTTCTTTATTAAACTTATCTTTTTCATCATAAAAAAGTCCATGTCCACTATTACAAAACTTTATTAATTTAGAATTCTTTATAAGCTTTCTTTGTTGTTCTGCTAAAGGAAATAAACATACTTTATCATGAATACCATGAGCAATTAATGTAGGTACATCTATTTTTTCCATGTCCTTAAATAATTTTTCTTCATCAAGCCAAGTATTAGCAATTTCAGCTGTAGCCCAACTTGCAGCTTGTAATCCTAATAGTAAGAACCATTCCATAAACCATTTACTATGTTTTTTATAAAAGAATGTATCGCCAAAATTCTTTAGCATTTTAGGCCTATCACTATATGTTCCTTCTATTATTTGATAAACATCTTCACGCTTTATTCCATAAGGAAAATATGAACGCCTTATAAGACTTGGTGCTGCTGCTGCACAAAGAATAAGTTTATCTACTCCATAACCTTTATGCCTACTCATATATCTTATAGCTATTGCACCTCCTGTAGAATGTCCTAATAATATAAAATCCTTTAATTTTAGTTCATCTACTACTGCCTTTACATCATCACTTAATGTATCATAATCATATCCATTTACAGGTCTATCTGATTTACCAAATCCTCTTTGATCTATTCCAATACATCTATATCCTTTTTTTATTAAATCATTATATTGATATTCAAATAACTCATGACTTCCTGGCCATCCATGTAAAAAAACAATTGTTTTATGTCCATTTTCATTAATATCTTCTAAATATACCTGAACATCTTCTTCAACTTTAACGTAAAATCCCATAAATTCACTCCATTAATAACATATTTATTAATAAAATACTCTTATAATGTCATAATTGTTCATATAAAAAATATATAATTCAATCATATTTACTATAATTTAATTGATATATTCCATAATAGTAATTTTATATTATTTCCTTTATCTTCGTATTATATAACAAAAAAGAGTTAGCTTTTAAACTAACTCTTCTATTAAAACTATACAATTTTAGTTGTCCATTCCTCACAATTCCAAATATCTGTAACTACATCTCTATAAAACTCTGGTTCATGGGAAACAAGTAATATTGTTCCTTTATATTCTTTTAATGCTCTCTTTAATTCATCTTTAGCATCTTGGTCTAAGTGGTTTGTAGGCTCATCTAGAATTAATATGTTTGTTTCTACATTTAGGATTTTGCATAATCTAACTTTCGCTGCTTCTCCTCCTGATAAAACTCTTATTTTTGATTCTAGTTGCTTTGTAGTAAGCCCACATTTTGCAAGTGCTGATCTTATTTCATATTGAGTTTTACTTGGGAACTCATTCCATACTTCTTCTATACAAGTGTTATTGTTATCTTCTCTATCTTCTTGTTCAAAATATCCTATTTGTTGATAATCTCCAAGTCTAACATTTCCACTTAAAGGTTTTACCTTTCCAAGTAAGCTTTTTAAAAGTGTTGATTTTCCAAGTCCATTTGCACCTACTAAAGCTATTTTTTGACCTCTTTCCATATAAAGATTTAATGGTTTTGTAAGAGGCTTATCATATCCAATTACTAAATCTTCTGTTTCAAATATTATTTTTCCCGATGTTCTTCCTTGCTTAAAATTAAATTCTGGTTTTGGTTTTTCTTCTGAAAGTTCTATTCTTTCCATTTTATCAAGTTTCTTTTGTCTTGATTTTGCCATACCAGTTGTTGCAACATTTGCTTTATTTCTTGCAACGAAATCTTCAAGTCTTGCAATTTCTTTTTGTTGCTTTTCATAAGCTTGGATAAGTCTCTTTTTATTCTCATCATATATTCTTTTAAACTCATAGTAGTCTCCTACATAACGAGTTAATTTTCTTTCTTCAACATGATAAATTAAATTTACTACATCATTTAAGAATGGTATATCATGTGATATAAGTATGAATGCATTCTCAAAATTTTGTAGATATCTTTTAAGCCATATTATATGCTCTTCATCTAAATAGTTTGTAGGCTCATCTAAAAGTAATATATCTGGATTTTCTAAAAGTAATTTTCCAAGAAGTATTTTAGTTCTTTGTCCTCCTGATAAATCATCTACATCTCTGTCAAGACCTAAATCTAAAAGTCCAAGCCCTTTAGCTACCTCTTCTACTTTTGCATCTATAAGATAAAAACCATTATTATCAAGCATATCTTGTATAACAGCTGTTCTTTCTAACATTTTATTTAGTTCTTCTTCTGTACAATCTCCCATTTTTCCATAAAGATCATTCATTTCTATTTCTAAATCAAAAAGATATTTAAAAGCATCTCTCAATGCATCTCTTATACTTGTTCCCTTTTGAAGTACTGCATGCTGATCCATATATCCAACTCTAACGTTGTTTGACCAAATTACATTTCCTTCATCTGGCATAAGTTTTCCTGTAATTATATTCATAAAGGTAGATTTACCTTCTCCATTTGCTCCAATAAGTCCAACATGTTCCCCTTTTAAAAGTCTAAAGGAAACATCTTCAAATATAGCTCTATCACCAAATCCATGATTTACATTTTTAACTGTAACTACGCTCATTTTTTCCTCCTAGTATAAACATTTCTACAAATTAGTTTAAATTATCCCAATCTCTTTGTAAAGAAATTTAGTATTAATTCTCTTTCAAATATAAAATTTAAAAGATGATTTAAACATAAAAATTTAAATCATCTTTTTATTAATCCATTGTATTCATTTTATGTCCGCATGTTTTGCATTTATAATATTTTTTGCCATACTGATTATTATCATAAGCATATTCATATTCTTCTAAAATATCTCCACATATAGGACAAATTTTCTTATCTTCCAAAGCTTTTCTCCCTAATGTTTTTTTATTATTATAAACTTTTAAATTTATTTTTTCAAATTCTAATTTTTATCTTTAAATATATTTACTATTTCAAATATTATATAACATATAAAATATATATTTTTTATATTTGAACTTGATTTTTATTTGCAATCTGTAATTCTAATGCTACTTC
>NZ_LTAY01000045.1 GCF_002050515.1 Clostridium thermobutyricum DSM 4928 | reverse complement strand
TATATTAACTATGATTTTTAGAAGTTAAAATATTAATAAAGGGTTAATTGAAAAAAAATTAAAATATCTCTCAAAATTTAAAATTTTGATATTGAAAACACTTTTGATTATTAAATTAATAATTAAAAAGTTTTATATTTTAAAATAAATTTTTAAGCACAGGTAATGTATAATATGCACCTTAGCTTTATATCATGCGTTATAAATTATTTACTTTTAAACTATTGATTAATGTTAATTTAAAACTTAATATGTGTATAAAGATTTGAAAAAAGTGGGTAAGAATATAATTTTTAAAATTAGGAGCTGATACTATAAATTAAAAAACGGAAGGATGAATGTGATTGTGAACGAAAACAATATGAAAAACGAAGATTATTTAGAAGAAGTAGAAGAAGTATATGAAGAAAAATTAAATCAAAAAGGAAAAGTAGCAAAGGTAGGTTTTTGGTCATTTGTATCTATGATATTTATGACTTGTTATGGATTATCGAATGGACAACAAGTTTATTATCAAATGGGATATGCTTCTATAACATATGTAATTATAGGTGTTGTATTATTCTTTATACCTTACACTTTTATTGTTTCAGAGATGAGCTCGGCTTTTCATAATGAAAAAGGTGGAATATTTTCATGGATGAAAAATTCTGTAGGATTAAGATTTAGTACTATAGGAGCGTTTATCTGGTATATTTCTGGAGTTATATGGTGGTTTAGTATAAGTTCAATTTGTATAACTTTATCAACTATGATTTTTGGTAAAGATGAATCAGAAACATGGCATATATTTGGATTAAGTAATACTGGGACAACTGCTATTATAGGGATAATTTGGTTTTTGATAATAGTATTTTTCTGTAGAAGAGGAATAAAATCAATTTCAAAATTAGCGAATATATCAATGCTTGTAACAATACTTATGCATATAATAATTTTAGGTGGTGGTTTATTCGTATTTTTTATGAATGGAGCACACTTCCAACAACCTTTCCATTATACTGGAATTCAATCACTATTCATGGGACCTAATAAAGCATATGACAATGTACTTGCAGCACTTGGTTTCTTAGTATTTGCTATATTTGCTTTAGGTGGAATGGAAGCGAGTGGAGGATTAATTGATAAAGTTAAGAATCCAAAGAAAAACGTTCCAAGAGCAATGATTATGTCAGGGATAATAATTGCAATTTTATATATATCAATAATAATCATAAGTGGTATGGCTATGAATTGGAAAGAGACATTTAGTAGCTCAAATGTTAACTTATATAATTATTCAATTTACATGGTGCAACAACAATTCTTTGAATTTGGAAAATGTATAGGATTGTCTAATGCAGCATCAGTTTCATTAGGAGAATGGGTAAACAGAATAACAACTTGGATAACATTTATAGCAATGCTTAACTTACCATTAATGCTATATTATCCAATAAAACAAATGTTTGAAGGAATGCCAAAAGGAATGCTTCCAAAATTCTTAACTAAAGAAAACAAATATGGAATGACTGCAAATGCTTTATATGTACAAGCTGCTATAATCATTGGAGCAATGTTATTAATAGGATTTGGTGGAAATACAGCAAATACTGTATATAATAACTTAACATATATGGTAACTATATCAACATCAATTCCATGGGCATTTATAGTATTCTCTTATATAAAATTTAAATTAAATGATGATATAAAGAAAGAATATCAATTCTTTAATAAGAAATGGGGAGTAGTTGTTGGATCTATAACATTTATAACATTAGTTTTTGCGAATGGATTCTCAATAGTACAACCATTCTTACAACATAACTATCAACAAGGAATATGGATAGTTTCAGGACCATTAATATTTGGCTTCTTAGGTTGGATATTAGCGGAAGTTTATTTAAAAAGAAAAGAAAAAAATCTTATTAAATAATAAATGGATAATTAAATTTAGCTAAAGAAATAACATTTTGATACAAGTAAATGTAGCTTAATTAAGTTTCCAAGCAATTTAATTATAAATATATGATATGTCCTTTAAATAGACTTTATATTTAAGTTATAAATATAAAGTCTATTTTTTTTATTGATTTTTAGCTGTTAATATAAAAAATATACCTGCAATTAATAAAACTAATCGAATTATTAAAAGATAAATTTTGAATTGAACAACTGGAAAAAATGATATGTATACTTCTATTAATAAAAAGAATCCAATAAGAATATAACCTAAATTTTTAGTATTAAAAAAATAGTAAAGCATCAATAAGATTAATAAAATCATTATGAGAAATTTTATCATAAATAGCCCCCTTTATTTTAATATCCTAATTTAATTTTAAAATGATATATACAAATTTATCCAAAGAAATTCAATGAATTATTTGTTAAATTATTTAAAGTGATATTAATCTTACCAAGGGTAAAAAAGGAATTTATAATATTTTAATTATTGATTATAAAATTTTTAAATAATAAAAAAAGCAGTCTTTATTGACTGCTTTTTTATTCTCTTAATTTAATTATCAATATTAATTATTAAATCTCTTTTAAGGAGACTTATTCCTTTAACTTAAATCCATTTAAAGCTGTTAAAATAAGTGTCCATGAACATACAAAAGAGTATCTAGATTGTCTCTCTGTTAGCATATAGAAACCTATAAAACCTAAAAGGATTAAATAAATAAACATAACTTTTCCTTTTTGTTTTGAATTCTTTAAATTAAAAATTCCTTTTACTGCAAATACAAGTATAAATATATAATAAAGACTTATTATTATATATGATATTGTTGCTATAACTACAGCACTAGGAGCTTTTAAAGCACTTTCTCCTGCATTATTTAATACTGTCCATCCATAAGCACCATAATCTCCAATTCCCCATTGAAGGAATGTTTTTTCAGCATAGAATTTAATAATTTCTGGTATGCTGTGGCTTTCAAATCTTTGTTTTATTAATTGCATTGATTTTTCAGTAGTAAGCTTTGCATTAAAATGACATTCACTAGGAACTTTTGCATCTTCTACATTCCAAGCACCCAAGGCTTCAAAGTTAGTTCCTTTTAAAACAGTTGTTATAGAAGGCTCAGCAGGTTGCCAAATTTGGTTTTGTAATATATCTGCTTTTACTAATATATTACTAAGAATAACTGTTGGTAATGCACAACCTATAACAAGTATTATAAAGGCTAATAATTTTATTAAATATTTTTTCCTTTGAAGAATTAGCTTTTTTATAACAAAATAAATTAAATATGCTATAAAAAAGATTATTCCAACTGGTCTAAAAAGATCTCCAAGTGATAAAAATATACCACTTAAAAATATAAACAGTATACTATCTGTATCAATAAATTTAATAAAGAAATAAACGCTAACTAAAAAGAAAGGTATAGCCATATGCTCGGCCATAGTTTCACTACAATACATTATAAATGGTGGAAATATTGCTATTAAAAATGCACCTAGTTTTGCTAAGTTTTTGTTGTAAATATTTTTTCCAATAACATAAATCATGTAAACTACAAAAGTTTCATATACTACATTCATAAATTTTATTAAGAATAATGGGTTATTTGTTATCTTAAAAAATAAAGAATAATATAAAACTGTTATACTATCATGTGGGAATAAGTTAAAATAACTTAAACCATGAAATGCAGCAAAGTTTCCTTCTGCAGCAAGTTTTCCTGTTTCGTACATAAGTTTAAAATCAGATGTTGGGACTGTTTTAATAACAAGAATCCATATAAGTCTTAAAACAAAAGCCAAAATCAATATCTTCGGTAAACTTAAGTTGTTTTCAATATAATATCTTAATTTTTTCATTGTAATTTCCCCCAAACGTCGAAATACCATAAAATTATATAAAAAAAATTTTAATAAATAATCAATAAAATATGAACTGGAAGAGAATTTAATCTTAAAAATAATGTTAAAATATAATTAGTATTATAATAAGGGGTGATTTTTATTAGTAGAAAAATAATATTAAATTTAGCCATGAGCTTAGATGGATTTATTGCAGATGAAGATGGTGGTTATAATTGGATTACTGGAGATGGAAGAGATGATTTAAATACTGATGAAAAATGGAACTATGATGAATTTTTAGAGGAAATAGATATAGTAGTTATGGGAAAAAGATGCTATGATCAGGGATTCCATAATGATTACAGTAATAAAACTATTTATGTTGCAACAAATGAAGATTTAGAAGATTATGATAATGTTAAGTTTATAAAAAATGACATAGATAAATTTATTATGGCTGAGAAGGAAAAAGAAGGTAGAGATATATTTCTTTTTGGTGGAGGAGTTACTATAGATTCTTTTATTAAAAAGGATATTATAGATGAATACATAATAGGAATAATTCCTACTATTTTAGGAAAAGGAAGACCTCTATTTTTTAATAATAATCCTAAAATAAATTTACAATTAAATAAATATATAATTGATAATGGTGTAATAGTTTTAAAATATTCTAAAAGATATTAGGCTAAACGCATTTGAAATTGTTTCTATAAATTGGTATAGTTAAAAATGGATGGCATATTTTTTAGCTATACCTTTTATATTTTTAAAATTTTTTATAGAAAACTTTATAGGTGATATTGCACTCATTAGGAGGTGATAATCATGAAAATAGGGTTTATAGGTGGTGGAAAGGTTGGCTTTTCACTAGGAAAATATTTAAAAGAAAATAATTTTGATGTAGTAGGATATTTTAGTAAAAATGTAGACTCAATTAAAGGAGCTGCAAATTTTACAAATACAAAAGAATTCTATTCATTAAAAGAAATATTATCAGAAAGTGATATTTTATTTATTACAACTACAGATTCAGAAATAGAGAGTGTCTGGGAAAATCTAAAAAAGTTATCTATAAAAAATAAAATCATTTGTCATTGTAGTGGAGCATTAAGCTCTGAAATTTTTAAAGGTAGAGAAAATTACAATGTCTTTGGATATTCAGTCCATCCATTATTCCCAATTAAAGATAAATATGAAAGCTATAAAAGCTTAAAAGAGGCAGTTTTTACTGTTGAAGGTGATGAAACATATATAAATATAATAATTTCTATGTTTTCTTCTATAGGAAATAAAGTAAAGGAAATAAACAAAGAAGATAAGATTAAATATCATAAAAGTGCTGTATTAGTAAGTAATTTAGTTTTAGCTTTAATTTCTATAGGCGTAGATGAATTAGAAAGTTGTGGCTTTTATAGTGATGAAGCTTTAGATTCTTTATATCCTTTAATAAAAAATAATATTAAAAATATTAAAGAAAAAGGTTTATATGAAGCTTTAACAGGTCCTGTAGAAAGAGGAGATTTAGAGATAGTAAAAAAACATTTAGAAGCTTCAACAGATGAAAATAAGGAGATTTATAAGCTTTTATCAAAGAAGTTATTAGAAATTGGGAAGAAGAAAAATAAAAATAAAGATTATAAAAAAATGGAGGACTTTTTATGCAAATAAAAAACACAGCAGTTACATTTAAAGAAAGTAAAGGACATGAAAAATTATCTATGCTTACAGCATATGATTTTGGGACAGCTAAGCTTGTAGATGAAGCAGGAATTAATGGAATATTAGTAGGAGATTCTTTAGGAATGGTTATGCTTGGCTATGAAGATACTTTAGAAGTTACTATGGAAGATATGATTCATCATAGTAAGGCAGTTTCTAGAGGAGCTAAAAATGCTCTTATAGTTACAGATATGCCTTTTATGTCTTATCAAACTTCTGTTTATGATGCAGTAGTAAATGCAGGTAGACTTATAAAAGAGGGAAAAGCACAAGCTGTTAAGCTTGAAGGAGGCTTAGAAATAGTAGATAAAGTTGAAGCAATAGTAAAAGCTTCTATTCCTGTTATGGGGCATATAGGATTAACTCCTCAATCTATAAATCAAATAGGTGGATTTAAAGTTCAAGGAAAAAGTGAAGAAAGTGGAAGAATTCTTATAGAAAGTGCAAAAGCTTTAGAAAAAGCAGGAGCATTTGCTATAGTTTTAGAATGTGTTCCAAGTAAACTTTCAAAGCTTATTACAGAATCAATAAATATACCAACTATAGGAATAGGTGCAGGAAATGATTGTGATGGTCAAATTCTTGTATATCAAGATATGCTTGGAATGTTTTCAGGATTTAAACCTAAGTTTGTAAAAAGATATTCAGAACTTGGAGAAGAAATGAAAAAATCTTTTATTAAATATGATAAAGAAGTAAAAGATAAAGTTTTTCCTGGAGAAGAACATGGATTTAAAATAAGTGATGAAATAATAGAAAAATTATATTAAAGAGGTTATAGAGATGAAAATTTTAAAAAGCATATCAGAAGTGAGAAGAGTAGTAAACAATAATAAAGATAAGCAAATAGGATTTGTTCCAACTATGGGATTTTTACATGAAGGACATTTAAGTCTTATAAAAAAGGCTAGAGAAGAAAATGAATTAGTATTTGTAAGTATATTTGTAAACCCAACTCAATTTGGAGAAAATGAAGATTTAGATAGTTATCCAAGAGATTTAGAAAGAGATTCAAATCTTTGTTTAAATGCTGGAGTAGATTATATATTTTTACCAAATGCAAATGAAATGTATGGAGAAAATTTTTCAACATTTGTTCAAGTGGACAAGCTTAGAGAAGGACTTTGTGGGAAAAGTAGACCAGTTCATTTTAATGGAGTTTGTACAGTAGTAACAAAATTATTTAATATAGTTAAGCCAAATAAAGCATATTTTGGTGAAAAAGATGCTCAGCAATTAGCTATAATAAAGAGGTTAGTTAAGGATTTAAATATTGATGTAGAAATAATAGGTTGTCCTATAGTTAGAGAAGAAGATGGACTTGCTAAGAGTTCAAGAAACTCTTATCTTTCAGAAAAAGAAAGAATAGAGGCTAGAGTTTTAAGTATGGGATTAAAAAAATGTAAGGCTCTACTAGAAAGTGGAGAAAGAGATGTACAGGCTCTTAAAAAGGTAATAGAAGAAGAAATAAATAAAGCTGAGTCTTCAAAAATTGATTATATTGAAATAGTAGATAGTGAGTCATTACAAGAAGTTGAGACAGTAAAAAATAAAATATTAGTTGCAATAGCAGTATTTATAGGAAAAACAAGACTTATAGATAATTTTACTTTTGAGGAGGAAAAATAAAATGCAAATAGAAATGTTAAAAGGAAAAATTCATAGGGCTTGTGTTACAGAAGCAAAACTAAATTATGTAGGAAGCATTACTGTTGATGAGGATTTACTAGATGCAGCTGGAATATTAGAATATGAAAAGGTGCAAATAGTAGATATAGATAATGGAATGAGATTTGAAACATATACCATAGCAGGAGAAAGAGGCTCCGGAGTTATGTGTTTAAATGGAGCTGCTGCAAGATGTGTACAAGTTGGAGATAGAATAATTTTAATGGCTTATTGTATAATAGATAATGAAAAAGCTATAAAACATAGACCAAAAGTTGTGTTTGTAAATAAAGAAAATAAAATAGAAAAAATAACTTCATATGAAAAGCATGGAGAAATAGTAGAGCTTTAAAATAAAGGATTTAAATAAAAAGAGCAGAGTGTAATAAAAATATTCACTCTGCTCTTAAATTATATAAACTAAATAAATTACTAAATACATTAAAAAAAGAACCTATAGATAGTTTGTACACACTTAAAGGTTCTTTTTATTTAAACTTTATAAAACTGGCTAATATAATAATTTTTATAATATTTATTATACACCATTATCCATTAAAAGGGAATATTGTTTTAAAAAGTAATTAAAATTTTGCGAAAGTTTTTATTTATAGTATTCTATTTAAAAAATAAAATTTGAACAAAATTACATAAAAGTTTAATATTTACTTTAATATTGTTAAAATGATATATTAATTATATTAAAGGAGGTAAAATAAATGGCTATAGAAATTGTACCAGAATGGATGGTTAATCTCGAAAAAGAAGATATTATATTTATGAAAAAATTTATATTATCTTCAGGTTCTCTTAAAGAGGTAGCGAAACAATATGATGTAACATATCCAACAGTAAGATTAAGATTAGATAAGTTGATACAAAAGATTAAATTAAATGAAGATAATACAAATGATTCATATATAGCATTAATAAAAAGGCTTGTTATAAATGAAAAAATAGATTTTGATACAGCAAAAATTCTTATTTCAGAATATAAAAATAATAAAAAGGAGTCATAATTATGGATGGCAATACAAATACACTTTCATTTATACTAGTTTTATTTAATCTTATTCATTTTATAATAGTTCCAATAATCTTATTTTTTGTTGAATATATTTTAGCTAAGAAAGCTTCAAAATTTGCAATTATTTTACCTACTATAACTTTATTTATTTCGATTTTTTTAGGAGCATTTTATATATTAATAAGTGCTATTATGTTTTTAATATGGTATTTAGTTAAGAAATCAGTAGAAAAAAAATTATCAGAAATAGATAAAATGAATATACAAGATTTAGATTAAAAAATAGCTTTAAATAAAAAACTCTGGATAAAATCATAAAAAAGGTATATTATAAAGATAAATATAAAAAAGAAATGAGGTTGAAAAGATGAGCATATTTTCTTGCAAATAATTAATTTAATAGCATTTAAAGAGGGCAATATTAGATTGCTTTATTTTGGTGCGCATTGCAAGAAAATTATAGTTTTTTCAACATAGAATAAATAAAAATTTTGGATGTAAGTATAGCTATTTATATTATTATAGCTATGCCCTTAGTTTTGCCTGTATTTTATGGATGTAAGAATAATTTTCTTGCATCCATTTTTAATTGCAGGAGGTTTAAACTTATGGGAATAATAAAAGTAAATAATCTTACATTTGGATATGAAGGGGGAAGTGATGACTTATTTAAAGAGGTTTCTTTTCAAATTGATACAAAGTGGAAGCTTGGATTGATAGGAAGAAATGGGAGAGGAAAAACAACTTTAATGAAGTTATTAAAAGGTGAGCTTGAATATAGAGGAAGTATAACTAAAACTGTGGAGATAGATTATTTTCCATTTGAAGTGAAAAATAAAGAATATTTAACTATAGATGTTGTAGAGGAAATATCAGATAATTTTGAGTTATGGAAGTTGAATAAAGAAATGACTTTTTTAGATTTAGATAAAGAGGTTTTATATAGACCTTTTAATACTTTAAGTAATGGAGAGCAAACTAAAATTCTTTTAGCAATTTTATTTTTAAGGGAAAATAATTTTATATTAATAGATGAACCAACTAATCATTTAGATATAGAAGCTAGAATAAAGGTAAATGAATATTTAAATAAGAAAAGTGGATTTATATTAATATCACATGATAGAGATTTTTTAGATAATTGTGTTGACCATATAATGTCTATAAATAAAGCAGATATTGATATTCAAAAAGGAAATTATACTTCTTGGCATGAAAATAAATTAAAGCTTGATAATTTTGAAATTAATAAAAATGAAAAATTAAAAAAAGATATTAAGAAATTAGAAAAAGCTGCAAAAAGGACTTCAAATTGGTCTGATAAAGTTGAAAATACTAAAATTGGGCAAGGACCTTGTGATAGAGGAGCAATAGGACATAAAGCTGCTAAGATGATGAAAAGGTCTAAAGCTATAGATGAAAGAGTAAATAGAGTAATTGAAGAAAAGAAAGGACTTTTAAAAAATATAGAAAATAAAGAAACTCTAAAAATAAGTGCTGATAATTATCATAAAGAAAAGTTAATAGAAGTTAGAAATGTATCTATTAAATATTATGATAAAGAAATTTTTGAAAAGATTTCTTTTGAAGTAAATAAAGGAGATAGAATCTGTATAATAGGAAAAAATGGTGTTGGTAAATCAAGCCTAATTAAAGCTATATTAGGAAAAAATATAGATTATACTGGAGAAATATTTATAGAAAAAAATATAAAAATATCTTATATAAATCAAGAAATAGAGTTAAAAAAAGAAAAATTAGATGAATATGCACAAAGAAAAGGAATAGACCAAACAATGTTAAAAACTATTCTTAGAAAATTAGGTTTTGAGAGGGAAAAGTTTGATGAATATATGTGTAATTTTAGTGATGGACAAAAGAAGAAGGTTGAATTAGCTAGAAGTCTTTGTACTAAAGCCCACATATATGTTTGGGATGAACCTTTTAACTACTTAGATATAATATCAAGAGAGCAGTTAGAAGAATTAATAAATGAATCAAATGCAACATTTATTTTTGTAGAGCATGATATAAGATTTATAGAAAATGTAGGAAGCAAAAAAATAATATTATCTTAAAAAATAAAATTAAAAGCTAGATTTAATTGTAAAATCTAGCTTTTTTTGTTTTTTAAGGAGAAACTATTCATAAATAAAAAGGGAATTGTAATAATAAATTACAATTCATAAGAAAGAGATATAGTATAATTTAAATGTTACAATTAAAAAAATTTATCAAATTAATACTTTAAAAGGGTGATAAATAATGAAGAAATACAAAGGAATAATTACAATATTAGTGGCTATTGTGATAATGATAGTAGGAGCAATATTACTTTTCTCTCCTGCAAAGAAAAATAGTGTATTATCAAATAATGTAAAAATAAGAAAAGATATAAAATTAAATAATGAAATACCAAAAAGTGTCTATGATTCAAAAAAATTATACATAAAAATTCTTTTAAAAGAGGATAGTAATCCTAAGGTAAAAACAATATTAGCAAACTTAAATCTTTACCCAGAATCATTAGTAAAACTTGCTTCATATAATAAAGCAGCACTTGACTTTGTTTACGATTATCCATTTGAGGCAGAATATTATCAAAATAAAAAAATTGATATTAAAAGCTATTATGAAAAAGGAAAAATACCTTTATTTTTACAATGGGATAAGCAATGGGGTTATGACAAATATGGAGATAACTACATAGCTGTAAATGGATGTGGACCAACAGCACTTTCTATGGTTATTGTAGGACTTACAGGCAATACAAACATAAATCCTAAAGTTGTAGCTGATTATAGTGAAAGTAAAGGCGAATATGTAAATGGAGAAGGAAGTAAGTGGACAATGATGACAGATATTCCAGAACATTTTGGGGTTGAAGGAAAAGAAATTCCACTTATAAAAAGTAAAATAATTGATGAACTAAAAGAGGGAAATCCTATTATAGCTGCTATGGGACCAGGAGTATTTACTAAAACAGGACATTTCATTGTTTTAACTGGATTAACAGAAGATGGACAAGTAATAGTAAATGACCCTGATAGTAAGGTAAATAGTGAAAAAACTTGGAATCTAAATTTAGTTATGAAAGAAACTAAAGACCTTTGGGTATTTAAAAAAATGTAAATAAATTTATATAAGAAATATAACAAATTAATATTAATCTAATTAAAGACTATGATTTATATTTAACCTAAAAGAGCTAGCATTATTGCTAGCTTTTTTTATTTATATATAAATAAAAAGAGGTATTAATAGAATGTGCAAATAAAAAAATTGATAACTATTTTTTATTAAAATTTATTTCTAATAGATCATAAAAAGAATGAAGTAAGTGTTAAAAATAATTAAAAGTTATTCTCAATTATTGATAATGAAAATTTTCTATAGTATTATACAAATATAGTACGAAATACGAACTATTCTATTTAAGTACTATTTTATAAATTTATTTAAAGGAGGTAAAAGTGGAAAAAAATATAGATAATCAAATATCAGAATTAAGTAAAATATTTCATGAGTTTTTAGTTTTTAAAAAATATCTAGAATTAGAAAAACGATTTAGTAATTTAAATAAATTTAGTGTTAATGAAATTTCAATAATAAATATGTTAGGACATAATGATAATGTAATATTGAAAGATATAATAGATGCTATTAAAGTTCCTAAAAGTACATTAACAGGTTTAATTAATAAATTAGAGAAAAATAATCTAGTTAAAAGAGTTATAAATGATTCAGATAAAAGGTCTTATAAATTAGAATTAACTGAAAAAGGTATGGAAATAAGTAAAGAGCATGATGAATTTGATAAGTTTGTTTCAAGTGAAATGCTTAATAGTTTAAGTAATTATGAAGAGAGACAAGAATTTATAAAATTATTTGGCAAAGCAGTTAGTAATGCGAAGTGTAATGCTAAGGAGGAAAAGTAGATGTTAATAGATTTAAGTTTAGAAGTTACTAAAAAATATATGGATTTAGCTATGGAATTTGGGAAAATGGAGCATTTAGGACATTTAGGAACACACTTTGATGTTATGAATAAAAAATTCCCATTAGAATATACAAATAGAGATGCTATAGTTTTTGATGTTAGCAGTATAAAAGATAGAGATATTGAAATATCTGACATTGATATTACTAAAGTAAAAGAAAATATGTTTGTAGCTTTCTATACAGGATTTATATATGAAGCTGAATATGGAACAGAAAAATATTTTAAAGAACCTAGAGAGTTATCAAAAGAATTAATAAAAGAATTAGTAAAAAGAGGTGTTTCTATTATAGCAATTGATTGCTGTGGAGTTAGAAGAGGAAAAGAACATGATTGGGCAGACCAATATTGTGCTGATAGTAATGCATTTGTTATAGAAAACTTATATAATTTAGAAAAAGTTTTAAATGGAAAGAAATCAGAAGAATTTAAAGCAAATACATATCCAGTAAACTTTACAGAACTTACAGGATTACCTTGTAGAGTAATAGCAGAAGTATAATATTTATTAAAATATATTATAAAAACTGTTGCAAAATTTTTTAAAACAATTTTGCAACAGTTTTTTTTATTTAGCTAGAAAGTCTAGATTCTAAAATTAAATAAGATATTCCTTTAGATTCAGATTTATATTTATTTATTGTTTTTAAATAGTCAGGATTTTTATAATGGTCATAAGCTAATGCTAAATATTTTATAAATTCTCCATTATCTTCTTCATTAACATTTTTTCCTTTTATATTTTCATATGGCCATTTTTCTTTTCCAAGTAAATAGTTATTTAAATAGTCTAAGGCTTTTTCTATGCTTCCACCATATGGTGATTTATAATCCCAAATAGGTATAGATAGTTTTTCACCTATATTAGCAAGGGTTATGAAAGCTTCAAGGTTATATTCTGTATAATCAACAGATTTTGTTCTAATTAAAGCAGATGGAATTTTTCCGCTATTCTTTATTTGAGGAAAAATGCTATAAGGTCCAACTGCTTCCAGAGCCTTTATAGTTCTTTCTTTATTTCCTGCAAAAGCATTAAATAAAGCCAATTCAGCTTGAAGCCATGTTCCATGATTATCAATTCTAAGCATATCAATATTTCCTTTGCTTGATTTTAAAAGCCATTCTTGGAAGTCATTAAACCATGCTTTTAATCCATTAAGGTCTTTATTAGTTAATGCATTTGAACCTTTTAGTAAATAAATATCATTTACTATTTGTATAAATGGAACAGCAGAAATCATTGTAGAATTATTAAAGAAATAAGTTTTTCCTGAATTAGTAACAAAAATTTCTGAATATTTCATATTAGGATTCATTTTAGTTGAACTATTTAAAAACCAAGCATTTAGAAAATCAACAGCTTTTTTTGCATAAACTTCTTTACCAGTTAAAGTATAATCAATAGATAAAGTATTTACGGCAGAAACTAATTTTGCAAGTCTTTGTGAATCAAACTTAGATTCATCTAATCTTTCAGGATTATCAACTCCATCTTTTACAATATATCCAGTTTTAGTGTTTGAATCATTATAAAGATAAGGTGTCATAGAAACAAAATCATGTTTAGTTTCACCTGATGCAATTAAATCAGTTTTATCAGTTACAGATGGATAGTTAGTAGTATTTAATAGGTTGTTACCTTCCTTTTCTAAAGTCTTAATAGTATCTTGAATTTTAGGAGAAGGATTGTCATATAAAGATTTTATTGCAGATTTATTGTACTCACCTTTAAAGTTTTTAAGATTTACCATTAATTTAGAATTAATTTTAGATTTTGAAGTGCTTTGGTATCTAAAAAAATATCCTCCAATAAAAGAAAGTAAAATAACAACAATAAAACTAATTGTTATGTAAAATTTTTTCATTAGATTAAGACCTCCTTATAAAATTTATAGTTTAATAGTACTATCTTTTAATGAAAAATAGTTTAAACATATTTATAAAGATTTGTTAATTAGAAAATTCAATTTATAAATAAAAGAGAAATAACTATGTTTAGGTTTAAAAAATAAAAGTTTATAAATATAATAATTATTTAAATATATTTTTAATGTATATAAAAACTGCTTTAATTTATTTTTTAAAGCAGTTTTTTTATTTATAAATTTATTTTAGTAGCCATTAACTTCTGATAATAATCCACCAAGTCTTATAAGTGAATTTGGAGCATCTTTACTATCCATTACAAGTTCTATAAAAGCAAGTTTATTTTTATTTTTGTTAGCAAGGTCTATAGCTTTAATTAAGTCTTCTTCTGTTTGAACCTTACAGGAAATTGACTTTTCTTTATTTAAATCAAATATATTTACAAGGTTTTTATAGTCCCACATATTTATTTCATTATATTTTCTTTCTGGTCCATGTATAAGTTTTTCAATTGTATATCCATCATTATTAATAACAAATATTATTGGGTGTAAATCTTCTCTTATCATAGTTGATACTTCTTGACCTGTTAATTGAAATGAACCATCACCTATAATAAGTATATTTCTTCTATTTTTATCTGCCATTTGAGATCCTAAAAGTGCAGGAAGTGTATATCCTATAGAAGCCCATAAAGGTTGCCCTATGAATTTAGATTTTTCAGGCATTCTAACAGAAGTTGCTCCTGAAAATGAAGTTCCTGTTTCAGCTAAAAGTATATCTCCTTTTTCTAAAATACTTTCTATAAATTGATAGAATCTTTCTTGTGTTAATTCTTTATTTTTTTCAGGTATATATTTTATAGCTTTTTTAGGCTCTACTTTAAATTTATGTTTAAAGTTAATATCATTATTTAAAAGAGCGTGTAATACATCCTTCATTAAAATATTAGCATATATTTTTTCTCCAATTTTTGCATGTAGTGCATGTATTTCTACAACTGTTATATTTTCATGTACTAAGTTAAAGCAAGCTGTAGTAAAGTCGCTAAGTTTAACTCCAAAGAAGAATGCTACATCTGATGTATTCATAGCTTCTTTTACTGAATCAGAGCTTAAAACTCCATTATAAATACCAACGAAATTATCACAATATTCATTAACAGCACTTTTACCCATACTTGTTGTACTTACTGGAAGTCCTGTAACTTTAACAAAATTTCTAGCTTCTAAACTAAGGTTACATCTATCTACTTCATAATCCGCAAGAACCATTTCTCCTTTAGATTTTGAAACTAATTCTTTTACGTCTTTTATAAATTCTTTTAGTGTTTCTTCATTAGTTTTAACATCAATATTTAATTTTTCTCCTGAAACTTCTATTTCTGTATCAACAATATCAAAAGGAAGACCTATATAAACAGGTTTTTTAGTTATATAACATTCAGTTAATACTCTATCTATTTCTCTTGCTGCATTCATTTCACTTAAAATAGTTTGAGCAGATGTAACTTCTCTAAACATATTGTAGAATTTATAATATTGACCATCTCCTAAAGAGTGGTGAACATATTTTGAGCTATTATTCATAATGCTCATTGATGGAATACCTGTAATTTTAACTATTGGAACATCTTCTGCATAAGCACCAGCTATTCCATTTATAGCACTAAGTTCCCCAACTCCAAAAGTTGTTACTAATGCTGACATACCATTAACTCTTGCATATCCATCAGCTGCATAAGAACCATTAAGTTCATTACAATTACCAACCCATTCAATTCCGTCCATGTCTTCAATGTGGTCTAAAAATAACAAGTTATAGTCTCCAGGGACACCGTATATATGTTTTACATTAAACTCCTTTAATCTTTTTAATAAATAATCTCCTATTGTTATTTTCATTTTTATTACCTCCATTTTATAAAACTTTAATATTATATCTAAGTAAATTTATTTGTTATTTTAAAATTAATTAAGTACAACTTTTATTAAAAGTTATAATTAATTTTTACATTGATATTTAAAGCATATTTTGTGCCAACTTTAAAAAACAATTAGAAATAGCTTAAAATCTTTTATTTTTTTAAGAATATAAAAAAAATACGATACCAAAAGTATCAATTATGAGACTTTTGGTATCGCATTTGAGATTTTTTTCTCATATAGCTTGCTCTACTGATTTCAAGCTTATCTAAAATGTCTTCCATTTTATAACCATCTTCTAAAAGTTTATTTATAATCTTAAATTCAACTTCTTTTATTATTTCTTTTAAACTATTATTCATATTAATTTTTAGACTATATTCTTTTTCATAATTTCCCATGCCATCTATAAAAGATTTATAATCTATATTATCCATATCAAAATCACTAAATTCTACCATTAGTGATAATCTTCTAATTACATTTTCAAGTTCTCGAATATTTCCTCTCCATGCATAATTACTTGGACATTTTTTTATAATTTCTATTACTTCTTCTTTATTAAAAACTCCAAATCTATTTAAAAGTTCCTTTGAAATTAAAGGTATGTCAGCTCTTCTATCCCTTAAAGCAGGTACACTTATATTAAAAACATTTAATCTATAATATAAATCTTCTCTAAATCTACCTTTTAAAACCTCTTGCCTTAAATCTTTATTAGTTGCACAAACTATTCTAATATCAATAGGTGTTATTTCATTACTTCCAACTCTCATGATTTCTTTTTCTTGTATAACTCTTAAAAGGCTAGACTGAAGGCCTAAAGGAAGTTCTCCAATTTCATCTAAAAAAATAGTTCCCCTATGTGCAAGTTCAAAAAGACCAACTTTTCCTTCTTTTTTAGCTCCAGTAAATGCGCCTTTATCATATCCAAAAAGTTCGCTTTCTAGTAAATTTTCATTAATTGCTCCGCAATTTACAGCAACAAAAGGCCAATCACGTCTATCACTTTGATTATGTATACTTTGTGCAAATAGTTCTTTTCCAGTTCCTGATTCTCCATAAATTAAAATAGTAGCATTTGTCTTAGCATATTTCATTGCCATCTTTTTTATCTTTTCCATATTTTTATCTTTAGTTATGATGTTATCAAAGTTGTATTTAGCAACAAGACCTTTTTTATGATTATTATTTCTTATTTTTCTTTCTAATTTTTGAATAGTTGAAGCTTTATCAAAAGAATTAACTCTTCCAATTAAAGTATCATTTATCTTTATTTCTATGGTGCTTGTTGCAACCATCTTTCCATTAATATTTATAATTCCATCACTAGATAATTCTGTTGAGTTTTCAGATATACCTAAAATATTTGTAATATTTTTATCTAAAATTTCTTCTTTATTTACATTTAAAATTTTTGCTGCTTCAGTATTACAAATAGTAATTTTATTATTTGTATCTGTTACAATAATTCCTTGTTTTATAAAGTTTAAAATAGTATTAAGTTTTACGTTTTTTTCAATTTCTTTTTTTCTAACATTAAAAATATTTATAGCATCTTCAATTGCTTTATTCATAGCTTCATCACTAGATTTTAACAATATACTTTTAAGAGATAAATTCTTACTATATATTTCAGTACATCCGCCACCAACAACTAGATTACCTCCAAGTTCTTTAGCTTTTTTAAGAGAATCTTTAATATCCTCTGGAATAATATATTTTATTTGTAAAATATTTTTTTTTAGCTTAAATATACTTTTAATTTCTTCTAAATCAAAAACATCTTTATAATAAGATAAACAAACTATTTGAGTATTATCATTTATTTCTATGCTATTTATAGCTTTAATTAAATCAAAATTAGTTATCTTAATATCAACAACGGGAATGTTTGTATTTTCTCTAATAAAACTAACACTTGAACCACCACTTAAAAAAACATCAGTAGTAGTTTCATTTTCTTTTATAAATTCCTTAATTTCTTGTTTATCATTAATAGTCTTTGCATTAATATTAATTCTTTTGTCTTTAAGATTATTAAAATAATCAGACATCTCACTATAAGGAGACACAATACTAATATTAATTTTTTCATTATTTAAAACTTCCAAATTATCACCTATTCTTTTTAATATAGATTATATTTTATATAGTTAAGTGTTATTAACTTTACTATATTATTTATTTAAGTATTAGTAAATGTGATATATAAGATTAATATTACTTAAATATATTTTACGTTAATAATTTTTACAATTTAAAGCTAATAAAATGAAAAATAAGATAAATTGACAAAATAATGCAAAGTAAATAGAATGTGAATAAAGGGTTAACATAATATAAATAAAGAGCTTTATTCCGGCATTGAGGCTTTAAATACTGAAGATTATGAGAAAAGTAAAAATGATATGGAAAAGGTTTTAAAATTAGATTCTAATAATAAAGAGGCAAAAAATATTATAGATATAATAAACTCTTATGAAGCTTCTAAAAAATATTTTGAAGAAGGAAATTTAAATGCAGCAGAAGAAGAGATAAATAAGATTCCAAGTGAGTATTCAAAATATAATATAAAGGATAAAGTGGACAAGCTTAAATAAGATATAAAAATAAAAAAAGATAATATAAATAAAATAAATGAAGAGTTAAATTTAATTTCTAGTTTAATAGATAAAAAAGAATTTAAAAAAGCAAGTGAAGAAATAGAAAAGGTAGAGATTAAAAATGGAACAAAAGAGCAAGAAGAAAAGCTTGAAGAATATAAGAATAAAGTTAATGAAGAAATAAAGAAGACTGAGTTAGAAGAAAAAAAGAAAAAAGAAGAAGAAGCTAAAAAGAAGGAATGACAGTTATGATGAAGTTAAAGCAAGATTCGGGAGGAGAAGGTGTTTTATTCTATATACTTAGAGAAGATTACTTTCATATTTTAGATGGTGCTAGAATTATACAAAATAAAAATGGAGTAAAATATTATGCAGGAAGTCAAACTGATTTTCCTATGTTAGGAGATAATCCTCAGCTTCAAGAGTATAGTGTTATGTTAAGAGAAGCTTATAATGTATTAAATACAATAAAACAGATAAATTATATTATATTTTATAAAAAAGCTAGCTATAAAAATAGCTAGCTTTTTGTATTGTGTATTTATACTTTTAGTTTATAATGATTCAACAATAGTTCTACTATTATTAGATGTATTAAATTCAAATAATATACCAAATTTATATTAATATATATTTTAAATTTTTATATAGAATTTTATCTTTATAATTAAATTGAAAATTAATTTAGTAATAATACATCTCTATAT
>NZ_LTAY01000044.1 GCF_002050515.1 Clostridium thermobutyricum DSM 4928 | reverse complement strand
CTCTTAAGTCTTTTTAATTCAAATTTCAACTTTTCTTTTTGTAGAAAATTTAAATTTTTTATTTTTTATTATCATAATTTACTTTAAAAAAGTTTTATTTAATCTATAGAAAAAGATTACATTTTGAAATAATTTTCTATATAAAAAGTAATCTCTTTTATATAAAAATCTTTTATAAATTTTTTATAATTAATCAATTAAAATTTTTTCCAATAATATTATTACATTTTTAAATTTCATTTATTTTTAATGAAATTATTTAATTTTATTAAAAATAAAAAAGATATCGATTACATCGATATCTTAAAAAAAATATAATAAACTTACTATTTTACTAAAGCTAAAGTTTCTTTAGCTATCATTAATTCTTCATTAGTTGGAACAACATATGCTTTAACTATTGAATCTTCTTTTGATATTTCAGAAAGTTTACCTCTAACTTTATTTTTTTCTTTATCTAATTTCAATCCTAAGAATTCTAAACCTTTTAAACATTCTTCTCTAGTTTCTGGAGAATTTTCACCTACACCAGCTGTAAATAATATTACATCTACTCCTCCCATATTAACTATGAATGAACCTATTTCAGCTCTTATTCTATAATGGAATATATCTAGAGCTAATTGTGCTCTCTTATCTCCTTTTAAAGCAGCGTTTTCTATATCTCTAAAATCTGAACTAACTCCCGAAATTCCTAAAACTCCTGATTTTTTATTTAAAGCTTCAGAAACTTCTTCTATACTATATCCACAATTTTCAACTAAAAATGGTATTATTGATGGATCTATATTTCCTGATCTAGTTCCCATAGGAACTCCCGCAAGTGGAGTGAATCCCATAGTTGTATCTATACATTCTCCACCTTTAATTGCTGATATACTCGCTCCATTTCCTAAATGACAACTAATTATTTTTAAATCTTTTATATCTTTCCCCATAGCTTCTGAAACTTTGTGAGCTACATATTTATGTGAAGTTCCATGGAATCCATATTTTCTAATTTTATGATTTTTATATAAATTGTAATCTATAGCATATATATATGCTTTCTCTGGTAATGTCCCATGAAATGCTGTATCAAATACAGCTACCATTTTAGTGTTTGGCATAAGACTTTGACATGCTTTTATTCCAGTTATATTTGCTGGATTATGAAGTGGCGCCAATTTGCTACACTCATTTAAATATTTTATAACCTCTTCATCTATAATTATTGAAGAAGAATATTTCTCTCCTCCATGAACTACTCTATGTCCTACTGCTATAATTTCATCCATTGATTTAATAACTCCAACCTTTATATCTGTTAAAGTATTTAATACTAATTCTACAGCATCTTTATGATTCTTTATCTCTTTTTCTATTATGTGTTTTTCACCAATTTCATTTTTCTGAACTAACTTAGCTCCATCAAGACCTATTCTTTCAACAAGTCCACTTACTATATCTTTTTCATCAACCATATTAATTAATTTATACTTTAATGATGAGCTTCCGCAATTTATTATAAGTGTTTTCATTTATTTTATCCTCCTAATTTCAATTATATAAAATTTAAACGTTTAAATTTTATACATCCCTCTTTTTAAATTAATTTTAATTTCAATTACATTATTTTGTCAATAAAATGATTTAAATTTTCAAAAATGTAATATTTTTTCTTATATCCCTTTATAATGATTATAATTTTCTTTATTTTTTTTCTATTTTATTACAATTAAACCCCTAGAAGTTTTACTACATCTTGATTATATATTTCTTCTAGGGCTTTAATTTACAAATATTTGTTTATCTCTTTTTAATGTATCATATTTACAAAAATAGTTATTATAGCTGAGTTTACAAAGTCTATAAAAAGACAACCTACTATTGGAACAACTATATACGGAGTATGAGCAAATCCATATTTATTTGTTAGTGCATCCATATTAGCTACTGCATTTGGAGTTGCTCCCATTCCAAATCCACACATTCCTGATGCGAATACAGCCGCATCATAATCTCTTCCCATAATATTAAATGTAAGGAAGTAAGTAAATATCCCCATTAAAAGAGTTTGTGCTATTAACATAATAATCATAGGTAATGCTAAATCAAATAATTCCCATAATCTTAATCCCATTAGTGCCATTGATAAGAAAAATGATAAACTTATGTTTCCTAATACTTCTATTTCTTTTTCTTCTAAAGAAACATTCTTATAATCACATATATTTCTTATAATCGCAGCTGCCATCATTGCTCCTATGTAAGATGGAAAAGTAAGTCCTAATTTTTGTATTCCAATAGATATACAAGAACCTATCCCCATTGCAATAAATATCCAAGATACTGCTTTCATAAGTCTACTTTGACAAAGCTTAGCTTCATTGTCTTCATGGAAATCACTTAAAGGAATTGATTTATCTTCATTATGCTTTGGTGTTTTTAATTCCTTTCTTTCAATTAAACATTTAGCTACTACACCTCCTAAGAAGCTTCCTGCTATAAGCCCAAAAGTTGCAGCTGCAAAAGCAACTGAAGTTGCTCCATGAACTCCCATTTCTTCAAATAGTGGCCCAAATGATCCAGCAGTACCATGTCCACCAATCATAGGAATAGAAGCTGTTGAAAGTCCTAATAAAGGATGTAATCCAAATATCTTAGCTAGTCCAACTCCTAAAAAATCTTGACATATTACTAAAATAACAGCTAGTCCTAAAAATATACCAACTTTTATTCCACCTTTTTTTAATATTTTCACACTTGCTGTATAACCTACAGTTGTAAAAAAAGCTGTCATAAATATTGATTGTAATGTTGTATCTAATTCAACTGTTGCAATATTAGTTAATTTTAAAATTAATATTGCTAATGAAAAAATTAATCCTCCTATTACTGGAGCTGGAACACAGTATTTATTTAAAAATTTAATTTTACTTCTTAAGAATTTTCCTAAATAAAACATACAAGTGGCAAGAGCCATTGTTTGAAATATATCTAATTTAAAATTCATATAAAATCCCCTCCTTTTTAAAAATTTATTAATATTTTATTATTTAATTTTACATTATTTTTTAATTAAATACAATTTAATGTATTTTTATTCTTTTTATGTTAATTTTATATATTTTTTTCTATGTTTTATTTTATTTAAAGCGTAATTTTATAATATTTTTATAATATTTGATGATTTAAATTAAATAAAAAAAACCTCAAATACAAAAAGTATTTGAGGTTTTTATAAAATCTTATTTATAATAATCCTATAATATATCTAAAAAACTCATGTATTTGTGGTGTCATATATACTGTTACTACACCTAATCCACAAACTACAAAGTATATAAAAAGTAATATTACTTTTTCCCAACCTTTAAGTGCATAAGCCTTTGGAAGAGCTTTCCAACCAAGTACTAATAAAAATCCTAATACTAAAGGAAGTAATAATGTATTTAAAACTTCAACTCCTAATGTTAATGGAACTAGAGGTACTCCAGATAAAACTATTATTCCTCCAACTATCATAGCTCCACAATAGAAAGCATAAAAAATTGGTGCTTCTCTCCAAGTATTATTTAAACTACATGGCTTATTAAATAATTCTCCAAATCCCCATGAAGCTGCAAGTGAAACTACAATTGCTGCAATTAAAGCCGCTCCTGAAATTCCAATAGCAAATACAATTTTTCCTCCCATTACTCCTAAAAATGGTGTTAATGCATCACTAATTTCTTGAATTGAATTTAAAGGTGCATTTGGATTATGCTTACCAATAGTTGCTGCTACAGCTATTATTATTACTACAACTATTAATTGAGTTACAAGTGATCCTACAGCTGTATCTATTCTACTAAATTTCATATCTTTTTCAGTTAATTTTTTATCTACTACTGCTCCTTGTTGATAAAATACCATCCATGGCATTATTACTGCTCCAACATTTGCTGAAATTAATAACCAATATGCTGAATTATTAAGTGGTTGATGTCCAAATATACTACTTACTACATGTCCATAATTAGGATGAGCAAAAAACATAGCTGGAATAAATACAAGTTCAAAAAGTCCTACAACTATTGCTACTCTTTCAACTGTTTTATACTTACCAGTTGCACTAAGTAATATTAGACAAGCTACAACCAAAGGAACCATTATCCATTTAGATACTCCAAAAAGAAGACCTACACCCATCATTCCTGAAAATTCAGTTATAAGAGCTCCAATAGTTGAAACAAATAATGCTACAACTGCTATCCAAGCCCATACTTTTCCCATATGTTCTTTTATAAGTTCTCCATGTCCTTTTCCAGTTGTTATTCCAAGACGTGTTGTTAACTCTTGAACAAAATATAACATAGGAACAAGAATTAAATTTATTAATATTAATTTATATCCCCATTGTGCTCCTGATTGAGCTGCTGTAATTATTGAGCCAGCATCAGTATCTGCAAGCATTACTGTAATTCCTGGTCCCATAGCTGCTAAAAGCATAAAGAAATTTCTTCTTCTTCTTTTATTTCGCATTTGATCTTCCATATGAAGTTCTGTCATGTAATATCTCCTCTTTTCTTTAGTAAAACATATAATTTCGAATTCATCTTGATAATTATTATCACTGAACTCATACTAGCACTTATTGATAGTTAATGTCAATTAGAATAGATATAGTTTAATAATTATTCCACAACTTCTTATAAAAGTTCAAAACATTAATTATTTATCAATATTATTTACATCAATTATTTTTTTAATTTATCTTTTACTTTCCTATTAATAATCCATTGTATTCTTCTTAAATTCCAATACGCACTCAGAGTAAATTTAAAGTATTTTTGAATTAAATTTAAATTTTATTAATAAAATGTTACACTTTTATGTATTTTTATGTTATTATATATACATAAGGTAAATTTAAACAAAAAGGGGATTAAAAACTATGAAAATGAATTTTGAAGAATACAAAAGAAATTTAAAAGAAAATACTTGCTTTGCACCTGGTTTAGATTCTATTAATGAAGCTTTAGAAAATCTATACTCAGATATGGAGCCTACAAGCTATAAATTATTCACTCCTTCTACTTCATTATTTGGAGGAATTTCTGACTTACAAGGATTTTCAATTTATAATAGTACAAGCCATAAAGAACATAATCATATAATCAGTTTTGGATTTTCAGAACTTTATGGAGATGAACATAAATTTATGAGAGAAAGATCAAAGTTTGGTTATGAATTAACTTTTAGAACTACTTCTATTGAAGAAGATGAAATAGAAAAAATTCTTACAGCAATAAATAATATTTATAAGTATAATAAAAAATCTAGTATTTATTTAGAAGAAAATATTTTTATAGATTATAGAGAACTTATTGATGAAGATTCTTCTATAGCTGGATTTATAGTTACAAAAGATAAAGAACTTCCTTCTTTAGATACAATACACGGAAAAGTAGATTTCTTACAACTTCATCCAATAGATTGTTGTACTCTATCTACTTTAAAAAGTGGGAAATTTAAATTAGAAGATATAATAGAAGTATTAGAAGAAGATAATCCGTTACTAATATGTAATTAATATTTAAACCTACTATAGCTACAAATGCTATAGTAGGTTTTATTTAATTTTTATTTACTTTATTTTTTACTCAAAATAACTATATTACAAAATTTGATATTTATATTCATTTTTTATATAATTTCTCTATATTTATTAAACTTAACATATTTATAAAGGAGGTTTAAGATTTTGTATACTGTTGATGATGTTAAAGAAATTTATAAATTTAAAAATAGAGCTTCTGATGAAGAAATAATTCAAAATATAAACGATGGATTGAATCTTGATATAAGCAATTTTGCTATTTTAATTTGTGCTATTTTAATTGCAAGTATTGGTTTAAATATGAATTCTGTTGCTGTTATAATAGGTGCTATGCTTATTTCTCCGCTTATGGGTGCAATTATAGGCATAGGTTATGGAATAGGAACTTACAATACAGACTACATAAAAAAATCTTTTGTTTTATTGATTTTTGAAATTGCTATTAGCTTAGCTACAGCAACTTTATATTTCCTTCTTACTCCAGTAAAAGGAGCAAGTGCTGAAATGATTTCTAGGACTACTCCTACGATTTTTGATGTAGTAATTGCATTTGTAGGTGGTACTGCTGGTATGATTGGACTTTCTAGAAAACGTCCTGGCAATGTCTTACCTGGAGTAGCAATTGCAACTGCACTTATGCCACCACTTTGTACTGCTGGTTATGGAATTGCACACCTTAATATTAAAATATTTTTAGGTGCTGGATATCTTTTTTTTATAAATTCATTTTTTATTGCTGTTTCAACTTTTTTAGTAGTTAAAGCTTTAAAACTTCCTAAAAAGACTTTTATTGATAAAAAGCGTGAAAAGAATATAAAAAGATTAACTATAATATTATCTATTTTAGTTATGATACCTAGTGTTATTTCAGCAGCAACAATGGTTACCCAAACTGTAAATGATCAAAATTTAAATAATTTTATAAACACCCAAATAAATAAAAATTCTTATGTCTTAAATAAAAGTATAAATAAAGCAAATAAGGAAATAAACTTAGTTATATTTGGTTCAGAATTAACTAATAATAATATTCAAGATTTAGATAGTAAGCTACAATATTATGGATTTCCTGGCTATAAACTAAAAGTTACTCAAGACCAAAGCTTAAATTTAGTATCATACATTGAAAAGCTTCAGCAAGATAAAAATAATCCAGTATCTTCTTTAGATACTAATAAAGATGAAAATTCTTCTCAAAGTAATACTAACTCAAATTTTTCTAGCATAGGAAACCAATTAAAGGCTTTATATCCTCAAATAACTGATGTTGTTATAGGTAAAGGTGAACATACTTTAACTACTGACAATAATGATTCTACTCTTTTAGTATTTATATCTGAAAAAGGTAAGAATAGTTTAAATAAAGATAACATAAAAAAATATCTTCAAGAAGCTACTGGTTATAAAAATATAATATTGACTATTGATTAAATATATTAATATACATTAAATGAATCTATACTTAAAATTTAAAAATTATGTAGATAAAGAATTTGAAAAAATAACTTAATATAACTAGAAACTATAAATTTATAAATATTCATAAATAAGATTTCTTTTCCATGAATAATGGGCTTATAAAAAGAGTTATGTTTTAATAAACATAACTCTTTTATTTTTAAATATTAATTTTATCAGCTTGATATGAAATTCCTATTTGCCTTCTTCCCTCATCCATTATTTCAATTACTGTCTTAGAAAAATCTAAAGAATTTATATCTGATTCTAATTTATTATTTTTAATAATACTTATAAATTCTTCTATTTCATAGCACATATCATCTGAATCTTGATTTTTAGAAATTATCTCTTTTCGTCCATCTTTATATATTATATATACTTCTTTCATATCATTTATTTTATTTATTATAATGCTTCCTTCCTCTCCTTGAATTTCTGATGGAATATAGGAATTAGATATTTTAGAATATATTACTGAAGCTTCCATTTCATCATATTTAAATAGAATACTTCCTTCTCCGTCAACCTTAGTTTCTAAAATATATCCACTAGCTTTTATCTCTTTAGGCTTGCCAAATAAAGCTACCATTGGAGCTATAGTGTAAACTCCTATATCCATAAGACTTCCATTAGAAAACTCATTTTTGAAGACATTAAGAATTTCTCCTTCTTTATATTTATCATACCTTGAAGAATACTGACAATAGGATGCAAAATATCTTCTTACTTTTCCTATTTTATATATGTTATTTAATATTTCCTTAAAATTAGGTAAAAGAGTTGTTTTCATTGCTTCCATTAAGACAACATTATTTTCTTTTGCTGCCTTAATCATTTCATTTACTTCTACTAAATTTGATGCAAATGCCTTTTCGCATAAAACATGCTTTCCATTTCTTAAAAATAATACTGCTTGCTCTTTATGCAGACTATTTGGTGAAGCTATATAAACTGCATCTAAATTTTTTGATTTTGCCATTTCTTCTAGATTCGTAAATATATATTCAGCTCCATATTCCTTTGCGAACATTTTTGCTTTTTCCTCACTCCTTGAATAAACACATGATAAATTAAATCCTTTTACTTTTTTACCGCCTTCAAGAAACCACCTAGTTATATTATTTGTTCCTATTATCCCAAAGTTTATTTTATCCATAAATTTCTCCTTTTTATTTTAATTATACATTAACTTATTATCATGTTTGCACAATATATAAATTCATATTTAACAAAACATATCATTAATAATATTTTATTATAAAAAAACTATTGACATGGAGTTAACTCAAAGTTGTAGTATCTTTATGTAAAAAGATTTTGTTATATAAAAAACTATTAAAACAAAAAATTTATAATGAAAGGATAAAGATATTAATGAGTAATAAAGATTTAAGCAATAGTACAATTTTTGAAAAAGGAGAAAAAATGCCAGACATATACGATAAGTACTTTACTGGTCAAGCTTGGTTAAATATGCTTGTTATGCCTGGAGAAAGCCATAATTGTCCAATTGGAAATGTAACATTCGAACCAGGATGCCGTAATAATTGGCATAAGCATCCAGGTGGACAAATACTTTTAGTAACAGAAGGAAGAGGATGGTATCAAGAAGAAGGTAAAGAAGCTAGAGAACTTCATGAAGGAGATGTCGTGAAAATACCAAAGAATGTTAAGCATTGGCATGGTGCAGCTAAAGACAGTTGGTTTGTACATCTTTCTGTAGAAACAAATGTAGCTGAAGGACCTGCTGTATGGCTAGAACCTGTATCAGATGAAGACTATAATAAATTAAAATAATAAATTACTACACTCTTTTTAACTTAAAACTAGTTTTTAAATATCCAAATTTTTAAACTATTTTTTATTATTTCAATATATTAATTAATTTTAGTCATAGATTCATAAAAAGTTTGAAACGCTAAAAAAGAAATAAAAAGGTTGCCAAATGGCAACCTCTTTTTATTTAGCTAAATTATAAATAGCATTTGTAAATATCTCTGTATTTTTAAGTAAATCATTTATATCCATATATTCATCTTTATTATGTGCAATTCCCTTTTGCCCTGGAAAAGATGGTCCAAAAGCTACTATATTCGGAAATACTTTAGCATATGTTCCACCTGTAGTTGTAACGGGTGTTCCATCCTCACCTGTTACATCTTCATAAGCTTTTTTTAATTCCTTTAAAAGCTTACTGTCTAATGGAAAACAAACTGAATCCATTCTTCTATTTATAGAAATATCATATTCTTCATTTTTTATACTATCTATTATTTTTAGAATATCTTCATATTTATAAGTTATAGGATACCTAAATACAACAGAAATTCCTAACTTAGAATCTTTCTCTTCTATTTTATATGGATTTATTACTAACTTTCCTGAAATCTCATCTTCACATTTAACTCCTGATTTCTCCATAGAATGATTTTCATGAAAATTATTTTTTATAAAATCAGTAAATTCTTTTAACTCTTCACTTAATTGTTTTTCTGAAAGAGAACTAAAAGCTTTAGTAACTGCATTTTCTCCTATTTCAGGAGCATTTCCTGGAGCTTGTTTACCTTTCTCTTCAATTATGCAATTTCCATTTACATTTACTTTTGCATAGCTTGGCACTACATTATTTTTAAACTCTCCTTCAATAGATATATTTTCTTTTATTTTTTTACTCCATATAGTTAAATCAAGAATTCCTCTTTCTCCATAAACTGCTGGATATTTGCAATCAGGAGTAAATCCCATAACTGGAGGTTTCTCATTTTTTAAATAATATGGAATGTCTTTAAATCCAGTTTCTTCATTAGTTCCAAAAATTATTCTTACTTTTTTGGATAAAGTAATATTTAAATCCTTTAATATTTTTAATCCATATAAAGCACTCATTATAGGACCTTTATTATCTAAAATTCCTCTCCCATATAATTTATCTTCTGTAATTGTTAATTTAAGAGGATCATAACTCCAACCTTCGCCAACTGGAACTATATCTACATGACCAATTACACAAATATACTCTTCTCCTTCTCCATACTCTGCATAACCTATAGCATTATCTATATTTTTTGTTTTAAATCCCATCTCTTCTGAAATTTTAAGTGCTTCTTCTAATGCTTTTCTTGGCTCTATTCCAAAAGGAGCTCCTTCTAAACTTTCCCCTTCCACACTATTTATTCTTATTAATCTATCTATATTTTTAAACAATTCTTCTTTTTCAGATAAAATTTTATTTTTAAATTTTTCTTTTAAATTATCAATTGCCATTATTTTCATCTCCTAAAATAATTTTTTAAAATTTAAGCTCTCAGAAAAATTTCTGAGAGCTATAAATTTATTTTAATCAAATGTTATTGGTTCATGTATTCTATTTAAATAAGCTTGTAGCCATTCTTCAGATGCTTTTTCATAAGATGTTTTACCATTTTCTTGTTTTTTACATACATATACTGTTGGTTCTTCTGTTTCAGAAACTACCGAAAAAGAAAATCCTTCAATATTTGTAGCTACACCCCATTCTCCTTTATTATTAAGGGCTACTAAAGAAAGGTCTCCTGCTTTTCCACGTTTTCTAGCTAATTTATCATTTAACTCTTGAACTGCTTTATCGCAAGCTTCTTGTGGATGCATACCTTCTTTCATAAGTCTTACTATTTCATAAGAAATACAACCTTTCATTAAATCTTCACCAAGACCTGTTGCAGATGCTCCTCCAACTTCACTATCACAGTAAAATCCTGATCCTGATATTGGTGAATCTCCAACTCTTCCTCTTCTCTTCATGAATAGTCCACTTGTAGAAGTTCCTGCTACCATTTTACCATTTTTATCAACAGCTATCATTCCAACTGTATCATGTCCATTATATGGACTTAATCCTTTTTCTACTGTTTCTTTATATTTCTTTCTATAATGAAGTTTAGCTCTATCTGTAAGCATGTTTTTTCTTTCAAAACCTTCTTTGTGAGCATAACTTTCAGCACCAGCACCAACTAAGAAGCAATTGAATCTTTCATAACTTAATTTTCTCGCAATACTTATAGGATTACTAAAGTCTCTTATTCCTCCAACAGCTCCTATTGATAAAGTATCTCCATCCATATATGCTGCATCTAATTCTACTTCACAGTTTTCATTTGGAAGTCCACCATAGCCAACTGATTTGTAAAAAGGAAAATCTTCAACTGCTTTTATAGCTTTTTCTATTGCATCTCCTGCAAATCCGCCTTCACTTAAATCTTTTCCTGCTTCTGTTATTCCTTCAACTGCCATTCTCCAAGTTGCAATCATTGCCCATTTCATACCTTATACCCCCAATTATTTTCAAATTAAAAACACACTTTCTTTTTAAATTCTTCTATATTTTCTCCATTTGCAAGCATTTTTGCCATAGTACAAATATTTTCTATTGATTGATTTAATCCTATTCCACCTTTTTTAGGTGTTTTAACTACAATAACTTTGTCTTTATATTTTTCTGTTGCTGGATTTTCAGCAGACATTGCAGCTAAAACTGGAATATCAGAATTTTTATTTAATTCTTCAGCTATTCCTCCAGCCATTTCACCAAAATTAGGATAATGAAGAGCTGGACCACATATTACTACATCTGGATTTAGCTTTTTAGCCATTGCTAAAAACTTTTTCTTTACCTCTTCTTCATTTTTTTTGTAATATAAATCACCACAATATAGTGTTGCCATTATATTCATATCCATATTTTTAAAGTAAGGCTCCATCATTTTTCCTGGTCCTATTATTGATTTTTTACCTGCTGGTGGTAAATCTGCATTTTCGTCACTCCCCATTCCAGCTTGTACATGATTTAATATTAGTAATACTTTGCTCATCATTATTTCCTCCTAAATTTTTATAAATCTAAATCATCAAAGTCTATATCATCATCATCTTCTTGTGAATTACTAGCTTCTGTTTCTTCTTTTAAATATTGATTGTCAATTGCTTTAATAAATGGAATATACATTATTACTCCTAAGATTATTAAAATTATTTGTAATACTGAACCTTGCCATCCTGATACTAAGAAACCTGAAATTACTGGTGGAGTTGTCCATGGTATTTGAACTCCATTTGTAAGTGGAACCCATCCTCCTGCCATTGCAAAATAAGAAATAATTATATTAACTGTTGGTATTACCATAAATGGTATTAAAATCATTGGATTAAGCATAATTGGTAAACCAAATATTATTGGTTCATTTATACCAAAAATACCTGGTAATAATGAAAGTTTCCCCATCTTAGTAACCCTTTGACTTTTACAAACAAGAATAATTGCTATAAGTAATGACAAAGTACTTCCAGCTCCTCCAAAAGTTGCAAACATATCTTGGAATTGTCCAGTAATAATGTTTGGAATTGGTTGTCCAGCTTGGAAAGCTTCTAAGTTTTCTACTGATAAAGCTTTTAATACTGGGTTAAATACTGCTCCTACTACACTTGATCCATTAATTCCAAAGAACCAGAATCCATGTAAGAAAAGATATGCTATAACCATAGCTGGTAATGTATTACCTAATTTTAATAAAGGAACTTGTAATATTTTAAATACAAAATTATGAACTGTTTCGTAAGCTGTATATGAGAATATATAGTTTACAAGGAAAAATACTACAATAACTATTCCTGCTGGAATTAAAGCTTCAAATGATTTTGCAACTGTTGGTGGTACTCCTGCTGGAAGTTTAATAACCCAACCTTTTTTAAGAACTTTTGCAAAAATAACTACTGATGTAAGCGCAACTATCATTCCAAGGAAAAGTCCTTTTGAACCAACCCAATCTAGTGGTATCCCTTTTACAATATGTGAAACTTCTTCACCTTTTGGTGTGAAATTTATTTTATAAGGTGTCACTATAAAAAATGCTACTAAAGCTGTTGCTGAAGCTTGAATTGCATCTACTTCTAATTGTCTAGCTAAACTATAAGCTATTCCTACAATTGCTAAAATAGCCATAATATCAAAAGTTGCTGCAACTGGAGTTGTTAATTTAGATGCCCATCCTTCTCCTAAAAATTGTCCTACCCACTCATTCCATCCTGGTATTGGAAAGTTTGCAACTAGTAAGAATAATGAACCTACTATTAAAAGTGGTGTTGATACTAAGAAACCATCTCTTATAGCTATTAAATATTTATTTCTTCCTATAACTTCAGCCATAGGCATCAATATATTTTCAAATTTTTTCATTATTGAATTCATATATTATTCTCCTCTCATTTTCTAGAAAATCTTCAAAATAATTTTTTATTTTGCTTGTGATTTCTTAATCATTCTTATTGCTGATTTTAAAACTTTTTCTCCATCCATAGCTCCATAAGCCACTGAATCAATTGCATCAACAGGTATATTTAAAGGTTTACATATATCCTCCATTTTTCCTAACATAAATCTTACTTGTGGACCTAAAAGAACACAATCAGGTTTTTGATCTTGAATAAGTGCTTGTGCTTTAATACATGGATTAGCCTCAATGTGTATGTCTAAATTGTGTTTATTAACTACCTCTAACATTTTTGATACTAAAAGACTAGTTGACATCCCTGCATCACAAAATAAAAATATTTTCTTCATAATTATCCTCTCCCTCTATATAAAAGTTTTTCTTCACTTATTATTTATAGCAATTTATATGCCACTTTTTTTGTTCAATAAAAAAAAGCCTAATTATCTAGCTTTTTTATTCTAAAAAATATATATTTATTGATTTTATTTTTTGTGTGTTCTAAAATGATACATATATGACACATTTTTCATTATTTGGTCACACTATTTTTTATAGTAGAACACTCTTTAAAAAATAATATCTTTTTTAATATACATTAATGAAAATTTGAGGTGAAATACTTTTGAAAAGAATAGATTTAGTTTATAAAACAGTTGAAAATTTAGATATAGGAAATGGAGTTACTACAAGTGATATTTGTAGCGAATTAAATATAGAAAGATCTAATATTAGTAAAACTTTAAATCAACTTGTTAAAGATGGACTTTTATTTAAAAATTCCTCTAGGCCTGTAAAATACTACTTAAAAAATCCTAATAACATTGATTTTAATCAAAAATCCTCTCTAGATAGATTATCTTATCTGTTTCCATCACTTACAGATGCTTGTAAGCTTGGTAAAACTGCTATTTTATACCCTCCTAATGGAATGAATTCTTTAATTATAGGCGAAACTGGTTCAGGAAAATCTATGCTTGCTACTCTTATGCATGAATATGCAGTATCATTTTTTAAAAAAGAAATGCCTTTCTACCATTTTAATTGTTCTGATTATGCAAATAATGTTCAACTTTTAAGCTCACACTTATTTGGAGTTAAAAAAGGAACTTTTACTGGAGCTACTGAAGATAGACCTGGTATTATAGAAAAAGCTGATGGTGGTATTCTTTTTTTAGATGAAATTCATAACCTTCCTAGTGAGGGACAGGAAATGTTATTTGTTTTTATGGATACAGGCTATTTTAGAAGATTTGGAGAAGTTTCAAAAAAAATTAAATCTGATGTTAGAATAATCTGTGCTACAAATGAAGATATAAACAAAACTCTTCTTAGTACTTTTTTAAGAAGAATTTCTATAAAAATAAAAATGCCTTCTTTAAGTGAAAGACATCTTGAAGAACGGCTTACTCTTATAGAAACATTTATTAAAAATGAAAGTAAAATTTTAAATAAAAGGATTTATGTTTCTTATAATACTATGCTTTGTTTTTTATCTTATGATTGTCCATTCAATGTTGGACAACTTAAGAATGATATAAAACTTTGCGTAGCAAATGCTTATACTGACTATTTTATAAAAAATAAAAAACATATAAAAATAAATAGTCCTGACCTTCCTAAAGAGATGAGAAAAAATTTAAATAATCCTCTTTTAGAAGAAAGAGCTCTTTTAAAAAATTTACCTACTACTAATAGATATTTTATATATAATAAGGATAGTCAAATAACAAGCTACTACTTTAAACATAAGACTCAAGAATTATTTACTGCTTATAAAGCTTTAATTAATCAAGTAGAAATAATAATGACTTCTAAAAATCCAAGTATTGATAGTTTAAATGAAAATTTAAGTGAATATATAAAAGTTTTAGGTCATTGTAGTGAAAATTATAAATTTAATTTTGCTTACTCAATCTTTGATGAAATAAATTCTAAGCTTGTTAATTTTGATAGAAATATTGAAAGCTTCTTTAAAATAGCTTCTTTTGAAAATTTATTTAATCTTCATATAGATTTAATTTATGATAGAATGAGTCTTATTTCATTTGATAATTTAAATCTAAAAAATAAATTTAAATCAATATTTCCAGCTGAATATGAAAAAGCTCTTACTTATGCAGAAATAATTGAAGATACATTAAATCTCTATATTACAGTTTCTGAATTTGTTGTTATAATGCTAATTTCAATTTATGTAAATAATTCTATTTTAAATGAAATATAAAAGCTATTCTAAAATGAAATATTTTAAATTAAGCCCTTAGAAATTGTTTATGGTCATAACATTCCTAAGGGCTATTATTATAAGTTGAAATTATAGACTATAGGGGAACTATATTCTAAATAATTTCAATTAACTTATTAGCTTATTCTTCTTATCATTTTATCTATATTAAGAGTTTCTTTTATTTCTTCTTCTTTAAGATCTACTTCTTCTTTTATTACTTCTATTATATTTCTATTTAATTTAAGTGCTTTTTTAGCTATATATGCTGATTTTTCATATCCTAAAGATGGTGCAAAAGCTGTAACTATACCTATACTATTTTCAACTAAGCTCTTACATCTTTCTCTATTAGCCTCAATTCCTTCTATACAATTTTTTCTTACTGTTTCTATTCCATTTCTTAAAATTCTAATTGATTGAAATACATTTAATAAAATTATTGGATAAAAAGCATTTAATTCTAATTGTCCTGATTGAGTTGCAAGTGTTACAGTTGTATCATTCCCTATAATTTGAAATGATATTTGCTTTAATAACTCAGGCATAACTGGATTAACTTTACCTGGCATTATAGAAGAACCATTTTGTTTGCTTGGAAGTATTATTTCACCAAATCCTGTTCTTGGCCCTGATGACATAAGAATTAAATCACCTGCTATTTTACTTAAATTTATTGCACATACTTTCAAATCTGAAGAAAGACTTGCAATTATATCTGCATTTTGTGTACTATCAATTAAATCCTCTGCTTGAGTTATATTAAGTCCACTTAATTTATTTAAATTCTTACAAACTTTTTTAATATATTCTGGATTTGCATTCATTCCTGTTCCAATAGCAGTTCCACCTAAGTTTACAACTAAAAGCTCTTCTAATCTCTCTTTTAATCTTTTTATATCTCTATTTACTGCTTTCCCATAAGAATTAAATTCTGAACCAAGACTCATAGGAACCGCATCTTGCATTTCTGTTCTGCCCATTTTAACTATATCTTCAAATTCTACTCCTTTATTTAAAAGAGAATCTTTAAATTTTTCTAATTCTTCTAGACAATCATTTAAAAGCATATAACAATTTATTAAACCAGCTGTTGGTATAACATCATTAGTTGATTGTCCCATATTAACATGATCATTTGGGTGAATTGGATAATGCTTTCCTTTTTCATATCCTAAATGCTCATTTGCTATATTTGATAAAACCTCATTCATATTCATATTAGTTGAAGTTCCTGCCCCACCTTGGATTGGATCTAATATAAATTGGTCTATATATTTTCCTTCTAATATATCATCACATGCTTTTACAATAGCATTTTTTAAATTCTCATCTAATTCATTAACTTCATAATTAGTAATTGCACATGCTTTCTTAACTAAAGCTAGACTTTTTATAAATGATTCTTCTAATGATAATCCGCTTATTCTAAAATTTTCATATCCTCTTAAACTTTGAACACCATAATAAGCGTCTTTAGGCACCTCTTTGCTTCCTATTGAATCATTTTCTATTCTATATTCCATAAATCATTCCTCCAATTACCTTCATAATTCATTTATTTTATAAAGCAAATATCGTGCCATAAATAAAAGCTCCCTATTTTTAAGGAGCTTTCATTTATTTAAATACAGTAATTAGAAATTTTATCAATAATAGTCACACTCTCTAATCTACTTTGACACACTATTTATATTTAAAATCTACTTTTATCTATTTACAATAGATATTTTCATAAAATTTTCTTTCTAAACTAATTAGCCTTCTTATATTTTTTTAAAGATACATTTACTCCCATAGAAATAGGAATAGCTATTATAATTCCTATTAAAGAAGTTATTATTGATGTAGATAAAGATAAAATAGCTGCATCCCATCCAATAAATAATAACCAATTAAATAAAAAATATCCTATTAATGAAACTATACTTCCTAATATAAATCCTAAAATATTATATTTTACACTATTTCCATTTTTCCCATGAGAAAAAGCGATTTTTCCAGCTACATATCCTGTTAATCCTTTTACAATAAATGTAGGAATAGCCCACATTGGAAAAGTTACAATATCAAATAATGCACATCCAATTGCAGCAGGGAAAAATGCATCTTTTCCAACTAATATTGCTGATATGAATATAGCTGTAGTTCCTAAGTGAATCATTGATGTTCCTCCACCAATAGGAATTTTTATATTTATATATGTTCCTATAAATACTATTGCTGATAGTAAAGCTAAAAAGATTGTTTCGTTTGTTTTTTTTCTCAATCTAAAATCCCCCCCTTTTTTATATAATTCATACTGTATTCTATATATTTCTTTTTTGCAATTTTATCGATACAATTTTTATAAATTTATTTTATTTTTTACTATAAAGAGTATTTTTTCATATTTTTTCAATTATTACTTGATAATAATTATTATATGTGTTATATTTAATTCATAGTAAAATAATCGGAAATGGAGTTGATTATAATGTCAAAAGAAAATGAAAACAAAATTGAAAACTTTGATCAAATATTAGAAGAAGAAAAGAAATTTAATCCTGAAGATCCATGTGATCCATCACATCCTGATTACCCATGGGTTCCATGTGGAGTAAAAAAAGATAAAAAGGATGAATCTGATAAATAAAAGTTAGAGATTAGCTTAAATTTTTAAGCTAATCTCTTTATATTATTTCCACTTTTAATTTATATATTTATTGTTTATGAAAATTTATATAAAAAAGAGTTTTAAATCATAGATTTAAAACTCTCTTATTTATTTCTCTATTATTTCTTTTCCAAATGGCATTAATGATAATTTTGCAAGTTTTAAACATTGACCTGCAAAAGGTATTCCTATAATAGTTATGCAAAGTATAACTGCACTTATTAAGTTAACTATACATAACTCTATTCCTCCAAATATCAACCATAATATATTAAATAAAAGATTTAGCCCACTATCATTTATTGTAACTACTTCCTTTCCAAATGGAAAAAGTTGAAGTTTAGCAAGTTTAAAGCATTGTAATCCAACTGGAATCCCTATTATAGTTATACACCAAAGAAGTCCTGCTAAAAACCATCCTATTGCATTAAAAAATCCTCCAAATATGAACCAAATCAAATTTCCTATACAGCTCATTATATCCTCCTATAATATTTATACGTATAGAATTATATTATATTTTTTTTATCTTTGTTAAGTTACAATACCTTCTCTTACAAAAGCCCTAAATTTGCATAGCCTTTTATTGTTTTTATTATATAACTTAATGTAGAAAAATCTTTTTCTACTTTTTCATTCATTAAATTTAATCCTTTTATCAAACTTTTTTCGTTAAAATTTTCTAATAATAACATAACACTTATAGGATTTATCTCTCCATCTTTAGTGTCTAATGTTCTTGATTTTTTTATAAATTCATTTTCCATTGCTAAATTAATTGCTTTTTTTAACGAATCACTTATATTTAATTCTGGCATTTCTTCAAATATTCTAGTCTCTTCTGGAAGAAATAAATTTTTAGCTTTTTCAATATTAGTATTTACTAATATTACATTTTCAAATTTAGAATCTGAAAAATCTACTCCATCTAAATTTACTCCTTCAAAAACTACGTTTTTAAACATACTCTTTTTAAATTTACTTTTCTTTAAATTTGTCCCTATAAATTCAGTCCATTCAAATTTACAATCAAAGAAATCACAGGATTTAAAGTGTGCACCTCTAAAACTAGCAAAACTAAAATTTGAACCTGAAAAATTTGTATTGTAACAATTACTTCTTTTTAAGTCCCTATACATAAAATTTTTGTTTGTTTTTTGTATATTATTGTATTTTAAGTTTTCAATTATTTTCTTAGCCATATTTTCCTCCAAACTACATTTTTAAACTTATCTTTCCATTGTACTACATTTATCCTTTATATAAAATAAAATATTTGTTTATTATTCACATGTTAAATGTTATACTTATATTGTATAAATTTAACATATAGTTATATAAATACTTAAGTTTTTATATAAAAT
>NZ_LTAY01000043.1 GCF_002050515.1 Clostridium thermobutyricum DSM 4928 | reverse complement strand
TTTCTATACACTTATTATACCACGAAATTAAAAAAAATAAACTCTTTAATAAATAAAGTGATTTTAGAAAATAATAAGAAATTAGAAAATAAACAGTAAAGAAAAAAATAAGTAATATTTACTCGCCGTAAATATTACTTATACAAACTTTTTTACTTTTAATAAAAAATCAACCGTTAAGAAGTCTTTTGTCTTCTTAATATTATTATACCAAAAAATTAAAAAAAATAAACTCTTTTAGAAATAAATTAATTATATTAATATGAAGAAGATTCTATTTATAAAATTAGAACTGCTAAATGAAAAGAGGTATAATAATTACAAATAAAAAGTTTAATAGCTGAATGAGGTGGGATTAATGGAGAAACCTAAATTAGGGGAAACAGCAAATGCTATTTTAAATTATATTGATGATTATACATTAGAGTATGGATATTCTCCAACAATTAGAGAAATAGGAAAAGCCATAGGGCTAAAGTCAACAGCTGCGGTATATAAACACATCCAGAGGCTAATAAGAGATGGATACTTATATAAAAATCATACATGCCCTAGAACATTAGTTTTGAATAAGAATCCTAATGATTTACTGAAGGATTTCTTATATAGAAATAATTTTAGATATAAAGTTGAAAATTCTAAAATAATTATAGATTTTAAATAATTATTATAAGTATTTCATTAATGTATATACCAAAACTAATTAAAGATAGATTGGAAAAACAATAAATAATATATAATAAATAATACTTAAGAACATTCTGGCTATCATTCTAAAGTAGATATAGAAATTAATGGAGCAACTATATGAAAGATTGGAGGATTAAAGAAATGGATAAAGAAATAACCTTAGAAGATGTAAAAGAATTTATAAGGAAATATGGATATAAGTATTCTATGGAAATTCGTAAAGAATTAGATAATATAAGAACAATATCTGATGAAGATATAGAAAATGAATTAAATAGACACTATGATTTATATAAAAAGTTTGGTGATATGTAATGAGAACTATAATTTTAAGAAAAGCTGATATGATAGGTTCATTTGGATTTAATGGGAATTTAAAAAATTTAACGGAGTTAGATGTAAAAGCATTAGGGACCGGAATAGAAATAGTAATAGTTAATAGTATAGAAAATTATAAAGAATATTATCCGATTGAATATGTAAAAAAAGAAGAAGGATTTATAGAAAAGTTTAATGAATTATATTCTAAATCAGAAAAGCTAACTGTGACAGAATATATTTTAAAGAAAATAGAAAAGTATAAAAATAAATTAAATGAAATTTAAATAGATATCCAAAAGAAAATTTATAAAAATAGGAGTATAATTATGGAAGAATCTATGAGGAAAATTAAAAAGGAAATCGACGGTATTTATTATATATATAAGAAAATGAAGAGTTTTATGAAAAATCATATTACAAAAGATAAAAAATATATTTATTTTAAAAATCAGGAGGAGATAAAATGAATAGAAAGAATAAAGTATTAATATTAATAAGTATAATATCAATAGTTATAATTGCTTTATTTGCTAGTGATTTTATGGGAACAAATATAAGATTTCTAATTATACTAGATGTAGTATTGCTAATGATAATGTCTATATTTATGATTATATATATGCTTATTAATGTTGTTAAAATGCTTAGTATATTACGCATAGTAAAAAATATGTTCACAGAAAAAGAGATAGAAGATGCAAGAAATAAATGAATTATAAATAATTAAACTAAAGATATGCTTATTTTAAAAAGAAAAAAGCTAGAGAAGTTAATAATAGAAGATGAAAAATTATTTAAATTAAAAGATAAATTTAAATAACAAAAAATGTATTAGTATTTTTACTGATACATTTTTTTGTTTAAAATAAAAAATATAATTAATGGTATAAGTGATGGGATAAAAATCAATAAAACCTTTATATTACTTACAGAAATTTTGAAAATAAATATATCTAAAATATAAAAAATATAGAAAAAATTTGAGATAGATATATTAAATCATATTTATTTAGAGTAAATTAAAAGTGATTTTTATATATTTTAAAAGAGAGAGTAAAGCTAATTAGAATAAAAATTAAAAAAGAAATATTAATACTGATAATATATCCATAAAATATTGTTAATGCTGCTGATATAATTAGAGTTAAAATTGTTACAATAAAAAATATATTATATTTTTCATATATATATCTTTTTTGGAAATGAAAATTAATTAACAAGAGATATTCCTAAAAATAAGTAATATTTGTAATTCTTCAACAGTTAAAATTTTTTTGTTATTTTCTATTTTACTTATTGTAGATTGTGATATACTACTCAATACTGAAAAATTTTTAAAATTAATATTATTTAACTAATAAGGAGGATTATAATTATTATGATATATAGCACATTACTTAATCCGCAAATAGATATTGTATTTAAAAAGATATTTGGGGCAGAAAAGAATAAACATATATTAATAAATTTTTTAAATTCAGTAATTAAACAAATAAATCCAATACAAGAAGTAGAAATAAGAAACAATGATATAGATAAAGAGTATTTAGAAAGTAAATTTAGTAGGTTATATATAAAAGCCACCACTAATAATAAAGAACATATAAATATAGAAATCCAGGTAAAAAATGAATATAACATGATACAAAGAACTTTATATTATTGGAGTAAAATGTATTCAGAACAGATACAAAATAGGGAAAAATATAATAAGCTAGAAAGAACAGTTTGTATAAATATATTGAACTTTAAATATTTAGATAATGATAGATATCATAATGTATATAGATTAAAAGAAATAAAAACAAATGAAGAATTAACAAATCTTCAGGAAATACATTTTATAGAATTGCCTAAATTTAATGAGATAGGTAATAAAGAAGAAATAGAAGATATAAAAAAAATGGATTCATTAGAAAGATGGTTAGAGTTTTTAATAGAGCCTGAAAGCAATACTGTAAGACAGTTAGAATTAAGTGATGAAGTTATAAAACAAGCGAAAACAGAACTATATAGATTAAGTATGGATAGTAAAGAAAAAGAAATGTATTATATGAGGGAAAAAGCTATATATGATGAAATTTCAGCTTTAGAAAATGCAGAAAAAAAAGGACTTGAAAAAGGAATAGAACAAGGTAAAAAGGAAGTAGCTAAAAGTTTATTATTAGAAAATATTGAAATAGAAGTAATATTTAAATCTACAGGACTTACTAAAGAGGAAATAATAAAAATAAAAGAAAATTTATAAATATTCTTTTGAAGGAGCAGAAGATAAAATTAAACCAGTTTAGAAAGGGAAACTTTTTAAACTGGTTTTTAATTAGTATATTATAATCTATTAAGTTGAAATTATCTATAATTGGACTTATATATTTTATATATGATAAGATAAGTTAAGGTGGTGAATAATATGTATTGTGGTTTTTGTGGAAAGGAATTAGATGAGGGTGTTTTAATTTGTCCAGAATGTGGAGCAAGAGCAAAAAATGATATTAACTATTGCACTAATTGTGGTGGACTTAGAAAAAATAAAAAGAAAAAGGCTTGTGTTTTTTGCAAAAATTCTTTTAATTCTAACTAAAAAAAAAGTAACAATACTACTATTAATAATAATAGAACAGGATTTACTAAAAATGGAGTTACAAAAAATAAGTGGCATTATCTTTTAGGTATTATTGTTATAGGATTTATGTTTATTTTCTGTGTTTATGGACTATATGCAAACTTCACTGCAACTAATGGTTACTATGATAACCATGGTTATTATATATCTGTAACTCAAAGACATTTAACAGTGCCCTTAAATATTGTTTCTGTTGTAATTTTAGGAATAATTTTAATCTTCTTATTAAAGAACTTTAAGGATGTTTTTAAACGCTAAAAAACTAAATTATAAATTACCTTAACATAAAAGAATGTTAAGATAATTTAGAGACTGTATTGTAAAATACTTTAAATAAGTATCATAACTTAAAGATTGAGAAAACATAATTAGAGATCCATTAGGTGACAAAAATGGATTTGCATTTTCTAATATATCATGTATTAAATGTAAACCATTATCACCTCCGTTTCCACATATTGGAAAATCTATTTGAGGAGGAATTGGTAAAAAGGGTGGGTTTACATAAATATAATCGAATGATTCATTAGGCAATTTACTATATAAATTCCCAGATTTTATAAAGGTTAGAGTAACATCAGAGCAAAAAGAAAAATTTAAAAAAGTAGCAGAAGAAAAAGGAGTTACAATAACTGAATTAGTTTGTGGCTACATAGAAAAAGAAATAGGGACACAAGAATATAAAAAGAAAAATGGTAAGATCATTGAGGAGAGAAGTAATTTTATGGAAGAAAAGATTAAAAAACTAAAAGAAAAAATAGGGTGGTAATGAATTTATAAAACTAAGATAATTAAAGTAGCAAACAAAAGAAAGGATGGATTAAAATAAATACTATTTACATAAGAGAAGTTATTTTATTAGGGATAGTCATAATAATTATGTTGATTATTTTAGGTATATATACAGTGAGTTATAGAAAATTATTAATAAGAAAAATTAAAACTTCATTAGAAGAAATGGTATTTATACACAATGGAATTTTTTTGAATAATGATAGTGATAGTGAAAACAAAGATGCATTAGAGAAAATTGAAATTATAGTTAAATTTTTAGGAAATGATTTAGAGAAATATCAACATTATGAGATTAATAAGGAACAATTAGAGCTAAGTTTTAGGAAATCGCAAATTTTATGGGATGAACTATTTACAACATATCCATGGATATATGAGTATGGTTTATATAATGGAGGCACAGCAGATTATCCAGAACATTTGATAACATATAGACATATAAAAAAACAAAATAAAATAATTGATAGAGAAAAGAAAGGTAAATAGTGAATATTTACCTTTCTTTTAATTTGATTTAGTGCTTGTACTGGAACACCTTAGCTAGTATATGGATCATTAGAACCTTGGAATTGCCAATTACAAGAACTATATTGCACAGGATTTACAGGTGTTGCAGGAACGCTTACATCAATAACTAGTTCTAAAATAAGTTCCCAACTACTGTAAGGATATGGATAAACAGAACAAGTTGATTTAGCTTGTTGATAAACATTTTTTAATGCATTAAAAGATTGAACAAGTGCATTAATTACATCTTTAACGCCTAAGCTAACTGAATAGCCAACAACAGGATTAAAAACTGCCAGTGCAGGACCACCAGCCCAATCCCATGCAGCTTGGGCTAAAAAAGAACATACTTTAGAGATTGCACCTTCATTATCTTTTAAAAAAGGATCAAGATCATACCAAATGAAATCAAATTCGCTTTTAAGAGATTCGAAACAAGGTTGAGAAATAAAAAAATATAATGGTGGAGCCTGATCAGGATTTTGTTCATATAAAGATAGAGATCGGTTCTTACAAAATTGTATTGTTTTATCTGATAAATTTTTCATTAAAATCACTCCTTAATATTTAAAATTTAATAAGTTAATAACTTGATATCACTACAAGAAATCCAAGCAGTAGAATTATTATATTCTACTTGGTACCATCCATTACTTTGAGCTATTATCGTAAAAATTTGAGAAATAGTACAAGATGTGATAGTCAAATTAGAATTTGAACAAGGAGCACTTTGAACAGTTGTATTATTAGTAATAGTACCCTTGACTGGAATAAAATTGTTTGTTTCAATATAAAGTCTCTCAGTAGGAACCCATGCAGATCCACTATTAAAGCTAATTTCAAACCAACCAGCTTTTTCTCCAATAATAGTTACTTCAGATCCGTTATTTAACTGCCCAACTCCATCATTATTCCAATTTGGATTTCTTGTTACATAAGTAAATGGACCTCCATTAAAACAAACATAAGCTTTTAAATTCATAATATAAACCTCCTTAATTTAAAATCATCGTATTGATGCTTTCACTACTAAAAGAAAATAAATCAATAAATTCTAATTTAAAATGATAAATTTACAAAAAACAAATAGATTATTCATATAATAGCTCAATTGTTAAATTTTGTTTAATTTGCAAAAATAATTTAGAAAATGAATGTATTTACGTCTCTAAATAAATAAGAAGTGTTTATTTGGAGGTTGTAATATGAATGAACAAAATATCTATTTAAAAAATTTAATTGAGAATATAAAGAAAAATGATGAAGATAGCTTACGTAAAGTTATAAATCTTTTTGAAACGTAGATGCGTATGTTATCTAAAAATAATGGAAGTTATATATATGATGAATTACTGGAAGAATTATTAAAATTAATTCTTATAATAAACTTAGAAAAAGAAAATTTGTTTGCATATATAAAAGTTTGTTTAAAAAATTATTCTATTAAACTTATACGTGATCAAAATAAAAGAATTGAGATAGATGAGTTACAAAATATTATCTTTTATGAAAAAGATAATGTAGATAGAGTTAGTAAAGAAGATAAATTAGAATCATATCTAAATGATAAAGAATTGCTTAAAAAGTTATTTCCTGAGAATTTAAAGGAGGATGAGAAATTATTATTAATAGAATATTATATAAACCATAAATCAATAAGTTAATTAATGAAACTTACTTCAAAGAAAAGGTCTACAATTTATATGAAATTACGCTCATCTAAGAATAAAGTTGAGGATTATATACTTAAGGAGGTGAGTATTTAATGTTTAATCAATTAATAAAAATAGCAGCTGCACAAGGAATTTGGACTTTACTAAGTATAGTATTAATAATCTATATAATACAAGTTCAAAAATTAAGAGATGCTAATCAACAAAAAAGAGAAGAAAATTATATTAATTTAATTAAAGAGCTTGTTGAAAAAGAAAAATAATACGAAAGAGGTTAATATCATGTATGGAATTGTAAATATAGAAAGTGGAACATTAAATGTACGATCAGGCGCTGGATTAAATTACAGTATTATTGGTTCATTAAATAAAGGAGCTAAAGTAAAATTAGGACCATTAGTCGGAGATTGGTATAACATATATTATGGTCAGCATGGAGGATTTGTATATGCTCAATATATAGTTATAGATAATAAAAATGTTGTTAATTTAACTTTAGTAGAGAAAACCGCTATAATGATTGCTTGTGATGAAGGATTTAGTTCTGAACCCTATAAATTTGGAGTTGGAGAGTATAGTAATTCTGTTGGATATGGGACTTATGTTGGCGAATTTAATAACTTTCCTATAAGTAAGCAGGAAGGGTGGGATAAGTTAGTGGACGTTTTAGAAAATAAATATATTCCTTATTGTAATGAGTTTATTACACAATATTTTGGATCATCTCTAACTGATTATCAAAAATGTGCAATATATTCTTTTGGATATAACTTAGAAGGATATGTGCAAGATTTAGTTCAAAGATTATCTGTATATAATTCATTTAAAGATACTTTTGGACAATTTTTGATTCCTAGCAGTTTATATGAGAGAAGAATGAGAAGTTGGTTAACATTTAAGGAAAATAAATTTTATTTAGGAGGAAGTATAAATGAGCTTCCAGAAAAATATATAAATATAGCAAATCAAATGAATGCTTAAAATTTTGCTAAAATAGAGTTCATTGAAAAAGACTAGAAATATATAAATTTCTAGTCTTTTATTATTAGTTTAGTTATATAAAAAATTAATAACCTTTTAAAAAACTCCATTCAATATAATATTTATTTTTTAATTTTTTAAATTTTTTCTCGAATTCTTCGGCTTGAACTTTTGTTTTAAAATTGAAACTCATTTTATTTTTACTATTTTTTTCAGAACAAACTACTCTATACATATTATTTTTATTAGAGTTTAGATTGCCTATATTATAATTAGCAATGTTTATATTATTTGAATTATTAGATTTTGATTTTTCTAAATATATAGGATTAGAAAAAAATGAATATGTGTACTTAATTTCTGTATTTCTAATATTAGCATTCTTAGCGTATTTAGGAACATTTAGATATTCTAAATTAACTGAATTTTGTGTTAAATTTACTTCAAGATGTGGCGAAAAATTTTTAAATTTAGTTTTATAAGGAGAGGGATATATTATAAATGAAGCAATAAGCAAAAATATTCCTAGAATATTGAGTGATATTTTAAATATTTTATTTTCCATAATATTTTTCATTTTTAATTCCTCTAATTTTTATATAGATAATTTATTTTATTATATTATAACTCAATACAAATATTTATTTATGAATAATTTAGAGAAATTTGTTATTATACTTAAACTCAAAATTCATATTTTATTAAAATAAATTAGATAGAATATAATTAAATATATTTTGGGGGATATATTATATGAATATAAGAATTTCTAATGAAAATTTAAAAATATTATGCAAAGTTTTAAAAGGATTATGTTGGATTTTAAGGGTCTTAGATGCTACTGTAGCATTAAATATTTTATATTATGCTATTATAACACCAAGTAGCTTTGAATTTGATAAGATTGTGCCTAAATTTATTAAAATTTATAACTTAGGAGTTGGATTTTTTAATATTTTTTATTTTTCACTTATTATTATAATATATATAATTTTAAAGATAGTATACAAATTTAATATAAGAAAAAATATCTAGTATTAATGGTGATATTTTATAAGGAATAAAATTATTATGAAACTTAAACTATACAATAAAAACCAGTTTATAAAGATGTTCTCTTCTAAACTGGTTTTTTTGTATATAAAAAATATTAGTAATAAGTTATTAAAATAAAATTTATGCTTCGCCATATGACTCTGCAAAATATAAGAAACCTACTTTTTTAACTTTAAAATTATTAATTAGAAAGCCTTCTCTGTAAGTAGCATCAGTACCTGTAAATGTATATATTTTTGAGTTATCTTTCTCTAAAATATCTTTATCTAAGTTATGTTGAAACTCATTGAATACAATATCACCTTTGAAAAATTCTAAAAAATATCCATCAAAAAGTAAATGGGTTCTAATTGATAGAGAAGGTGTTGAATGAAGAGCAATGAATATTGCAATAATAGCAATAATAATTCCTAAAATATTTAGATACTTATTATTTAAAAACTTTTTCATATTATCTCCTTTAAAATAAGATTTACAATATAATTGTTTAAAAAAGCAAAGAGTTATAATTCTTTGCTTTTTTATTTATTGAACACATTTAATTAATGCCAAAATTTAATATATCTTATTTTTGTAAATGTTTTTGTAGGATATGCATTTGCTAAAGGAAAATCTTTTCTGTCTGTAGTATGAGCTGTATAATTCCATGCTCCTGAACTTGATTTAGATGTTAAAATCATAGAGTGAGACCATTGAGCTCTACCACTATTATATAATTGTACAACATCTCCAACTCTAGCACTTGAACTTGAAGTTCCTCCATATGTGTAGCCATTATCATTTATATATTTAAAGAAATTAGTAACTACAGTCCAGTTTTTATGTCCATTATACCAATATGCTGAACCAGGGACTCCATCTGCATGAACAGATTGAGAAACGAAATTTTGGCAATCATTATCAGGATAATAATTAAAACCAGGGTTTTTAGAAAATGCCCATTTTCTAGCATAGGCAACAGCAGAACTTGCGTTATATCCAGAGTATCTACTATTTGGATTTCTTTCTTCTACTTCATTATTATCATTAGTAATAACTTCTTTTGCATACTTATCTATATTTCTATTTAATTCATCTATATGAACATTTTCTTCTGATAATCTTTTGTCATAATTTTCAAAAAGTTCTTCATTTGATTTAGTTTTAGCTTCAGCTTGTTCAGTTATATCTATATCATCAACTATATCAATCATCTTATTTATAGTAAATTTCCCGTTATTATCTTTAATTTCAAACTTATGAGGCTCATTTCTACTTTCTGATAATTCTGATGAAGTTTCATCTACATAAAAATTAACGCTATATGAAGCATCAACCATATAAGTATTATTATCAGTCTTATAAACATTGTTTATTTTTACATCAGAGTTGAAATCTTTTATTTTTAAATTAACTTTTTCATACCATTTTGATTTAAAAACATTTTTTTTGTTATATAGATTTAGTAAATCCTTATTACTTATTAAATATTGTCCACTTCTAGATTTCCAATCAGTCATTATGTGATACTCCGAATCTAAAGTAGTCTTTATTAAATCTTCGATTGGATTTAATATTTTTAAATCTGTTATTTTTGTACTTGCGGATGCAACTTTAACATTTGATGAAATTATTCCAGTAGTTAAAGCTCCACATAACATAATACTTAATACCGATCTAATTATTTTTTTTTCTCATAAATATTTTCCCCCACCCTTATTGGTTTTAAATTTAACAATTTTATTATATAAAATTATGAATAAATTGTAAAAAAAGGAAATAGAATTTAAATTAGGTTTTTTTGTTAATTTTATTTAATCTATACTGGAAATTTAATGTATGATAAAAATATACTACATTTTAATAGTGGAATTATACCCACTATATATTAGCAGCTGATAGAAGGGTTTTATTATATAAAATAAGCGGAAGATTTTTATTTGAATAATCTTGTCATTTGATTAAAAATGTGCAAAAATTGTTAATGTAAATTAATCCAGTTTATATTTAGGGGAAATGCTTTTAGATAAAAGATATATAGGTATTATAATATTTAAGAACTATAAATATAGTATCTGTGGTATTTCTATATAGAAATAGGGGTGCAAACAAATGAAGAATAAAGAATTAACAGATGATGAGTTTTATAATAGAGTAATAATAGGATGCAGCATAGGATTATGTATTTTTATTATTATACTTGGAATTAGAATTTTTTATGTAACAAGACCATCTTATATGGCTAAACTTAATACAACTAAAACTAGTACAAGTTCTAATTCTAACAATATTAACTCTAATAATAATAGTTCTAGCACTGTGAATGGTACTCAAATAAATACTCATTCAACTAGCCAATCTAATTCAAGTAGTTCAACTAGTGGAGATATTAATGAAATTTTAAAAGGAAATAATGGAGTTGATTTTGCTTTTGATGTTTTAGATAGTTTAAAATCTTATGTGGCAGAGAATAGTGGAAATGATATATACATTGAAGATGCAAATAAAGTTACAAGAAGTGTTACAGAGCATAGAGCAGTAATTACTAATATAAATGAAAAAATACTTAAAGAAAACACAACTGATGTAAAATCTTTAAGTTCATTAGTAAGCAAGGAATTATTAAGAAATAAAGGGATAAGAAAAGCTTTATTAAATAAAAGAAATTTAGGTATGACTATGTTATATAGTATAGAAAAAAATGATTTAATTTGTACTATAAAAATCAGCCATAAATAAAATTAATGTTGATTGAGCTTATTTGATAATTTATTGAATAGGCTCAGATGAACATTAATTTGTTAATTTACCAATAAGGAATAATAATGCACTACAACAAATATAAAAATAATTCTTGATGTTGAGTTAATACAAAAGAATTTTTTTATAATATAACTGAATTTGTAGAAAATGTTTTCAAGGCAAACTAAAGAAAATTAAAAAAGAGAAGGATCAAATATGTTTTGTAAAGAATGTGGAAAAGACTTAAGCGATAAGGCAAGAATATATCCAAATTGCGGTATGTCACTATCAGGAAATGGGGAATATATAAAAGATTAAAATGGTAAAGGCTATAATTATAGAGCCTAAACCTACACATTCAAAAATGGTACATATAACATATTTTTTTAGAAATTATATCTATTAAAAATTAATGAAAAAGGAGTTTAAGATTTAAAATATATATTTAAAACTCCTTTTTTATTTAATGAATAAAATCTTTATTCACACATGGATTCTCAAAAAATAGAATTCCATTTTGAATTATTGCAACTAAGGTTAGCACATCATCATTGTTGTATACTTGAACTTCATCGCAAAGAGATATTGCTTTTTTTAAGTTTTTAAAAGAATCTTCAAACCTCTTCTTAATTAATTCAGGTGCAATGCCATGACCACCTTTAGTAACTCTCTTTAGAACACGTTCTATAGCGATATTACTATTGCTTACATATACATATAGCATTATAACTTTATAGCCTTTTTCTTTAGCTTTCTTTATATTTGATAAAATACTTTTGCCAGATAATGTTGTTTCTTGATTAAATGATATTCCATTTTCAAAATAAAACTTAATTAACTTAACAGCCTCTCTAGCACATTTCATTTGAAGATTATTATCTTTCCAATCTCCTAATCTGGCAACCATTTCATCTGTATTTATTCTTTTTTCTAATTTATTAAGAGAATGATATTCGCTTGTATATAAAGTAGTTTTTCCAGCTCCATTGACACCTGCAAAAATAGTATAAGTTTTTTCATTCATTACATATCACCATCTATAACCTTTCTAGCTTTTTTAGCTAAATTTTCGTTAAATAGATGTATATAAAATGATATTTCTTCTTCAGTTTTTGCATTTTTAGCAAGATTCAATAATTCAGCACAAGTTAATTTACTTAAATTATTTAATTCATTAACTAATGTATTTTTCATATAGTTTTGTCCTCCTATATTTTATTAATATAAAATAATTATATCAAAAATAAATTTAAAAAAGTATTCTATAACAACTTATTTCAAAAGTTTTGATAACTAAAAACTAAAATATATAACTCAAACCAAACTTACTATATAAATGAATTAAATAGAAAATCAATAACATAAAAAGTACATTTAATGATGTATTAGGAATGAGAATAATTGTTGAAAATTATGAAAATAAATATCCAGAATATTTTAGAGTTGTTGATATGAGAAATGGTAAGAAAAATGATTATGGATATAGAGATATACATTTATAATTTCAAATAGATAATTATTATTATCCTATATAAATACAGTTGAATACAAAGAGAAATAGATTATTTGATGATTTATCACATAAATATAGAAATAAAAAAATATCTCTTCATTTAATAAAATTATTTTATTATTGTATAATAAAAAATGAAAATAGTTTTATAAATGAGATGAATAAACATTAAAAAAGTAATTATAACTAAGAAATTTAATGAAGTTGGAAGTATAATATTAGATATAGATAATTTAGGAAAAATGAATAATCGATTTGATTATTTAGTAGAAGAAAGTTTTGATAGTGATGTACAGATAGTATCTGAAAAAGGAATAGAAAATTATCAAGAATATTATCCAATTACAGTTATTAATGATAGTAAAACATTCACTAAAAGAGATTTAAATTATTTGAATTAAATCAGTTTTCTGCTTTAAAAATAAATTACTTTACAGAAGATTATTATATGAGAATTACTAAAGATACTGCAATACATGATAAATTCAATTCGTTACTTAAAAATAAGGAAAAACATTTAGAGTCTAAAAATAAAGACTGCTTTAAATATTATATGTTAGCCTAAATTCGGCTATAAAAATAGATAACTTAGAGAATGCAAAAGCGATAATAAAAAACTAGAGGAGTATGGGGTTATAGAGTAAATAACGAATGAGAAATTTATTTTTATAGAATTAATATTAATAAAAATATTATTCCTATAAATACTGGAATTATACACAACAAAAAAGTGTTATGATACTATTTGTCATAAATTTTAAAATTAGTATTTTCTTTCACTATTTAAATAAGTTTTTAATATAGTATATATATTAATCATATTTAATGAATTAAATGAAAAAGATTAGAACTAAAATTTTCTTAATTATATAAAAAAGATATATGGATTAAATCCGCATATCTTTTTTATATCTAAATTAATTTGTAAAAATACTTTTTTGCAAATTGATTTTAATACTTCTTGGTATAAAGTAATTCCTACTATGAAAAAAACATTTATTATGGAATTTATCATAATAATAACCTTATTTCGATATTAAGTTTATGATGTTAATGTTAGGTATAATTTATATTTAAGTCAATTAGATCTAGTAATAAAAATATTTCTCTAAAATAAATTTATGCGAAATTAAATTTTTTAATGGTTTTAAGCCATTTGTAAAGGCTTATTATAAAATTAACTTTAAATAATTTAATAGTACTTTATTAATTACTGACTTTTTAGTTTCTTTAAAATCGTAAATTTAACTTCTCTTATTTCCATAATTAAACATCCTTTGTAAATGCCAATTTATATAGTGATAAATATTTTAAATTTTAAATATATTTTCTAATAACTCTATTAAAAATATATAAATCTTTTCTGCTGACTTTATATCAATATGTTCGTTAATTGTATGAACATCAAATATATTAGGTCCAAAACTCATTATCTCAACATCACTTGGTAATTTTTCTTTAAATACACCACATTCTAATCCAGCATGTACTGAAGTTACTATAGGTTTTATATTAAATAACTCTTTATATATTTCTATACTTAAATCCTTTATTTTTGAATTTGAATTATATGGCCATTCTGGATATTCTCCATATTTTCTAGTTTTAAATCCCATAATTTCACTTATAATTTCAATTTTATTTATAATTTCAAACAATTTGCTTCTTAATGAACTTCTTAAATCCATTTTAAAATTTATTTTATTATTTTCTATTTTTATTATGCCTAAATTTATACTACTTTCAACTAACCCATCAATCTCATCACTCATTGTTTGTATTCCATCTGGAAGTAATACTAAAAAGTCTATTACCTTATTTGTTATTTCTTTAGTAAATTGATTTTTTTCATTTTTTAAAATTATTTTCTCTATATTTATAAATAAATCTTCAAACTTATATTCATCCATAAATATTTTTTTTATTTTTAGGCATTTTTCCTTAACAATATTCTCATCACATTCACTTATACTGATTTTAGAATAACAGCTATTTGGTATAGAATTATATTTATCACCTCCATAAATTGAAACTATATTAATATCCATTTCTTTTTTTAATTCGAATAATAATCTTGCCATTAATTTATTTGCATTTGCTCGCTTTCTATCAGCTTGTATTCCTGAGTGCCCTCCCAATAATCCTGTAATTTCTATTTTATATGTAGGATTTTTAATTTCTTCAAAATCTAATAATAACTCTGAGTCCATTAAAATTCCACCAGCACATCCTAATGTAAATATTCCTTCTTCTTCTGAATCTATATTTAAAAGAATTTTACCTTCTAATAAATCTGTATTTAAGTTTTGTGCTCCATGCATAGTTGTTTCTTCTTCAGTAGTAAAAACAATCTCTAATTTAGGATGTTTTATATCATCTGCATCTAATATTGCTAATCCGTATGCAATAGCAATTCCATTATCTCCTCCTAGTGTTGTATTATTTGCATATATGTACTTATTATCTATCAATTTTAATTCCAAAGGATCCTTTGTAAAATCATGATTGCTGTCATCTGATTTTACACATACCATATCCATATGTCCTTGAATTATGACAGCTGGCAAATCTTCATACCCAGCTGTTGCATCTTTTTTTATTATTATATTAAGATACCTATCTTGTATTACTTCTAAATTCCTATCTTTTGCAAATTTAAAAAGATAATTACTTATCTCTTTTTCATTTCCAGAATTACGTGGAATCATCGATATTTGTTTAAAAAAATAAAGTACCTTTTTAAATTTTAAGTTTTTAATTAAGTCCATTACTATTCCTCCAATCGTTAAACTTTAAATATATTAAATATTATTTTTTTCATTTATATATATCTTGCCATTGCTATGTTATATATTTTCATTTTTTTACCTCCTGTTTTAATTCTTGTTTTTTTTTGTGAAACTGGCTTTTATTTTCTTGATTTTTAGATATATATTTCTTTTGGTTTATTTTTAAACTTTTTGTTTATCTTTTTTAAATTTCCCCTTAATATTTTTTTATATATAGTCTTATTATAAATTAATATATATATTATTGAAATAATAGTAATTTATTAAAACTTTCAGTTCTTTTGTATATTTCCATAAATGAGATTTATACGAAATTGATATAAAAAATTAAACAAATTATAGTAATAATGCAGATTTAAGCACTCGAAATAGTTCTTTTTTATGTTTCTAAATGAAATTTAAAGAAAATAAATATAAATTTAATTGAGAATGTAACTAAAATGCTTATTTATTTAACGTTTTAGTTTCAAAATGTTTAAAAAATAAATGTAAAAACAGCATGTTATATATAAGAATTTTTTGCTTTATTTTTATAAATGAAAACTCAAATATTTTAAATGATATAAATTGGAAAATTTATTAAATCGAAACTAGTAGGAATTAAAAAAAATTAGAGAAATATATTTAGTTTTTCTAGTTATTACTCTAGAAAATATCTTTAATCTTCTTCATAATAATGTTCATCATATTTAAATGAAAACTTAATATTTTTGATAAGTTTATACATATCTCTTAGTTTTTATTCTAATAATCTTGATATTTCTCACATCCATAATATAAATTAAATCTAAATTTAGAATAATAATATAAATGTACAGCTTATACTATTTACACCATTAGTTATTTATTTTTCTAATAGTTAATAAATTTCATCAATAGTAGTATCTTTTCTTATTTTTTATCGCCTGTTTTAATACTAAAAATTCTTATAATTGCTTTTTGTTATATTATCACAATTAAGTAATTTTTTAATTGTATTGTAGAAGATGAAGTTAAGCATATTTTTAAAAATTATACTTTATATAAAACTCATTACTAAGTTAAAATTATATTGATAGATAAATTTAAAATTAATGTTAAAAATATATCGTTATACCTTATAATGGAACATTTGTGTGTATAATTTATATGTGCAATAACATTAAGGGGGAGTTTAATTGAAAAAAACAATTTTGTCTATTATAGCAATAGTTATAATTACTTTAATTGGAGTAGGTGGATACTCAGAATATAAAGAAAAACAAAGTAATAAATATGTTGAGTTAGGGGTAAATAGCATGAATAATTGCAAGTACAATGATGCTATAAACTATATGAATAAGGCCTTAAAATTTAATAAAAATAATTTAGAAGCTGAAAATATTATAAAAATAATAAATGGTTATGAAGATTCAGAAAAAGATTTTAAAGAAGAGAATTTTAAAGAAGCTCAACAGCTAATAAATAATATTCCAAAAGAATATATCAAATATAATATAAAAAATCCTATTGATAAATTAAAAAATAATATTAATGAAAAGTTAGTAGATATAGAAAAAGTTAATAATGAAATCAATGAAGTTAAAGGGGACATTAAAGATAAGAACTTTAAGAAAGCAAAAACAGATATAGATAAGATTAATATAGAAAATGGTGATAAAGATCAAATACAACAAATAAATAAGTATAATAGCGAAATTGATACTCAGTTAGCAGCTGAACAGAAATTAGAAATTCAGAAGAAAATTCAATTAAAAACTAGTCAGCTAAAACAGAAAGAATCAGAGGTTAAAAATGAATCTATAGATAAAAATATACTTACTGATAAAAGTAGCTCTATAAATCAAAATAAATCAGTAGATAAAAATAATGATAATATATCAAATAATAACATAGTACAAAAGAAAGCTATAAATCCTAATGTATATATAGCGAATGATTTAGGTCTTAGTATTACTTTTCCTGCTAGTTGGAGAGGAAAATATTATATAAAAAGTCGAGGAAAAGATGGTTTGGTTGTTATGATGAAAAGTAATAATAAAACAAAATACCAAAATGAGGGGGAATTATTTGAAATAGATAGTGCAAGCACATATGGATTATTAGATGGACCTAGAATTATAAAGAGTAAAAACGGAATAACATATTATGCAGGACCTCAAACAGGAATGACAATAGATGAAAATAATCCTCAGTTTGAAGAATGGAAGGAAATGAGTCAAAGTACTTATAATGTAATTGATACAATTAAGTGTATATAAAGTTTTAAGATAAATGACTAGAGCCATTATATATTAAAAGTAGATAAAATTAAACCAGTTTAGAAAGATAAACTTTTTTAAATTGGTTTTTATTTATATTAATTGAGAAATAAATTTATATAAAAATATTTCTATTAATATTATTCTATTGCTTTTAGCTTGATAAAGTCTCTAGCTTTTTTGTTAAGTTTAAAATTGTTATTTATCTCCATAATCAGAATGATATAATCTATTTAAACCTGCATTAATGGTTAATTCTTGCATATAAATTACCTTTTTCATATTAATTTATGATTAAATAGATTTTCTATTTTTATTAAAAATTTGATAATCAGATTAATTATATTTATAGATTAACTTATACGTAGTTAAATCCAATTAGTAATAGCAGAAAGACCTCTATATTTAGAAGCTTTATTTTCTAAACTGTTATATAAATCTAAAACTGACTTTGGAGCTTTAAATTTATGAGTTAATAAATAGTTTGTAATAGCATTGGTTAATTTAGTGCAAATAAAGTTATATTCATCACCATTTTCTAATTTATTTTTATAAGTCATTAAAATAGTAGTTAACTCTTGATTTTCTTTAACTTCAGAATCATCCAATGTTAATTGTAATTTATTTATCAAAACATCATATTTTTTATTCATAATAATTCCTCCATACTATTAAAAATAATGAAAGAAAAATATTTCTTCAATTATTTTAGATATTAGCTATGAGCCCGAGATCCATTTTATATCCAACCATTTACAACAATTTTACCAATTGCAGGTATAGCTTCATTCCAATTAACACTATAAGTTCCACCTTCGCTATTGCAGTAAACAACACTATTCGGATATTTAGTAATTGTTCCTCCAGAAATTTCTTGTAATTCGTTAATAGTTAATTCTTACATATAAATTGACCTCTTTTTATAAAATTCACAACTAAATTATAACAACATATTGTGAAATTTTTCGTAAAGACTAAATATTTTTGACTAATTTTATAGTTTTAATATAATTTTATTCGAAAAATGATAATGTGTTAAATTGAAAGAATAAATTAAAATATTATTTAATGAGTAAAAGTTATAATTAAAATAAATAAGATTTTTTAAATAAGAGAACTAATAAGAGCAAATAAAAAAAGCATAGATAACTAATGTTTTATGAGATTTTTCCTTTTAGATATAAAGATAATTGAGAAAATAACTATTTAATAATAAATAAGTTGAAACTGGTATAGTATAATTTGAACAAAAAGTTAATATTTGTAAAATAAATGTTAAAATTTATAGTTAAAAAAATAATAATGATATAATTTAAGTAAAGGTTTTCAAAAGAAAAATTTATTTAAAGGGGAGTAAAAAATATGGAGCATGAAAAGAGATATTTTGTTTTAATAGGAACAATGATAGCGCAGATTGGGTTAGGAACATTGTATACTTGGAGTATGTTTAATAAACCTCTTGGACATCTGCATCATTGGAGCATAGAACAAGTGGCTTTAAGCTTTTCTATAACTAGCTTTGCTTTAGCTGTGAGTACATTATTTTCAGGAAAACTACAAGAACTTTTTGGAGCTAAGAAAGTAGTTGCATTTTGTGGAATAGTATTAGGAATTGGTCTTATAATGGCTGCAAGAATGGATTCTTTAGATGCGTTGTATATATTTGCTGGAGTAGTAGTGGGAGCAGCAGATGGAATAGCATATATGCTTACTTTAACTAATTGTATTCAATGGTTTCCAGATAAAAAAGGACTTATAGCAGGATTATCTATAGGATGTTATGGAGTTGGTAGTTTAATATTTAAGTATATTAATTCATATTTTCTTAAATCTTTTGGAGTTAAATCAGCATTTCTTTATTGGGGAATATGTGCTTTTGCTTTAGTGTTCATAGGAGCATTACTTTTAAAAGATGCTAAAGTAGATATAAAAAGTGAAATGTCAAATTCAAAAGAATCTATTAGAGAATATAACAGAGCAGAATTATTTAAATCACCACAAGCTTATTTACTATTTATTGCATTTTTAGCATCTTGCTTAGGTGGATTATATGTAATAGGAGTAGCTAAAAATGTAGGAACACAATTAGCACATTTAAATGCTGCAAATGCAGGAACTGCAATAGTAATTGTAGCTATTTTTAATACTGTAGGTAGATTTGTTTTAGGAAGTCTTTCAGATAAAATGTCAAGAACAAAAGTATCAGCTATTGCTTTTGCAATTATTGCTGTATCTTCCTCTATTGTATTATTTGTACAATTAAACTTTATTTGGTTTTTAATATCAGTTGGAGGAATAGCTTTTGCTTTTGGTGGAAATTTAACAATATTCCCAACCATTGTTGGAGAATATTTTGGACTTAAAAATAGTAGCAAAAATTATGGTATTATCTATCAAGGATTTGGAATAGGAGGTCTTTTAGGAGGCGTTATTGCTAGAATGATGGATGGATTAAGGCCAACTTTTTATTTAGTTTTAGCAATGTCTATAATAGCATTTATAATTATGCTATTGATAAAAGTTCCAAAAGAAAAAACACAAATTGCAAACATGAGACAAAAATAAAAAAATATATTATAAATACTTAATTAAGCACTCTTCGAGTGCTTTTTTATTTTTTTAATAAAGGTTATTATAATACTTTTTATTAAATTAAAAAATTAATGTATATAG
>NZ_LTAY01000042.1 GCF_002050515.1 Clostridium thermobutyricum DSM 4928 | reverse complement strand
GTGTTAATTATATATTTAAATATAATTTTAGCGTTTAAAAATACTTTTCTTTTTCTTATTAGTTAATTCTCTCCATCTTTTTTTTCTAATCATATTTTTTCTTTTCATAACAATAATTCTAATTATTATTAATATAAATATTATAATGAATATAACTATGCTTATAGCTAAAACAGGATTGTTTAAAAAGAATTCTTGTAAAGCTACCGATGGATTATAAACTCTATTTTTTCCACTTAAAATATTAACTTTGCCTAGTTCTGTACCATTTACAAGAACAGAGGCAGTAGTTATAACTTCTCCTTTAGTTAGTGATTTAGTTTTTATATTATTAGGTAAATCAAATTTTAATTTAGGTGATAATTCTTCATCTTCACCTTTAAGTTTAGTATATGTAAAATCATTTTCTAAAACTAAAGGAAGACTATTAGAATTAGTCAATTTAACTTCTTCAACAACATCACCTTTTGAATATATATTTATATTTTCAGAATTATCAAAACTGTAATCTAAAAGTTTTGCCATATCTTCAAAATTTTTATTTTTATCTTCAGCTTTTAGGAAAGATCCAACTAAAGTACGACCATCTTTCTTAGCTGCAATAGTGAAAGTATGTCTAGCAACATCAGTATAACCAGTTTTTCCAGCTATAGCATATTTATAATAATATTTTGATTCTTTATTTATAAGATAATTATGATTATTTACATATCTCTCAAATTTATCTAAATTACTTGGTGGAAGCTTTTTAGTTAATATACTAGAAATTCTTACAAAGTCATCATATTTTATAGCTGCTCTCAATATAAGAGATAAATCATAAGCTGTGGTTACATGATTAGGATTAGGCAATCCACTTGGATTTTTAAATACAGTATTTTTACAACCAAGTTCTTCAGCTTTTTTATTCATAAGCTTGGCAAAATTTTCAGTACTACCTGCAATATGTTCTGCTAAAGCTTCAGCACAATCATTACCAGATTCAAGTAATAATCCAGTTAAAAGTGTTTCAACAGAAAATTCTTCACCTTCTTTTAAACCAATAGAACTTCCTTCAGCAAAAGGAGGATTTTTACCTATCTTTACTATATCATGAAGATTTGAATTTTCTAAAACAACAAGTGCAGTCATAACCTTTGTAGTAGATGCAGGGAAATATTTTTTATCAGCATTTTTAGAATAGATTATTTGACCTGTGTCAGCATCTATAATTACTGCTGAATCTGCAATTATTGATGGAGCTTTAGTTTCTTTAGCATATGTAGTTATAGATGGTATAAGTAAACCTAGCAAAAATATGAAGCTAAGTGTTATAAAATAATTATAAAAATATTTTAGTTTTTTCATAAAATCTCCTTTGATAAAAAATATTACAGAAATATATTAACATATTTTTAACAAAAATTATATAAATATGGATAAACTTTAGACTAAAAGTGAATAATTTATATAAAAATAAGAAATTTTGATATTTTAATAGTATGTTGTACAATATGTATATAAATTTTAGAAAGGCTGGTGGCTAATTATGATAAAATTAACCAATTATGCTAAAACAGCTGGTTGAGCAGCAAAAATAGAGCCGGGTGCTCTTTCAAACATATTACAAAGCATTCCAAAGATGAATGATGAAAATTTATTAGTAGGAATAGACACTTCAGATGATGGAGCAGTATATAAATTAAGTGATGATATTGCACTTATACAAACTTTAGATTTCTTTACACCTGTAGTTGATGATCCTTATACTTTTGGTCAAATTGCAGCAGCAAATTCTTTAAGTGATGTTTATGCTATGGGAGGAGATCCAAAGGTAGCATTAAATATTGTATGTTTTCCAAATTGCTTAGATAAAAAAATTTTAGGAGAAATATTAAGAGGCGGAGCAGATAAAGTTTTAGAAGCTGGAGCTGTAGTAATTGGAGGGCATTCGGTTCAAGATGATGAACCTAAATATGGTCTTTCAGTTTCAGGAATAGTTCACCCTGATAAAATACTTAAAAATTGTGGTTCAAAGGAAGATGATGTACTTATTTTAACTAAACCACTTGGAACAGGAATAATAAATACAGCTGGAAAAGGTGAAATAGCTTCAAAAGAAGCTATGGAAGAAGGGATAAAGTGGATGGCTCTTTTAAATAAATATGCAGGAGAAGTAGTTAGAAAATATAATTTAACTGCATGTACAGATATAACTGGATTTGGACTTATGGGACATTTAAATGAAATGGCAGAAGGTTCAGATATGAGTTATGAAATTTATAAAGAATGTATTCCATATATAAAAGAAGCAAAAGAATATGCAAACATGGGATTAACACCAGTAGGTGCATATCAAAATAGAGAATATATAAAAGGAAAATACAATCTAGAAAATGTAGAAAAGTGGCTTGAAGATATTCTTTTTGATCCTCAAACATCAGGAGGACTTTTAGTTTCATGTAATGAAAAAGAAGGTTTAAATATAATGAATGAATTTAAAGAAAAGAATATAGAGGCTTGGATTATTGGAAGATGTGTTAAAAAAGGAAATTATAATATAATAGTTAAATAAATACACAATAAATTAAAATATTAATTAAAATATTATAATTTAAAAATCAGTATATTGTATAATACATTAAGAAACCTTTTAAAAAATTAGTTTGGATGTTATAATGTAAAATAATATGTTAACTTTTGTGTTAATATGTGAACAATTTTTTAGGGGGAATTGAAAATGTCTAAAAAAATAATAGGAGTAATAATTGCTGCAACACTTGCTGTATCGTTAGTAGCTTGTGGAGAAAAAAAAGAAGATAGTAATAATTCAGTTAATAATATAGAAAATTCAAGAAGTGTTGGAGATAATGCAAAAACGAAAAATTTACAAGGAGCTTGGGCCTCAAAAGAGTATACTTATAATTCATTTAAAGATGAAAGTGCTAAATTAACTACAAAAGTAGAAGATTTAAGTAAAGAATTTGGTTTAGATTATAAGAATGAAGAAAAAGTAGAAGATGTAGATGGGTTAACTGCTAATGTTAAATCTGTTTATTTAGATAATAAAAATCCAGAAGAAAACAAATTAGAAAGTATGCAGTTTTCAACTCAATATTTAGGGAAATCTCAAGAAGGTGGAAAGTTTATGCTTAAGGAATCATTAAAATTTAATGGTGAAAAAGCTATAAAAGAAGGAAACTTTAATTTAGGTGATACTTCATTAGCTAAATATGCAGCTATACTAACAGAAGAGCCAAATAGAGATTACTCAGAGTTAAATAAAAAAATAATGGATATAATCAAGAGCGACAGGCCTGAAGGAGTTATCGAAGATTCAGTTAATGGTCTTCACGAAGAACTTGCAGTTAGTAAAGATTATATAGTTTATACACTAACTACTAAAGAGTTTAAATTCCAAAAGGAGAGTAGCTCAGGAGTATAGCCTTTTAAAATAGGAGGAATCTAATGAGCAAAGAAAATGAAAACAAAGAATTAGAAAACTCAGTAGAAGAAGTTAAAGAAGAAGTTTCTAATGCTGAAGATACTAATAAAGAAAGTGTTAGTGAAAAAGACGATGTATTAGTAAAGGAATGTGAAGAGGAAATTATTATAGAGGATGAGGACAGAAATTTATCAGAAGAAGAAAATAAAGAATTAGATGATTTTGATAAAATAGATGATAATCCTTCATTCGGAAAAAGATTTTTCGCAAATATATTAGATCAAATAATTTTAGGATCAATTTCTTTACTAGTAATGGTTATATTTGGGTTAATAATTAGAATATTTGGTTATATGATAGCAATGCCAGTACCAATGTTTTTAGTTGCTTATATAGTTTTAAATATTTTATATGTTCCAGTTTTCGAACATAAAGGTGGAAGAACAATTGGAAAAAGAATATTAGCAATACGTTAATATTAGTAAGTAAGGAATAGGAGCTTTTTAATGGGCAGAAGAAGAGGAAAACCAGCAGAAATGATTGTGAAAATAGAAAAAACTGAGTTCCCATCAGTTGGAGTTTCACATTTTGAAGATAGAAAAATATATGTAAAAAATACATTTCCAGGTCAAGAGATAAAAGGTGTAGTTAAAAAAAGAAGAGAAGGATATAGAGAATTAAAACTTGTTGAAGTTTTAGAAAAAGCTGATTATGAAATAGAAGCTAAATGTCCTCACTTTGGACCTTGTGGAGGATGTTCTTCACAAAATTTAACTTATGAAAAACAATTAGAGCTTTTAAGCTCAGAAGTTTTAGACCTTTTTAAAGGAGCAGAAGTAACAACAGGAGAATATGAAGGTGTTACAGGAAGCTCAAAGCAATGGGAATATAGAAACAAAATGGAGTTTACTTTTGGAGATGAATTTAAAGGTGGAGAACTTTGCCTTGGAATGCATATGAAAGGTAAAAGCTTTGGAATATTAACAGTAAACAACTGTCAAATAGTAGATGAAGATTTCAGAAAAATAATAACTTCTACAGTAGATTACTTTAAAGATAAAAACTTAGATTATTATAGAGTAATGAAGAGAACTGGTTTCTTAAGACATCTAGTAATAAGAAAAGCAGAAAATACTGGTGAAATATTAGTAAACTTAGTAACTACAACACAAGAAGATTTTGATTTAACAGAATGGTGTGAAGTTATAAAAGGATTAGATTTTAAAGGAACTTTAGTTTCAGTATTACATACAGAAAATGATTCATTCTCTGATGCAGTAGTATGTGATAAACTAAATGTTTTATATGGAAGAGATTATATAATGGAAGATCTTTTAGGGTTAAAATTTAAAATTTCACCATTTTCATTCTTCCAAACTAATACTAAAGGAGCGGAAAGTCTTTATAGTATAGTTAGAGAATATATAGGAAATTCAGACAACAAAGTAGTATTTGATCTTTACTGTGGAACAGGAACAATAGGTCAAATAGTTGCTCCAAAAGCAAAAAAAGTTGTAGGAATTGAATTAATAGAAGAAGCAGTAGAAGCTGCAAAAGAAAATGCTAAATTAAATGGATTAGAAAATTGTACATTTATAGCTGGAGATGTTGCAGAAACAATAAAAACTGTAAAAGATAAACCAGATATAATAATACTAGACCCGCCAAGAAGTGGAGTACATCCAAAAGCAATGGAATATGTAATAAAATTCAATGCAAAAGAAATTATCTATGTTTCATGTAATCCTAAAACATTAGTAACAGACCTAAAGGTTTTAGAAGAAGCAGGATATAAAATAGAAAAAACTAGAGTTAAGGATATGTTCCCTAATACACCACATGGTGAGACTGTAGTTAAACTTTCAAAATAATTTTGTATTATAGTAAATAGAAGAGTTGAGCAAGGTGATTGCTTGGCTCTTTTTGGTTTATCTCTTAACTATAAAAGTTTGAGGATTAAAATTTTATTAGGAATTTTTTGGAGTTACTTTAGGAGTGATTTTGATGTGAATAAGAAAAGTCAAATTTTTTCGTAGAGTACAATAAACTATTTAAAAGAGATATAAAGTTTATAATAAATGTTTTAATATATTTTTATTTTATTTAATTTTCAGTGAATTAGGTAATATATAGAAAATATTTTGAATTCAATAAATAATTTAATACTTTAAAATTGGTATGATTGTTTAAATATTAAATTATTAAATATATTGTTTTAGAAATATAGTGTATGTTGGAATATAGTTTGAATACCAATATTATATTATGAAAAATTAATTTTAATTCGTAATTTTTATGGATAAAGTGAGATTTAAAATAAAGAAATTTTAGAAAAATTATAGAATAACTTAACAATAAGTTACACTAGATATTAGAATATGATTTTATATGCTAAAAATATTTAAAGAATTTCATGAAAATAATTGAATTATTTTAAAATGTTGAAAAAGATATATAAATATGTTTTAATTGTTAATGAAGTATTAATAGATATTAACAAAGAGAAAGGTATAATGGGAAAATGGGAAGAGATAAAATTAAAAAAATAATTAATAGTAAAATAACTATTGGAGTTATTTGTTTTTGTGTTGGAGGAGCTGTAATGGGTGGTGACTCTGAAGCACCAATAAAAGAATCAGCAGACTCTAAAGAGGTTGTTCAGCAAGAAGAGCAAGAAGGTAGTAGTAATAAACCAAGTCAAAAAGAAGATGTAATAAAGATGGAGTTAGGCAAAAAATACTCAATAAAAACTGATAGTGGCGAGTATAATATCTCTATAGATGGTATAAGATTCACAGATAAAAGAAATCAATTTTCAGAAAAGAAAGCAAAGCATGTAATGTTTTTAGATTATAGTTATGAGAATATAAGTAGTACTAATGAAGTATACATATTTAGTTCAAATTTTAAGATTATGGATAGTTCAGGAAATATTTTAGATTCATATCCGGTATCCGATGACAATAGAATAAGTAAGAAATTACCTATAGGAGGTAAATGTAAAGCTACAGATGCTTATGCCTTACCAGATAAAAGTGATACAGTGAAAGTATTATTTTATGATAATATGTTTATGAAACCAATTGGACAAGCAGAAATAAAAACAAATCTTTAAAATAAAAAATTATTATATAAAAAGTAAGAAATTAAAAAGCACTAATTTTTTAGTGCTTTTTCTATAAATTTATTAAAAACAAAAATTGGTAAATGGTAAATAATTGTTGTATATATTAGTATTTAGTGATGAGAGCTTTTAATTATATAGTTATAGAAAAATAAAAGAGGGAGTAGAGTTTGAATAAAGAAATCATAAAATAAGAAATAAACAGAGTAGAGGTAAAATAAATATTGGATTTTGTTGAAAATATCAATTTGTAAAGAAATTATTAACAATATAGATTAATTAAGGAAAATTTTATAAAATAAATAGGTTAAGAAAAATATTGAATTTTATAATTTAATTATTAAAAATAGGGGTAAATTTTAAGTATGCTTAAATTTATAATAATATATTGATAGGGGAATAAAAATGAACAAAAGAAAAATGATTGTGATTATTATAGGAATAATATCAATAACAATATGTGTAGGAATTATAGCACATGAAATAAGTCTTAATATAAGGCAGAAGAGAGCAATAGAAGCGGCAGAAAGAAAGGAAAGAATAGAAAGAGATAATCAAAATAAAATAACTCAGGATAATAATACAGAAAAAAATAATGCTACAACACAAAATGATAATGTAAATGAAGAGGATCAAAAAGGTTTTAGTGATCCTGAATTATATAGATTATTAAAATCATCAGGAGTAGATGAAATATGTTTTTTAAATATAATTAAACAAGGAGAAAAATATTCTTTTTTAGTAAAAACAATTGCAGATGATTATGAATTTGATGATGAAGCGAAGAGTTTTAAGAATACAATTGAATTGTATTGTGATGTAAAAAATATAAAAGTAGAAAATGCAGTTATAGAAACTCCAAATGAAGATTTAATAAAAGTATATATAGCTAATGAAAGTGGAAAACATTTAGAAGAATATAGATAATATACCTTTAGAGAATTTTAAATAGTATTATTTTTAATAGAAAATAGTATAATTGAATAAAAATATTATTAACTTTTTTTATTTTAAAATATTAATAAATATTAATATAAGAATTTAAAAGATTCAATAGGAAAATATGTATTGAAAGTTTATGAATGGTATAAATTTAAAAAATATTAAAGAAATGTAACTTTAAAATTTGAAATATATAACTATTCAACAGATGTTATAGTAAATATTTATTATTAAAATTTAAGGTGAGATTTTCTCACCTTTTTATTGTTTAAATCATAAAAGTTTATTTATGATATACTCCTAACTATTTTTGATAATTTACCTATAGCTTTCCTAAAAGTTAAGCAATCTTCATAGGCATAAGAAATACGCAAGGAATGATTTGTTTTAAAACTATAAATATTTCCTATATTCAATAATATATGTTCTTTAAGTGCTTCTTTAAATAATTTATCAATAGAAATATTATTTTTTAATGTTAACCAAATATAAAATCCACCTGAAGGAATATTCCAATTTCCTAAGTCTTTAAAGTATTCATTAAGAGATTCAATTGCATTGTCACGTCTAATTTTTAATTCTTTTCTTAGATAAGTTAAATGTTCGTCAAATAATCCACTTTCAAAAAATTCTGTTAAAACTAATTGTGAAAGTGAGCTAGCTCCATAGTCAAGTTGCATTTTTACATCTCCTAATCTTTCTATTATAGATTCAGGGCCAATTATCCATCCAATTCTAAGTCCAGGTGCAAGTGTTTTTGAAATTGTCCCAACATATAGAACCATTCCATTTACATCCATAGATTTAAGAGGAAGTGGTGGTTCTTCATCTATCCATAATTCTCTATAAGCACAGTCTTCTATTACAGGAAGTTGATGATTTTTACAAAACTCAAATAATTCTTTTCTTCTTTTAATTGTCATTGTAGTTCCAGTTGGATTTTGAAAGCTTGGAATTGTGTATAATAAGCAATTATATAAATTTCTATCTATTGTTTTTAATGAATTATTTATGTCCCAATATTTTATTCCTTCATTATCCATAGGAATTCCAGATAAATTAATTCCAGCAGATTGAAATACTTCTAGTGATTTTAAATATGAAGGGTCTTCTGTAAATACTGTAGAGCCTTTTTTTATCATAGATATTGATATAAGTTGTAATGCTTGTAATGAGCCAGAAGTTATAAGAATAGAAGAGGGATTAGCATTTATTCCTAATTTTTTTAATCTATTAGAAATTGCTATACGTAAATCTATTAAACCTAAAGGTTCTGTATAATTTAAAGAATAAGCTTTAGTTGATAATTTATTAAAGATTTTATTCATCATGTGATGGGGAAAAAGATTAGGAGAAAGTTCACCAGTTCCAAGACGAATATAATTTTTAAATTCTAACTTTGTAATAGTTTGTATAGTTGAATTATTAGATTTAAATAAACCTGATTTAACATATTTATTCCAATCTAAATTTTCTTTTGATATAAGTAATGACCAAGTGTTGCTTATTATTTTTGTACCACCTCCAAAACTACTTTCAATAATTCCAAGAGATACAAGTTCATCCATAGCACTAACTATAGTGCTTCTGTTAACTTCAAATAATTTTGAAAGTTCACGTTGAGAAGGTAAATAACTTCCAATAAGCCAGTGTCCATTAGAAATTTTATTACATATATATTCTACAATCTGAAGATAAATAGGCTTGTCTAAATTTTTATTAGGTTTCCAATCTATTATAACAATTTTATGTTTCTCTTTAGTTTTCATAATTAATCCTCCAAAAAATAAATTTGGTTGGGTTAAAAAGTAATGTTTGGTTGATTACTTTTTAAAAATAACTATTTATAATTATATCATGGCTAAATAAACAGAGAGTTAACAAAAAGAACTCTTATAAATTTGGTTGGTTACACAGGAGGAAAATAAATGGGAATTTTTTTAGAAGGATTTTTGATGGGATTTGCTTATATAGCACCTATAGGTATGGAAAATCTATTTCTTATAGATACTGCTCTAACTCAAAAGAGAAGAAGAGTCTGGTTAACAGTATTAATAGTTTTAATATTTGATATAAGTCTTTCATTAGCTTGTTTCTTTGGTATTGGAGTATTAATGGAAAAATCAAAGATTTTAGAAATGATAGTACTTTTAGTTGGAAGTATAATAGTTGCTTATATAGGAATAGGCTTATTTAAGCAAACAACATCAAAAGAAAAACAAAATGTAGATATTCCAATATTAAAAATTATAACAACAGCTTTTGTTGTTACATGGTTTAATCCACAAGCAATAATAGATGGAACAATGATGCTTGGTGCATTTAAAGCAACTTTATCACAAGTAGATTCATATAAATTTATTTTAGGAGTAAATATAGCATCTTGTGTTTGGTTTTTTGGGATGACTACATTAATCAATATTATAAAAGATAAATTTACATATAAGGCGCTTAATATTATAAATAAAGTTTGTGGAGTAATACTTGTATTCTATGCTATAAAATTATTTATAAACTTTATTATGATGATTCATTTTTAGAAATTTTATTTAGAGTATTAAAGATGAATCTTATATAAGATTAATTTAATGACTTTATAAATATTGAAAATATATAGACATATTGGTAAAATTTAAATAATAGAGAACTAAGGCAGTTTTTATATAAAACTGTCTAATATAATAATTAAGGGGAGTTTTTATGAAAAAAAAGGTATTAGTATTACTTATTGTAGCATCAATTGCAACAATGGTAGCTTGTGGGTCAAAAAGTCAAGAATCTGTTTCTAGTGGTAAACCACAAATTGAAAAAAATGAAGATTCTAATAAAGATGATAAAAAAGAAGAAACAGAGGTTGATAAGAATAAAGACGAAGATATAAATAAAGAAGATAAAAATGGAGAAGGAGATAATAAAGTAGAAGATACAACATCAGCTAATAGTTCTACAAAAATAAAAGGAACTTCAACTTTTAGAATATATAATGTTGATAGTAATAATTATAAATTAGACCAAATAGCAGCTTTTAAAACTGATGATTTAACAATAAAAGAAAATTTAGATAAAATAGCTTCAGAAGTTCAAAGAGTTCTTTTTCCTGAATTAAAATTAAAAGTTGAAGAGGTAAAAGATGGCATAGCAAAAGTTAATTTAACAAATGGAATAGATAAATGGACTGATTATATGCAAGGTTCAACAGGTGGAGAAGTAACACAAAAAATACTTATAGAAAACTTTCTACAAAAGAGCCATAAAGGAGAATGGATTAAAGGAGTTAAGTTCACTTTAGATGGTAAAGATATAAAAATGGATCATGTTCCTGATTTAGAAAATATAAATTATAGATAAATTAAGATATATTGTTTTGTAATCTGATAGTTAATAAATAGCTTTTTAAATAAAAAAATGATATCTAAAAATTATTTTAGATATCATTTTTTTAGACTTAAATTTTAATATTGTTTTATAAATAGCATAACTTAAAAACGGTGTTAATAAGGAGCTAATTATAGAACTAAATTTATAAGTAAGTTGTTTAGGGAAAAATCAATATAGTATTGAAATAACTTAAGTGAATAGTGTTAATAATATTTTTACGCAATTATTTTTTATAATTGCAAATTTGAAAGTTATATCTTTAGTTAATTTATATAGATATATTTATAATTTAATTATACAACATTATTCTTGAAAATGTTTACTTATGTTTTGTTTTAACAAATTCTTCAAATTTAAAATAGCATGTTATAATATAAAAAAGGGGAATTTGGGGGATTTTATGAAAAAATATTTTATAGCAGGAATTATATATATTTCTAGTATTTTTGTTGTTCGTGCTTATGATGAAACAAGATTTTTTATTAATTTAGAAAGTCCATATAAAAAAAATAATGTTTTAGTTGCTCAATACAATATAACTAATATGCCTTATTTAAATAATATTGGTTATAAAAATGAAAATTTATATGCAACAAAATATGTTTTTGAATTAAATAAAAATATGAAGTTAAAAGAAAATGTAATTTATTATAAAGATGAAATTTTAGGACTTAGTACAAAGATAGATGATAAATTATATGGGGAAGTATTTACTGTTTCAGGAAATCATAAAATAGAAAATAATGAACTTCTAAAATATAAAACAGAAACAGAATTAGAAAAAATAGATAATTTAAATGTAAAGGAAATGAAGGTTAAGGTTAATAAAGATAAAACGTTAAATTTTTTAGAGTCTAAAGATATTAATTATTCATTAGAATCATTTCAAAATAAAAATTTAGATGAGAATAGAGTAAAAGATAATACATATAGTGAAAGCGTGTTTTCAGAAACTTTAGATAAAATAATGAAAGAAGTTAGTAAAAATAAAGATGAGCTTAATAGCTTAAAAAATCCTATTAAAATAAAAAATTCAAAAGAAAATTTAATAATTATACAAATGATAGATTCACTTGGAAAATGGGAAAAATTCATAGTAGCAGATTTAGAGAAAAATAAATGCTATTTAAGTGATTATAAGGATTTAGAAGTTCCTTTTACGAATAGATTAAATACAAAAATAGATTATATTAAAGAAGCAATAAAAAAGGATAATTTTATATATCTTATATTTGAAAGTGGGAATATTTCTAAAATTGAAATAAAAGGAGACAAATTAATAGAAAATAATATTTATAAATCAAATAAAGATATGATGGATTGTACATTTATTGATGATTATATATATTTAATAAGTAGTGATAGTGTGATAGCTTTTAATATTAAAGAAGAAAAGGAAGAAGTAGTATTAAAAGATGATAGAAAAATTAATAATGGGTTTGAATTAAAATTTATTGATGATAAAAATATAATAATTAGAAATATAGATGGTGGCAAAAGTATTGTAGGAAAATTAGAAGGAGATAAAATAAATATTATTTCAGAAATTAAAAATACTTCTAAAAACGATTGGAATTATATTGATAATGAATGTTTGATAGTTGATAGTACAGAGAAGTTAAATGGATATTATAATGAAATTTTATATATTTATGATTTAAATAAATAGACATGCATAAGCATGTCTATTTTAATGTTTTCTATTTCTAATAAACTTGACTATTTCATACCACAATATAGAAACTAGAGATATACATATAACTAATATCATTTGAGGTAAGCTTAAAGCTGATAAATTTAAAACTTTTGATAAAGGAGTATATAAGATTATAAATAATCCTATTATAGTTCCAAAAGTAATTGACCACATAACTTTATCATTTTTAAATTTTTTTATTGATTTATAAATATATTCCTTACTTGAGCTATTTACTTGAACTAAAAGTAAGTTAGATATAATTATTATTGATAATCCCATTGAACGTGCTACTTCAATAGAGTTAATATTATTTTGTAAATATATATAGTAAGTGCTAAAAGAAGCTATAAAAAGAATTAAGCCTTGTATAATGCTCTTAAATAGTATTTGTAAAGAAAGAATATTTTCTTTAGGATTACGAGGCTTACGTTTTAAAATATCTTCTTCAGCTGGTTGTCTTTCTAATACAATAGAACAAGTTGGGTCTATAATAAGTTCTAATAATACTACATGAACAGGAAGAAGTAATAAGGAGTTAGAGCTAATTCCTAAAAGTGGTGCTAAAAGAGAAGCAAAAGCAATTGGGATATGAATAGTAAATATATAACCTATTGATTTTCTTATATTATCATAGATTCTTCTACCATCTTTTATAGTTTGGACAATAGTTGAGAAGTTATCATCTAAAAGGATTAAATCAGCAGCTTCTTTAGAAACTTCAGAGCCTCTTTTACCCATTGCAATTCCTATATCTGCATATTTTAAAGCTGGAGCATCATTAACTCCATCTCCTGTCATTGCAACTACATCACCATTGTCTTTAAATGCTTTTACTATTCTCATTTTATGAGATGGAATAACTCTTGAAAATATATTTGTATATTTAACTATTTCTCTAAGTTCTTCATCACTCAGTTTATCAATCATGTCACCAGTTACTATTGAATTATTATTAGAAAGCCCAATTTGATTAGCAATAGCACTTGCAGTAACTCCATTATCTCCTGTTATCATAACTACTTTAATTCCTGCATCTATACATTTTTTTATATCTTTTTTTATAGAAGGGCGAGGAGGGTCTTGAAGTCCTATAAGTCCTAAAAATTTTAAAGAGCAATCTTCTAATTCATTTGGAATATCATCTACAGAATCTAAAATCATTTCTCCAACAGCTATTACTCTTAAACCTTTTGAAGACATAGAAAATATTTTCTTTTTAATTAAATTAATTTCATTTGATTTTAAATTACAAATAGATAATATTTTTTCAGCTGAACCTTTTGCAGCAATAGTTATTTTCTCATTTTTAGACCATACATGTCCCATCATTTTTCTTTCATTAGTAAAAGAATATTCTTTTATTAGTGTTCCATCAAAAAGCTTGTCTTTATTAATATTATTTTTTTCGCAATAATTAAGCATAGCTTTTTCCATAGAGTCATATGGATTTGTTTCACAAGCCATACCCATAATATTTAAAAGATTATTTTTATTATTATCTAAAGACCATGTATCTGTTACAGTCATTTTATTCATAGTAATAGTTCCAGTTTTATCTACACATAAAACAGAAACTGCTCCTAAAGTTTCAATAGAATTAAGCTTTCTAACTAAAGATTTCTTTTTAGCTAAACGCCAAGCTCCCATTGATAAGAATACTGTTAAAATAACAGGAAATTCTTCTGGAATCATAGCCATAGCCAAAGTTATTCCTGATAAAATACTTTCTATAATTCTATCTTTTAAAGGAAGATTAAAAAGATTTATATAAGTTGCGATACAAACTAAAATAAATAAAATTAGAGCTATATAAGCACAAACTTTAATTAATTTATTAGTTTGTTTTTGAAGTGGAGTAGGGGAATCTGGAGCTTCAACAATATTAACTCCAATTTTTCCATATTCAGTTTCAGTACCTATTTTTTCTACTTTTACTATTCCAATTCCTTGAGTTACTAAAGTACCAGCATAACAATAATTTTTTTTAAAGTAATCGTCACTATTATCATTTAGAGTTTTCCAAACTCCTTCAGATTCACCTGTTAATGATGATTCATCAACACAAAGGTCATTAATTTTTAAAAGAAATCCATCAGCAGGGATTTTTACTCCTTCAGATATAATCATTAAATCATCTGGAACTAAATCTTCACTATTAATAACTGTTTCAATTCCATTTCTAATAACCGTAATATGTGGTGCAGATAGAGTTTTTAATGCATTTAAAGTTTTATCTGTTTTCCATTCTTGAAATACATCAATGCTAATTATAGCAACTATAAATACAATCATTATTATTCCATCTCTTGGTTCACCTAAGATAAAATAAATAGTTGAAGCTAATAATAAAAGTAAAAACATAGGTTCCTTTAAAACATCTATAATTTTATTTAAGAAGTTTTCTTCCTTTTTTGGAATGAGTATGTTTTTTCCATACTTATTTTGTAATTCTTTTGCTTTTTCATTTGTTAAGCCAACAAGCTCATTTGTACTTGTCATAAAAGTTACCTCCATTTTATTCTTAAACTTATAAGAATTTTTAATTGATAGCTTTATGGCACTGCAAAAATAAATTAAAATTATTATTTTAAACAAATAAAAAATACCTATAGAACAAATTACTGTCCCACAGGTATATAATATCCTGTTGCCAAAATTAAGGCCCGGCTCCCATAAATAAAAATTTATTGGCCTGATCAGTTTGTACTGTGAAGTTAAATGCAGCGCAAAAAGATTTATAAATTATAATATTCACATTTATTTAAAATAGATACTTATTTTAAGTGAAAAAGCAAAATAAAATTAAAAAAATCATATTATAATATTAATATAACTAATAAATTAGGAGGACTATATGGAAGAGATTTATTTTGGATTCTATAATTCACCAATAGGATTAATACAAATAGAAACAACAAAAACTCATTTAGTATCAATTGAAATTGTTGAAGAAACTAAAGAGGCTGAGAAATCAAAAGAAACTGCTGAAAAACCTGAAATTTTAAAAAAGGTTATAAAGGAGTTAGAAGAATACTTTTTAGGAAAAAGAAAAAAATTTAGTCTAGATTATATGCTTAATGGAACAGAATTTCAAAAGAAAGTTTGGAAAGCATTAACAGAGATACCTTATGGAGAAACTGTTTCATATAAAGACATAGCTTTAAAAATTGGAAATGAAAAGGCTTCTAGAGCTGTAGGAAACGCAAATAATAAAAATAAAATTTGCATAATAATACCTTGTCACAGAGTTTTAGGAAGTAATAAAGCCTTAGTTGGATATGCATATGGAATAGATAAGAAAAAATGGCTATTAGAGCATGAAAATAAATTTAAATAATAAGCGAAAAATTGTTTTTACATAATTAGTGATTATAAATAGTTGATAATTTTTTTTGTGAAAATTTTTTAGACATTATATAAATATAATATTAGTAGAATAAAAAGGAGCTATTTCTCTGATTAATAAATCATGAGAAATAGCTCCTTTTTATTAAAATGCAGATACTTTACCAGTTGCTAATAAATAAATTGCTAAAATTCCTAATATAACAATTATTATTGCAATTAAAATTTCATACCAAGCATCAAATAGTTTTTCTTTTCTTTCTTTTTTAGCCCATATAAAGAATATAAGCCCAATAGCAAATAATATACAATTTAGCAGTATATATTTAACTCCAGCAGCGTATAAAATCCAAACTGTATATATAACAGCGATAATTGAAATTATACAATCTTTTAATTTAAAGTTATTTTTACCTTCCGTAAAAGTTAACTTTAAAGAATACAAAGCACTTAAGAAATATGGAATTAATATAGCTGTAGAAGCTATTGTATATAAAACTTGATATCCACTATTAGAAAAATGTGAAAATAATAATAATATTTGAGTTACTATAGTTGTAAGCCATAAAGAAATACTAGGAGATTCAAATTTATTCTCTTTAGCTAATATTTTAGGCATAACACCGCTTTTAGCAGCAACATAAGGAAGTTCTGCAGTTATAACAGTCCATCCAAGTAATGCCCCTGTTAAAGCTATAATAAGTCCAATATTAATTATTATTGCACCCCATTTTCCAATAGCTGCTTGTAATATATAAGCTAATGATGGATTATGTAAGCTTGCAAGTTCAGGTCTTTTCATAACACCTAAAGCTAGTATAGTTATTAAGATATATATAGCAATTGCACTACTTAAACCAACAATAGTAGCTTTACCAACATCTTTTTGGCTTTTTGCTCTTCCAGAAACTACAACAGCTCCTTCAATACCAACAAAAGACCATAATGCAGCAATCATTGTACTTTTAACTTGAGTGAAAATACCACCTAAATGAGGATTTCCCCAAAACTCAAAAGTAAAGTTTTTTACATTAAAAAATACTATACAAACTATAATAAATAAGATTATAGGAAGTATTTTTGAAATAGTAACTATTGCATTAACTAAAACAGCTTCTTTAACTCCTTTTAAAACAAGAAAGTTTACAACCCATATTATTAATGATCCACCTATAATAGAAGGCCAATTGTTCCCATTTGGATTGAAAATATTGAAAAAATAAGATAAAGATCCAAATATTAAAGTAGCATAAGCTACATCTCCAAATATAGAACTAAGCCAATATATCCATGCCGAATTAAATCCAATATATTTTCCAAAACCTTCACTAGCGTAACTAAAAATTCCTCCAGTCAAGTCAGGTTTTTTACTAGAAAGCATTTGGTAAACAAAAGCCAATCCAAATACACCTATACCTGTAATTAACCATCCAATCATAATAGCAAATGGTCCCGCACCTTCAGCAAGTTGAGAAGGTAAGCTAAATACTCCTCCACCAATCATTGCTCCTATTATAAGAAATACAAGACCGAAAAAGCCTAATTTTTTTTCGTTGTTTTCCATTATAATTTTCTCCTTTGTAAAACATATTATATTTATTTTTTGTCATTTTATACACTTTTATTTGAAACATTATTATTAAGGATTTTGGGATAAATATTAGCCAAATAAATTATGTTCAATTATTTATAGCATTATTATATTAATTTTATAGCACGATTATATTGAGAATTTATAAATATACAAATGATTTGCATAAAAAAATAAAATATTTAGTATTTTGTATTTTTATATACGAATTTGGCAATAATCCTATATAAATATAATTTGTATTTTATAGGAGGAGAAAGATATTAGAATATTACATTTATTCAATTATTACTTAAATGATATAAATATAAATAAAGTGAAAGAACAAGGATTTGATGCAATTCAAATAAGCCCTATACAGCCATTAAAAGAAGAAGGACAAATACCTTGGTATTTGTTTTATCAACCTATAAATTTCTCCATAGGAAATCAATATGGAAGTAGGGAAGAGTTAATTAAATTGTGTAAGGAATCAAAAGAAAATAATATAAAGATAATAGTAGATGTAGTATTAAACCATGTGGCAGGAAAAGATACTGGAGAGCTTATTCCAAGTGAAAAAGTAGACAATGATATAAAGAGTAATATAGATTTTTTTAAAGAGAGTAGAAATATTATTAATTATGAAAATAGAGAAGAAGTAATAGATTTATGTATAGGACTTCCATGTTTAAGATTAGATAATTATCAATTACAAGATATAATTATAAAATTTTTAAATGAGTTGATAGATTGTGGAGTAGATGGTTTTAGATTTGATGCAGCAAAGCATATAAAATTACCATCTGAAGGAAGTGACTTTTGGATTAGAGTTTTAAATAAACTTAAAAGAAGAGATTTATTTAATTATGCTGAAGTTATATTTAGTTCAAAAGAGATTTTAGAAGAATACTCTAAATATGTAAAAGTGTTAACTGAAAGTGAAGCTTTAAATGAAGATATTAGTGTATCTTTTGTTGAAAGTCATGATAGTTATTTAGAATTTTGTTATACAAATAAAATTAGTAGTGAAGATATTCTAAAAGAATATAAAAAATTGTGTAGTAGAAGAAAAAATACTTTATTTTATGCAAGACCTTTTGATAACACTTGGCAAAGAGAAGAAATAAAAATAATACATCAAAAAAGAGAGTAACTTATAATGTTAGTTACTCTCTTTTAATGTATATATAACTTTTAGGTAATTGGCATATAAAAATTATTTTTTACGATTTGCTTTTTCTAATGCTTCATCCATTATTTCAATTCTTGATTTAACATTTCCTTGCATTTCAGGATAAAGTTCTTCCCAAGCTTTACGAGCATGTGGAGTAAAGTTTCTTGCTAAATCTTCTAATTCTTTTTGGAATTTTTCATCTTCAAGCATTGCTCTAGCACTTTCATCAGTTGGTCTAGCTCCAACTTCTTTAACTATTTTTCTAACCATGTTTGGATTATCAATCATCATACAAGGTTTTAAAAGGTTTTTGTTATATGGTTGATATTTTAATAATGTTTTAAAGAAGTTTCCTGAGAATATTTCTTCAAGAGATTTTTCTCTTATATTATCAACTGTAAAGTGAGCAAATACACATGGTTCTACATCACCAGATGCAGTAATGTGACAGTAGTAAGTTCCTGCTATACAACCACCAACATATGGTGAATCATTGAAGAAGTCTACTGTTAAGTAAGGTTTAGTATGTCTTATTTCACTAGTTCTTGCACCAAGTCTTAATCTTTGTTCTGGATTTAACATAAGTGAAGTATCTGGTTTTGAACCTATTGGCATAAACATGAAGTACCATCCAATGAATGCTCCTTTGTTAATTGCCATTTCAATAAATTCTTCTGATATAACAGTATCTATGTTAGGTGCACCTGTAGCTGATGAAATACCAAATGGTATTTTTCTAGCTTTAAGTTTGTCCATTCCTTCCATAACTTTATCAAAAACGCCATCTCCACGTCTAGCGTCAGTATCTTCTTTATATCCTTCAAGTGAGAACATTGGAAGAACGTTTTTAAGTTTTAATATTCTATCAGCAAATTCATCATTAAATAATGTACCATTTGAGAATGTTAAGAATTCTACATCAGGATATTTTTCGTAGATTTTCCACATGAAATCAACGAAGTAAGGTTCTCCACCAAGAACGAACATAAAATGTATTCCAAGATCTCTAGCCTGTGAAACTATGCTATCTACTTCTTCGAAAGTTAATTGTTTGCATTTATCCCAATCGTTAGCATAACAACCTACACATCTTAAATTACATTTCATAGAAGGACTTATTAAAAGTGCGAAAGGTACACGTCCTCCAGTTTTAGCGTAGAAATTATCTCTTTTTTCTCCGCCTTCCCACATTCCTTTAACAACGAAGTTTCTAAAGAAAGTTTTAACTATTTCAGGATCAGCTTCTTCTCCAACTCTCTTTAATATTTCTTTTACTGAAGGAATTTCATTATAGAAATGTTCCATCTTTTCAATATTTTCTCTGTCGTAAGGATTTCTTACTAATTTCTTAGCTATACTAATCATTTTTCCAACATTTTTTTCTGGATTTTTTTCTATGTAAGAAATTAGTTGTTCTAAAATTATTTTTTTCATAATTTTCACCTCATAATAAAATTTTTTTAATGTTAATTTTGGTGTATAAAATTTTTCTTCTCACAACATGTTATATCATATTTTTTTATAAACAAAAAATTGGATATACTATTAACAAAAAATAAAATCCTTTTAATGGATATAAAAGATTAAAATGTAAAGAAGAGAATAGACAATTAACAGATAGTGCTAGAATAAGTTACAAAAATATAGTTAAAATTTAAATGATATTAATATTTGTAGATAAGAGTGTGATTTAAATCATAAAACTATATATGATAAAGCATTAACAAAATATAGACATATACTAAAAGAAGGAATTGAATTATATTCATAAAATTAACAAAATGTGCATAAAGTAAATAATCAATTCTATAAATTCATTAAAAGGATATTTTTAGGAAAATATAAAATAGCTTGTATACAAAGTTAATTAAAAAAATAGAAAAAAAATATATTTAAAATTAATAAAAAATTAACTTAGAAAAAATAAATGAAATACAAAAGAGTAAGGTGGAATAATAATACAAAAAAACTGTTGAAAAAAATAATTATGTTATATAATTTGAATTAAAAAAGAAAATATATAAAAATAATTGCATTTATTTTATTAAAAACATAAAAGTAAAGGAAAACAATAAATGATTAAAGAATAGTATTG
>NZ_LTAY01000041.1 GCF_002050515.1 Clostridium thermobutyricum DSM 4928 | reverse complement strand
GTTATTGAGTTTTTAGTTTAATAAGAAAAGACTTTTTCAGAAAAGAAAAAGTCTTTTTTTTATATTTAAAATAACAATAAATTTAAGATTATTTATATTTAGAAAAAATAAATAAAATGAAAATAAAATTAATTAATAATTAATTAATTTAATAAAGTGGAAAGATTATGTATTTTACCTTTACATGGAAAAATATAAGTATTAATATCAAATTATGAATTCACCAAAATTTGGCTAATTAAATTCTATTACAAAAGATAAGGGAGACAACTATGAAAAAAAAGAAAATTGCAAAAATCATAGCAACAAGTATGTTAATAACTACTACAATAATTTCAACACCAACATTAGCTGCTTTTGCTGAAACTACAACAGTTAAATATTCACAAGAACAAAATGTAAATGAAGTTCAAAAAGGAAATGGACAAGCTAATACTGTTGTTGAAAGTAGCAATAAAGAAAATTCTATTCAAAATAAAAAAGAAGAAAAAAGCAATGTAAATGAAATAAAAAATAATGAATCTAAAATAGTAAATACAAAAGAAAATAAAAATGAAAATAAAACAGAAAATAAAAATGAAAATAAAAATAAAATAGAAAATAGTAATAAAGCCCAAGTAGAAAAATCTAATGAAAGTGAAACTATAAAGGTAATAAAAGAGAGTACAAAAGCTAGTACAACTAAAAAAGATACTGAAAAAGCTATAGCAGCACCAGCTCAATTAGTAGCTATAAATCTTAAAACTGGTAAAATAGTAAACAAAACTGAAGAACAAAAAAGAGAAGCTATAAATAATTTAGCTGTTAAATTTACTGGATATGATGCATCAAATACTTACAATAATGATAATATTCATCAATTAAAAAATGCAGTATCATTTTCTTCAAAAACTAATGAAAAACTTTATAATTATATGTTAAGTGCAAATAATAGATGGAAAGCTCAAAATGAAGCTATTAACTTACATGGTGGAGATGCATCAAATACTTGCGTATTTTTCTTATCTTCTGCTTTAAGAGCTATAGGAGTTCCTATACCAACTTCTACAGGATATTGTGGAACTCTTAAAGAAAATTTACAAAGTTTAGGATGGACTGTTCATTATGATTTAAAAAATCTAAAACCAGGAGATGTATGTTTTGCTAGCAATGCTCATGTATATACTTTTATGGGATGGGCTAATGCTGAACACACTGATGCTTGGGTTGCTGATAACCAATTTACTTGGTATGGATCTAATATTCATGTTAGAGATACAGGTTCTAATAAATATACAGATCCAACAACATGTTACTATACTGCACCAGGAGAAGAAGTTAATACTGGGGGAAATCCAAATGAAAATGTAAATCCTAATTATAGTCCATATGGAATAGGAACTGTAAATATTAATGGATTAAATGTAAGAAGTGAAATGAGCACTAGTTCACAAATACTAGGAGTTTTGAATTATGGGTATAGAGTTCAAATATGGGAAGATTGTGGAGATTGGTATAAAATAAATTATAATGGGCGTGATGCTTATGTATGGAAAGCATATGTTACAGGACATGGTCCAGAGCATCCAAATAGTGTTCATATAACAAATCAATATCCTATAATAGGAACAGGAATTGTAGATTTTAAAGGTGGACCTTTTACTTATATAACATGTAGACCAGATTGGAATAATTCAGGTGTAGGAAAATTATACAATGGAACAAAGGTATCAATAACTGGAGAAAGTGGAAATTGGTATAGAATAAATTATAAAGATGGATCTGCATGGATATGTAAAGACAGAGTAGATACTTCATTAAATAAAAATGATGAAAATAAACCTGCACCAGAAAAAGAAATAAAAGCAAATATATCTTATAAAACTAATTATAATGATGGAAAGACTGTAGAAAGTTCATCTAATAAAGAAAATATAGATTTTACTGGAGAATATTCAAAAGTTTTAGCAGCTAACGAAGCAAAAATACCAACAGGATATAATGTAGTAAAAACTATTATAAATGGAGTAGAAGTTCCATATGGTTCTAAATTTAGAATAACAAAAGATAAAAACATTCAAATATTAAATAATTCTAATGAAGTTGTAAAAGAAATAAAAAATAATAATAAAGATGAAAATATAGATATTACTTATGTATTAGGAAATAAATTTATAGAAAAAACAGGAGTAGTAGACTTTAAAGAAGGACCATTTACTTATATAACATGTAGACCAGATTGGAATAATTCAGGAGTAGGACAATTATACAATGGAACAGAAGTAAAAATTGTAGGAGAAAGTGGAAACTGGTATCAAATAGTTTATGGAAATGGAACAGCATGGATATGTAAAGATAGAGTAGATACATCTGTGAAAAAAATAGCAGAAACAGGAGTAGTAGACTTTAAAGAAGGGCCATTTACTTATATAACATGTAGACCAGACTGGAATAACTCTGGAGTAGGTCAATTATACAATGGAACAGAAGTAAAAATTGTAGGAGAAAGTGGAAACTGGTATCAAATAGTTTATGGAAATGGAACAGCATGGATATGTAAAGATAGAGTAGATACATCTATGAAAAAAATAGCAGAAACAGGAGTAGTAGACTTTAAAGAAGGACCATTTACTTATATAACATGTAGACCAGATTGGAATAACTCTGGAGTAGGTCAATTATACAATGGGACAGAAGTAAAAATTGTAGGAGAAAGTGGAAACTGGTATCAAATAGTCTATGGAAATGGAACAGCATGGATATGTAAAGATAGAGTTAATACATCTGTGAAAAAAATAGAAAAAACAGGAGTGGTAGACTTTAAAGAAGGACCATTTACTTATATAACATGTAGACCAGATTGGAATAACTCTGGAGTAGGTCAATTATACAATGGAACAGAAGTGAAAATTGTAGGAGAAAGTGGAAACTGGTATCAAATAATTTATGGAAATAGAACAGCATGGATATGCAAAGATAGAGTAAAAATATCTTAAAATTAAAATGAATAATAAAAACTCTCATTTTTAATAAGTGAGAGTTTTTTTATTTTGGGATTTAAATTTAATAAATATTATGGATTAGTTTTATTAAGATATTTTGCAATAGATTAAATTTTATAAAAATATTATTTAATTACAAAATTAATAAAGAATAATAAAAGTAATTTATGGAAATTATAAAAGGAGAATTGAACTTTAGGAGGATGATTTTTTGAGTACATTAACTATAAATAATATTAAAATAGATTTTGAAGGAGAAAAAACTATTTTAGAATTAGCTAGAGAAAATAATATAAATATACCTGCTTTATGTTATTTTAAAGAATGTTATCATAAGGGAATTTGTGGATTATGTTTAGTTAAAATAGAGGGAAAAGATGGATTTTTCAGAGCATGTTCAACAAAAGCTGAAGATGGCTTAATAGTAAGTAGTGAAGCTGAAGATGTAAAGGAAAAGGTAAGAGGTGAAGTAGTAAAAATTCTTAATAACCATGATTTTAAATGTGGAGTATGTAAAAGAAGAGAAACTTGTGAACTTTTAAAAGTAGTAATAAAGACTAGAGCTAAACAAGAAAAGCCTTTTAATGTTGAAGATAAAAATAAAACCATAGATGATAGAAGTCATTCACTTGTGCTAAATAGGCAAAGATGTATTAAATGTGGAAGATGTGTTGCAATGTGCAGAGAAGAAACCACTACTAAGTCAATAATATTTCATGATTTAGAAGATGGAGAAAGAATTGTAGGTTCTAGAGATTTAAAAAATTTTGATGAAACTAGATGTCTTCTTTGTGGTCAATGTGTAACAGCTTGTCCTGTTGATGCTCTTCAGGAAAAATCACATATTGAAATAGTAGAAGAAGCATTAAATGATCCTAATAAACATGTGATTGTTGCAATGGCACCAGCTGTTAGAGCTGCTTTTGGAGAACAATTTAATATGGGATTTGGAGTTGATGTTACAGGAAAAATTTATACTGCATTAAGAATGATAGGGTTTGATAAAATTTTTGATATAAATTTTGGAGCTGATGCAACTATAATGGAAGAAGCAGCTGAATTTATAGAAAGAATTAAAAATGGAGGAGCTCTTCCTATGTTTACATCTTGTTGTCCGGGATGGATAAGATTAGTTGAGCATTATTTTCCAGAACTAATTCCTAATTTATCAAGCACTAAATCACCTCAACAAATATTTGGTGCAGCAAGTAAAAGCTACTATTCTCATATATCAGGAATAAAGTCGGAAAATATATTTACTGTAACTATTATGCCATGTATAACAAAGAAATTTGAAATGAATAGACCTGAAATGGAGAATGATGGTATAAGGAATATAGATGCAGTTTTAACTTCAAAAGAACTTGGAAGAATGATAAAAGCTAGAAAGATAAGTTTTAAAGAGTTAGAAGAAAGTGAAGCAGATGAAGCTATGGGAATGTATAGTGGAGCTGGAGCAATATTTGGAGCAACAGGAGGAGTTATGGAAGCAGCTCTTAGAACAGCTGTTGACAAATTAGAAGGCCGTGATATTGAAGATATAGATTATACTGAGGTAAGAGGATTTCAAGGAATTAAAGAATCTACTATAACTATAAATGGAGAAGAACATAGAATAGCAGTTGTTAATGGAGCTTCAAACTTCTTTAAATTTGTTGAAGAGGGAAATTTAAAAAAAGGTTATAGTTTAGTTGAAGTTATGGATTGTTCTGGAGGTTGTATAAATGGAGGAGGTCAACCTCAAGTTTCATCTATAGATAGAGAAAAGTTTGATTTTAGAAAACTTAGAGCAAGTGTTTTATATAATCAGGACGCTAAAAAATTACCTAAAAGAAAATCATATCAAAATCCAGCAATAATAAAAATGTATGAAAGTTATATAGGAGAACCTGGAAAAGGAAGAGCACATGAACTATTCCATACTACTTATAGAGTAAGATAAAATTAATAAAGTTAAATAGATAAAATTTTGTAAAAATAGAACGCTTATTTATTTTAATATTTTAAATAAATAAGCGTTTTATCTTATTAAGATTATCTATTAATTTTATTAGTAATATAAAATTAATAGATAAATTGAGCAAATAATTATAGATAAAATCATTAATGGAAAGCCAAGTTTAAAATAATCTTTAAAACTTATAGGATATCCTTCTCTTTCTGATATTTCAGATAGAACTATATTTGCAGATGCTCCTATTAAACTTCCATTTCCACCTAGACAAGCACCTAAGGATATAGCCCACCAAAGAGGAATAATATCTATTCCTTTATTACCTAAAGAAATTATTAAAGGAATTAATGCAGCTACAAAAGGTATATTATTTAAGAATGAAGATATTATTGCAGCTCCAAAAAGTGTAATTAAAAGAAGTAGAATAGGATTAGATTTTCCGTAAGTTATTAAAAGGTTTGAAATTAAATTTATTACACCAGTTTGTTCAATACCACCTACTAAAACAAATAAACCTATAAAAAATAATATAGAACTCCATTCAACATCCATTATTACATTTTCAATAGGTTCTTTGGAAATGAGTAATAATACACAAGCTCCTAATATTGCGATAGTTCCAATATTTAAATTTATTTTATTGCTAACTATAAATCCTAATAATACAAAAATTATAACTATAAATCCTTGAATTAAAAGCTTTTTATTTTTTATTGATTCTTTAGGATTTAAATTTTGAAGTTTTTCTTTATGTATTTCTTTAATTTGTAACTCTTTTTTATAAACAAAATAAATTGTAAGTATTGTTACTATTAAAATAAAAAATGTTATTGGAAAAAGATGAATCAAAAAAGAGTTAAAAGATAAGTGTGCAGAACTACCAATCATTATATTTGGAGGATCACCAATTAAAGTACCTGTTCCTCCAATATTTGAAGCAAATATTTCATTAAACACAAATGGAAGTGGATTTACTTTAAGAATTTTTGTTATAAGAAAAGTTACTGGCCCCATTAATAAAACTGTAGTTACATTATCTAAAATACCAGATAGTAATGCTGTTATTATACCTAAAAATAATAGTATCTTAAAAATATTACCTTTACATATTTTTGTGGTTAAGATTGCAATATATTCAAAAAAGCCAGTTTTCTTAAAAATAGAAACTATGAGCATCATTCCTATTAGAACTGAAATTGTATTAAAGCTAATATAATATGTAACTTTATCTAATGGGATTACTCTAAAGACTACCATTAATACAGCACCTGTTAAAGCTAAAACAGTTGAATCAAATTTATTGCTCATTATTCCTATCAAAACAATTAAAAATATAGTTATTGAAATTATCTGTAGTAAGTCCATAATAATTATTTTTTCATTTGAAAAAATAGTGCCTCCTTTCTGTTTCAAAATTTATTTTAGTTATATGTCTAATATAAAATTATAACAAATATAACAAAAAATTTTTTGAATATAAAAAGAGAATTATAAATAAACTATTAATGACCTTTCAGGCAAAAAGGTTACGTAGGTTTAGTATTGCTAGCATTTTATATGCTAGCTTTTTTCTTATTAGAGAAAAGAAAGTATAAAAACGTCAGTAATAATTTGAAAAAAATACCAAAAATGCAAATTTAGAAAAGTATTTAAAATATAAAAAGGAAGAAAAAAGAAGAAATTTACGAATTATAAAATAAAATATTATTTATATAATTCTTAATATAACGAATAATAAATAAAAATATAATGATAATGTTGACTTTTTATATTTCAAATGATATTCTTTAATTACCAAGGGATAATATGGAAAAATAAAATAAACTTTAAATATTATTGGAGGGAAAAGCATGGCTTGTATTAGAACTATATTCGTTGAGAAAAAAGAAGGATTTAATGTTGAGGGAAAATTACTTTTAGAAGATTTTAGAGAAAATCTTTCTATTTCAAATTTAGAAAAAGTTAGAGTGTTAAATAAATATATAATTGGAGAAATGGAAGAAGATTATTATAAAAAAGCTTTAAAAACAATTTTTTCAGAATTGCCTGTAGATAATATATATGAAGGAAGTTTTAAGTTAAATAAAAATGAAATAGCATTTGGAGTAGAATTTTTACCAGGTCAATATGACCAAAGAGCTGATTCAGCTTCTGAATGTATAATGCTTTTAACTAAAGAAGATAGAGTTGATGTTAAATCAGGAAAAGTTATTATTTTAGAAGGAAATCTAACTTTAGAAGAAATAGAAAAAATAAAAAATTATTATATAAATCCAGTTGATTCAAGAGAAGTAGATATAAATTCTAATGAGTTAATAAATGAATATAGAGAGCCAAAAGATGTAGAAGTCCTAGAAGGTTTTAGAGAAAAAAATTTAGAACAACTAAAAGAATTTCATAAAGAATTGGGACTAGCTATGAGTATAGGAGATTTAGAAATGATAAGAAAATACTTTTTATCAGAAGATAGAGATCCTAGTATAACAGAAATAAAAGTTATTGATACTTATTGGTCTGATCATTGCAGACATACTACTTTTTTAACTTCTATAAAAGAGATAGAAATTGAAGAAGGAAAATATAATATTCCTGTTAAGAAAGCATATGAAGCATATTTAAATTCTAGAGATTATGTTTATGGAAAAGATACAACTAGAGATATAAACTTAATGGATTTAGCTGTTATATGTATGAAAGAATTAAGAAAAAGAGGGCTAACAGAAGATTTAGATATATCAGATGAAATAAATGCGTGTTCAATAAATATAAATGTAGAAACAGATAAAGGAATAGAAGAATATCTACTTATGTTTAAAAATGAAACACATAATCATCCAACAGAAATAGAACCTTTTGGAGGAGCTGCAACTTGTCTTGGAGGAGCTATAAGAGATCCACTTTCAGGAAGAACTTATGTATATGGAGCTATGAGAGTTACTGGAGCTGCAGATCCTACAGTTGAAATTGAAAAAACAATAAAAGGAAAACTTCCTCAAAGAAAGATAACTTTAGGAGCTGCTAGTGGATATAGTTCGTATGGAAATCAAATTGGATTAGCAACTGGACAAGTTGATGAAGTATATCATCCAAATTATGCTGCTAAAAGAATGGAAATTGGAGCAGTTATTGCAGCAGCACCAAAAGAAAATGTTAGGCGTGAAGAACCTAGTCTTGGAGATGTTGTAATTTTACTTGGAGGAAAAACAGGAAGAGATGGTATTGGTGGAGCAACAGGTTCATCTAAAGAACATACAGAAGATTCAATAAATGAATGTGGAGCTGAAGTTCAAAAAGGAAATCCACCAACAGAAAGAAAAATTCAAAGACTTTTCAGAAATAAAGAAGTTTGTAGAATGATAAAAAGATGTAATGATTTTGGGGCTGGTGGAGTTTCAGTTGCAATAGGAGAACTTTGCAGAGGTTTAGATATAGATTTAGATAAAGTTCCTAAAAAATATGAAGGATTAGATGGAACAGAAATTGCCATTTCAGAATCACAAGAAAGAATGGCTGTAGTAATAGAAAAAGAAAATATAGATAGATTTATAGAACTTTCAAATAAAGAAAATTTAGAAGCTGTTGTAGTTGCAAAAGTTACTGATACAGAAAGATTAAGAATGTTCTGGAGAAATAAATCTATAGTTGATATAAAGAGAAGCTTTTTAGATACAAATGGAGAAACTGGTGAGATAGATGTAAAAGTAAATGCTCCAGATAAATATCCATTTGAAATAGGAGAAGTAAATATAAAAGAGAAATGGATAGAAACACTTAATCATTTAAATGTTTGTGATAAAAAAGGATTAATAGAAAGATTTGATTCAACTATTGGAAGTGGAACTATACTTATGCCTTTAGGAGGAAAATATTCTAAAACACCTTCAGAAGGAATGGTATTTAAAATTCCTGTTGAAAATGGAGAATCAAAAGATGCTTCAATAATGACATATGGGTTTAATCCTGAGCTTGGAATGTGGAGCCCTTTCCATATGGCATATTATGCAGTAATAGAGTCTATAACAAAGCTTTCTTGTATAGGTGGAGATTATAGAAAAGCAAGACTTACTTTCCAAGAGTATTTTGAAAGACTTGGTGATAAAAAGGAAAGATGGGGAAAACCATTTTCAGCACTTTTAGGAGCATATAAAGCCCAAATGGATTTAGAAATACCAGCAATTGGAGGAAAAGATTCTATGTCAGGAAGCTTTGGAGAAATGGATGTACCTCCAACTCTTACTTCTTTTGCAGTAGGGATGATAAAAGCTGAAAAAGTTATATCACCAGAGTTTAAACAAATAGGTTCTAAAATAATTTTAGTTAAATCAGAAAAAGAAGAAGATGGAACATTAAATACTAATATGTTTAAAAAGAATTTATCTTCTCTAAATAAATTAATAAATAAAAATAAAGTACTAAGTGCATATTCACTTAAATTTGGAGGAGTATCTGAAGGATTAAGCAAGATGGCACTAGGAAATAAAATAGGAGTTGAGTTCAAATCTCTAACTAATGAAGAGTTATTTGGATTTAATTATGGAAGTTTTATTTTAGAAGTAAAAGAAGATTTAGAAGAAAAAGAATTTGGAGAAATGAACTTTAAAGTCATAGGAAAAACAATAGGAGAACCTGCAATTTGTTCAATTGATAGAGACTTTAAAGTTTCATTAGAAGAAATAAATGAAGAATATGAAAGAAAACTAAAAAATATATTTAAAACTAAAACAAAAGAGACAAAAGAAATAGTAGAAGAAAATTTATATAGAGAAAAAGGAAAAACTTCACCATTAATAAAAGTTGCAAAACCTAAAGTAGTTATTCCAGTATTTCCAGGAACAAACTGTGAATTTGATTGCAAGAGAGCTTTTGAAAAAGAAGGTGGAGAGGTTAGAGAAGTAATTTTAAGAAATTATAATAAAAATGCACTTTTAGAATCTCTTGAAATTTTGAAAAAAGAAATAGATAATTCACAAATAATAATGCTTCCAGGAGGATTCTCAGCAGGAGATGAACCAGATGGATCAGCTAAATTTATAGTTAATGTTTTAAGAAACGAAAAAATAAAAGAATCAGTTATGGAGCTTTTAAACAATAGAGATGGACTTATGTTAGGAATTTGTAATGGCTTCCAAGCCCTTATGAAATTAGGACTTCTTCCATATGGGGAAATATGTGATATAGAAGAAAACATGGGAACATTAACTTATAACAATATAAATAGACATATGTCATCAATGGTAAGAACAAAGATTGTATCAAAAAAATCACCTTGGTTTAATGAAGTAAATCTTGGAGATATACATTCAGTTCCAATATCACATGGTGAAGGAAGATTTGTTGCACCTAAAGAATTTTTAGAAACTCTTATTAAAAATGGACAAGTAGCTACTCAATATGTAGATTTTGAAGGAAATATATCAATGGATATGCCTCATAATCCAAATGGTTCTATGCTTGGAATTGAAGGTATTACAAGTCCAGATGGAAGAATATTAGGTAAAATGGCTCATTCAGAAAGAGTAGGAAAAAATCTTTATAAGAATATAGAAGGTAACTTTGAACAAGGATTATTTAAGTCAGGTATAAATTATTTTAAATAAATTATTTAAAAAATAAGGAGAGTGTATTTTATGAAAGTAGCAATATTTTTTGGAAGCAAATCAGATACTGATGTAATGAAAGGAGCAGCAAGTGCTTTAAAAGAGTTTGGAGTTGATTATAAAGCATTTGTACTTTCAGCTCATAGAGTACCAGAAAAATTAGAGGAAACTATAAAAGAAATTGAAAAAGAAGGTTGTGAAGTTATTATAGCAGGTGCCGGACTTGCAGCTCATCTTCCAGGAGTAATAGCATCACATACAGTATTACCTGTAATTGGAGTTCCTGTTAAGGCAGCAGTTGGAGGAATAGATTCACTTTTATCTATAGTTCAAATGCCAAAATCAATTCCAGTTGCAACAGTTGGAATAAATAATAGTTATAATGCAGGAATGTTAGCACTTCAAATGCTTTCATTAAAATACCCAGATATTAAAAATAAGTTACTAGATTTTAGAAAAGATATGAAACGAAAATTTATAGAAGAAAATGCTGAAGGAGTGGAATTATAATGGTTAATAAATATGAAAAGTTATATGAAGGAAAAGCAAAACAAATTTTTAGAACTGATAATGAGGAAAATGTAATAGTTCATTACAAAGATGATGCAACGGCTTTTAATGGAGAAAAGAAAGCTGAGATTCAAAATAAAGGTATCCTTAATAACCAAATAACATCAATGATTTTTCAAATGTTAAATAAAAATGGAGTTAAAACTCATTTTATAGAAAAATTAAATGATAGAGACCAACTTTGCAAAAAAGTAGAAATTGTACCTCTTGAAGTTATAGTTAGAAATGTTGCAGCGGGAAGTATGGCAAAAAGACTTGGATTAGAAGAAGGCTATAAATTAAAAACAACAGTTTTTGAACTTTCATATAAAGATGATTCATTAGGAGATCCACTTATAAATGATTATCATGCTGTAGGAATTGGAGCTACAACTTTTGAAGAATTAGAAAAAATTTATGAAATGACTGATAAAATAAATAATCTTTTAAAAGATTTCTTTAAAAAGCAAAATATAGATTTAATAGATTTTAAAATAGAATTTGGAAGACTTCCAAATGGAGAAGTTATATTAGCAGATGAGATATCACCAGATACATGTAGATTTTGGGATTCAACTACTGGAGAAAAACTAGATAAAGATAGATTTAGAAGAGACATGGGAAATGTAGAAGAAGCTTATATAGAAATATTAAAAAGAATAGAGTGCTAAAAATAAGTATTTAAGGGAGATTAAAAATGATAAATTCATCAATTGATATTATAGACCCTGCAAATGATAAGTTTAAAGATGAATGTGGTGTTTTTGGAATATATGTAAAAGAGCCAGTTGATGTTGCATCAGTAACTTATTATGGACTTTATGCACTTCAGCATAGAGGGCAAGAAAGTACAGGAATAGCAGTATCAAATGGAGAGGAAGTAAAAATTCATAAAGGTCTTGGAATAATAACAGAAGCTTTTAATAATGAAAATTTAGAAGAGTTAAAGAAAGCAAATGGGCATATAAGTATAGGTCATGTAAGATATTCAACAGCAGGAGCTAAAACAGTTGAAAATGCTCAACCACTTTTAACTAATACAAAACTTGGGCCAATAGCTATGGCTCATAATGGAAATCTTGTAAATGCAGATGTTATACGTGAATTATTAGAAGATGGAGGACATGTTTTTCATACTTCAGTAGATTCAGAAGTTTTAGCTTCACTTATAGCTAGAGGAGCGAAGAGAGGAATTGAAAGAGCAGTAGTTAATGCTATTTCAGCAGTTAGAGGATCTTTTGCTATGGTAATTATGACTAAAGATAAATTAATAGGTATAAGAGATCCTCATGGAATTAGACCTCTTTGTCTTGGAAAAATAAAAGAAGGATATATTCTTTCATCAGAAAGTTGTGCTTTAGATTCTATAGGTGCTGAATTAGTTCGTGACATAGAACCAGGAGAAATTGTAGTAATTGATGGAGATGGAGTCAAATCTATAAAATATTCAGAAGGAACTACATGTCAAACATGTGCTTTTGAATATATATACTTTGCAAGGCCAGATTCTATTATAGATGGATTAGATGTTTATCAAACTAGAATTAAGCAAGGTGAAGTTCTTTACGAAGAAAATAAAATAGAAGCAGATTTAGTTGTTGCAGTCCCTGATTCAGGAATTCCAGCTGCAATTGGATATTCAAGAGTATCAGGAATTCCTTATGATATAGGATTTGTTAAAAATAGATATATTGGAAGAACTTTTATAGCACCTTCTCAAGAACTTAGAGAAAGAGCAGTTGCAGTAAAACTAAATCCACTTAAGGTAAATGTTAAAGGAAAAAGAGTTATCCTTATAGATGATTCAATTGTTAGAGGAACTACTTCAAAACATCTTGTAGATTCTTTAAGAAGAGCAGGAGCAAAAGAAGTACATTTTCTTGTAGCATCTCCAGCAGTTAAATTTCCTTGTTATTTTGGAATAGATACTCCTTATAGAAGTGAGCTTATAGGAGCAAATAATTCTGTAGAAGAAATAAAAGAAATTATAGGATGTGATTCTTTAAGATATTTAAGTCTTGAAGGAATGTATAAAAGTTTTTATGGAAGAAGAAATTTTTGTGTAGGATGTTTTAATGGAGTATATCCAGTTTCTGCGCCAATGGAAAAATTAAATGAGAATCTTGAGGAGGAAGAAGTATTATGTTAACTTACAAGGATTCAGGAGTAAATATAGAAGAAGGTTATAAATCAGTTAAATTAATTCAAAACTATGCAAAAAGAACTATGAATGAGTATGTTTTAAATGGATTAGGTTCTTTCGGAGGAATGGTTGAATTACCTGAAGGTTATAAAAAACCAGTTCTTGTTTCAGGAACTGATGGAGTAGGAACTAAACTAGATATAGCTTGTAAAAAAAGAAAATATGATACTGTTGGAATAGATTGTGTGGCAATGTGTGTTAATGATATTCTTTGCCATGGAGCGAAACCATTATATTTTTTAGATTATGTAGCTTGTGGAAAACTTGAAGCAGAAGTTGCTGCTGATTTAGTAAAGGGAGTTTCAGAAGGATGTCTTCAATCAGATTGTGCTTTAATTGGTGGAGAAACAGCAGAAATGCCAGGTTTTTATAAAGAAGGAGATTATGATATTGCAGGATTTGCAGTAGGAATAGTTGAAAAAGATAAAATTGTAAGTGGAAAAGATATAAAAGAAGGAGACAAGCTTATAGGAATAGCTTCTTCGGGAATACACTCAAATGGATATTCACTTGTAAGAAAAATATTTACAGATTTAGATAGAGAATTTAATAATGAACCTATATATAAAACTCTTTTAGAGCCAACTAAAATTTATGTAAAACCAGTTTTAAAGATTTTAGAAAAATTTAATGTAAAAGGAATGGCTCATGTAACAGGTGGAGGATTCATAGAAAATGTTCCAAGAATGTTTAATGGAAGAGAATTTACAGCTGTTATAAAGACAAATAGTTTTCCAATTCCAGATATATTTTTAGAAATGGAGAGATTAGGTGTAAATAGAGAACACATGTATAATACATTCAATATGGGAATAGGATTTGTTTTATGTGTAGATGAAAAAGATGTTTATGATATTTTAAGAGAACTTGTCTCATGTGGCGAAAATGCTTATGAAATTGGATATATAACATCTGGAGGTGAAGGCATTTGTTTAAAATAGCAGTGCTTGCATCTGGTGGAGGAACTAATCTTCAAGCTATAATAGATAAAATTAAAGATGGATATATAAATGCTTCTATAGAGATAGTTATTGGAAGTAAAGACGGAATCTATGCTTTAGAGAGAGCAAAAAAAAATAATATAAAAACTTCTGTTGTTAGCAAAAAGGAATTCGGAAAAGAAACCTCTAATGAAATTCTAAAGCTTGTAGAAAATGTAGATTTAATAGTATTAGCTGGCTATCTTTCAATATTGGAAGGTGAAATTCTAAATAAATTTAAAAATAGAATAATAAATATTCATCCATCACTTATTCCAGCATTTTGTGGAGATAAAATGTATGGAGAATATGTTCATAAGGCAGTTATAGAAAAAGGGGTTAAATATTCAGGTTGTACAGTTCATTTTGTAAATGAAGAAGTAGATGGGGGAGCTATAATACTTCAAGATATAGTAAATGTAGACTTTAATGATACTTATGAAACTCTTCAAAAAAAGGTTTTAGTCAAAGAGCATATTGCTCTTCCAAAAGCTATAAAACTTATTAGCGAAGATAAGATTCATATAGTAGAAAATAAAGTTAATATAAAAGAAGAGGTGTGTATATGAAAAAAAGAGCTTTAATAAGTGTTTTTGATAAGGATGGAGTTTTAGAACTAGCAAAATTTTTAGAAGAAAGAGATGTAGAAATAATTTCTACAGGGGGAACTTTTAAATATCTAAAAGAAAATGGAGTAAATGTTATTGAAGTAAATGAAGTAACTAATTTTCCTGAAATGCTAGATGGAAGAGTTAAAACATTACATCCTCTTATACATGCAGGAATTTTAGCAATAAGAGATAAAGAAGATCACATGAATACTTTAAAAGAAAGAAATATAAATACAATTGATTATGTAGTTGTAAATTTATATCCATTTTTTAATAAAGTACGTGAAGATTTAACTTTTGAAGAAAAAATAGAGTTTATAGATATTGGTGGACCAACAATGCTTAGATCATCAGCTAAAAATTTTAGAGATGTTGTTGTTTTAAGTGATAAAAATGATTATAAGAGAGTTATGGATGAAATAAGTGAAAATGGTGAAGTTTCATTTAAATTAAGAAAAATTTTAGCTGGAAAAGTATTTAATTTAACTAATGCATATGATGCTGCTATATCAAATTTTCTTTTAGAAGGTGAAGAAGAATATCCTGAATATCTTTCAATTTCATATAAGAAAAAACAAAACCTAAGATATGGAGAAAATCCACATCAAAGTGCAGCTTATTATTCTTCAAATGAATTTGATGGTGCAATGAATAGCTTTGAAATTTTAAATGGAAAAGAATTATCATATAACAATATAAAAGATTTAGATATAGCGTGGAAAGTTTGCAATGAATTTGAAGAAATAGCTTGTTGTGCATTAAAACATAATACACCTTGTGGAGTTGCTATAGGGGATTCAGTTTTTGAAGTTTATAAAAAGGCTCATGATGCAGATCCTATATCAATATTTGGTGGAATAGTAGCTATAAATAGAGAAGTTGATGAAGAAACAGCAATTGAAATGAGCAAAATTTTCTTAGAAGTTGTTGCAGCGCCAAGTTTTACAGATGGAGCTTTAGAAGTATTAAAGAAAAAGAAAAATTTAAGAGTTATAAAATGTAATAAAAAGCCAAATGCTAAAAAGTTTATGGTTACAGTAGATGGTGGAATACTTGTTCAAGAAGAAGATTTGAAACTAAAAAATGAAATGAATGTTGTTACAGAAAAACAGCCAACAGAAAGTGAATTAAGAGATATGGAATTTGGTATGAAGGTTGTTAAATATGTGAAATCTAATGCTATTGTAGCTATAAAAGATGGAGTAGCAATTGGAATTGGTGGAGGTCAAGTAAATAGAATTTTGGCAACTACTGAAGCATTAGAAAGAGGAAAAGGAGCAACTATTTTAGCTTCAGATGCATTTTTCCCATTTAGAGATTGTGTAGATGAAGCTGCTAAATATGGAATAAAGGGAATAGTTCAACCAGGTGGTTCAATTAGAGATGAAGAATCAATAGTTGCATGTAATGAACATGGAATATCAATGGCATTTACTGGTGTAAGACATTTTAAACACTAAGGTTTATATAGCTATATGAAAAGTTTAATAATTAAATAAGCTTTTTCATATAGCTTTTTTCTTAATTATATATTTTAAATTGCCAAGGAGGATTTTAAGGTGAAGATTTTATTAGTAGGTTCAGGTGGAAGAGAGAGTGCAATAGCATTTAAGATAGCTCAAAATGAAAAAGTAGAAAAAATATATGTAGCTCCAGGAAATGGAGGAACTGCTACATATAAAAAATGTGAAAATGTGAATTTAACAGATATAGATGAACTTTTAGTTTTTGCTAAAAATAATAAAATTGATTTAACTGTTGTAGGACCAGAAGAACCTTTAACAAATGGAATAGTAGATAAATTCAAAAGTGAAGGGTTAAAAATATTTGGACCAGATAAAAAAGGGGCAGAACTTGAAGGAAGTAAGAGTTTTTCTAAAGACTTTATGAAAAAATATGGAGTTAGTACTGCAGAATATGAAGTTTTTTATGATCACAAAAAAGCTAAAGAATATTTAGAAAACTGTAATTATCCAATAGTTATAAAAGCAGATGGACTTGCAGCAGGAAAAGGTGTAGTTATTTGTAAAGAAAAAAAGACTGCATTAGAAACTATAGATTTATTTATGATTAATGATGTTTTTAAAGGTTCAGGAAAAAAAGTAGTTATTGAAGAATTTTTAGAGGGAATAGAAGCATCAATTTTATCTATAACAGATGGAAAAAGAATAATTCCATTTTTATCAGCAAAAGACCATAAGCAAATTTTTGATGGAAATAAAGGCCCTAATACAGGAGGAATGGGTGTTGTTTGTCCTAATCCATATGTAACAGAAGAAGTTTTAAAAGATTTTTATGAAAATATAATGGATAAGACTCTTATAGGAATACAAAAAGAAGAAATGGATTTTAAAGGAATAATTTTCTTTGGAATAATGATAACTAAAAATGGTGTTAAACTTTTAGAGTATAATGTTAGGATGGGAGATCCAGAAACACAATCTGTACTTACTTTAATGAAAACTGATCTTTTAGATTTAATAGAAAAAGCTATAGAAGGAAAGCTAGATAATGTAGAAGTTGAATGGGAAGAAGGATATTGTGTAAATGTAGTTATTTCTTCAAAAGGATATCCTGGAAAAGCAGAAACAGGTTATGAAATAAATATTGATAATGAAGAAATAAATAATATATTTATAGCTGGAGCAAAATTAGAAGATGGAAAACTTATAACAACTGGGGGAAGAGTTTTATCAGTTGTTGGAAAAGGAAGAACATTAAATGAAGCTAAAAATAATGCTTATAAAATTAGAGAAAAAGTAAATTTCTTTGGAGCTTATTGTAGAAGTGATATTGGTAGTGCAAAATAAGAACATTAAAGAGTTAATCAAAATATAGTATATTAAGGAGTATTCTTTAGAGTTAATGGAAAAAAAGATTATTTTCCACTTTCTTGAGTTTACTCAAGAAATATTTTTAGAGAAGGCAATTAAAATGGAAAGGCTAAATAGAATTTTCAAAGAAGCATCATTAAGGGCAGTAGTTTTCTCAAGAAAAAGCTTAGGAGTAAATCTAGATTTTTCAGAAGAAAGCTTAAAGGATTTAGATAATATACTAGATGTTTTTAGTAGAAATAAAAATATAGAAGATATAAATAAAGAAAAGTTAATAGATGTAGTAATGAGATTTGGAGGCTATCTAGGTGAGGTTATAAGTAAAAATATTTCTGGAAATTGGAATGAAACTGAAGAAAAAGAAATATTTCTTAGAGTTAATAATAAGATAGTTTATCCATTAAATATAGTTTATAAGAGAATAAAAATTGGAGAGCGAGCATCTATTGAATCTTGGTATAACAAATTTAAAAATAAATTTTAATTGATTATAAGAGTATGTTGTATATAATATACTCTTATAATTTTACAATTGAGAAAAAATAAAAAAATAGTGATAATTTGGAAAAAATATCGTATAATAAAAGTATATTAAATGTTTACAGGGAAAATAATTTTGAGAATTTGCTCAAATAAAAATTATAATTTTAAGGGGGATAGAATTATGGATTATAACAACATACCAAGTCTTGATAGTTACGTAGCAAAATATATGGATGAAAACGGATGTAGTTTAGAGCAAGCTTGTGAAGAATTAGAAATTGATAAAAATAAAGTTTTTAATCAATCTAGAGTGGGAGATTTTTAATAGTTAGAAGTAATTGGGGGAAGATCACTTCCCTCATTTTTATTATTTGAAAAAAGAAAAGTTTAGAATATAATATAGATATATAATTACTATAGAAAAGAGGCATGGATATGAAAATAAATAGAAATGATGAATGTTGGTGTGGAAGCGGAAAAAAATATAAAAAATGTCATATGGATTTTGATGAAAAGTATGAATTCATGAAAAAAAATGGATGCCTAATGCCAAATAGAAACTTAATAAAAAATGCTAAGCAAATAGAAATGATAAGAAAGAGTGCAGAAATAAATAATGGAGTTCTAGATTTAGTTGGAGAAAAAATTTGTGAAGGCATGTCAACTGAAGAAATAGATAAATTAGTTTATGATTATACAGTAGAACATGGAGCAATTCCAGCACCTCTTAATTATCAAGGATTTCCTAAAAGTGTTTGTACATCAATAAATGATGAAGTATGTCATGGAATACCTGATAAAAATATAATCCTTAAAGAAGGAGATATAATAAATGTAGATGTGTCTACTATAAAAGATGGATATTTTTCAGATGCATCAAGAATGTATATAATAGGAAAAACATCAGAAGAAGCTGAGAAGTTAGTAAGAGTAGCAAGAGAATGTCTTAAAAAAGGTGTTGAAGCTATTAAACCTTGGGGATTCCTTGGAGATATTGGTGAAGCTGTAGAAAAACATGCTCGTGAAAATGGATATAGTGTTGTTAGAGATTTTGGAGGACATGGAGTAGGACTTAAATTCCATGAAGATCCTTTTGTAGCACACGTAGGGAAAGCAGGAGAAGGAATGGTATTAGTTCCTGGTATGATATTTACAGTAGAACCAATGATAAATGAAGGTGGATTTGAAGTTTTTGTAGATGCTGATAATGATTGGACTGCATTAACTGAAGATGGTTCTTTATCAGCACAGTGGGAACATACAGTATTAGTAACAGATACAGGAATAGAAATATTAGCTTGGTAATTAAAAAGCCTTTCAAAATAAATATTTTGAAAGGCTTTTTTTTATTTATATAAAATAAAGATTAGTTAATAAAAATATTTAAATTATAAGAAAATAAATAATAAAATAATTTTTTCCTTTTAGATAATTTTATAAAAATTAGAGACTATATAGAAAATATTTTCTTAAATGATTAAATCAAATTAAAAATAAAGTTAAAAATATTATAAAAATGTTGCTAAATAATGAACAAAATGTTATAATTTGATTAATAGATAGGTAGGAGGAGTTAGGAATGGAAAAGATAGGGGTATTAACAGATAGCAGTTGCGATTTAACATTAGAAACTTTAAAAGAAAATAATATAGAAATGTTACCAATAAGAATTATATATAAGGAAAGAGAATTTTTAGATAAAATAACAATAACATCAGAGGAAATGTATGAAAGTTTATCAACAGAAATACCAACAACATCATTGCCTGATTTAAAAACTACTGATAAAATTTTGGACAAGTTTATTGATGAAGGTTATACAGATTTAATAATAGTGTGTGTATCAAATAAATTATCTGGAACACTTAATAGTATAAGATTAATTGCTGAAGAAAAGAGTGGAATTAACTTTCACTTTTTAGATACTAAAACATTAGGATATCCACAAGGAGCAATTGTTTTAGAAGTTGCTAAATTAGTTAAACAAGGAAAAACAGTTGAAGAAATTGTACAAGCTTTTGAGAGTATAAGAAATAGAACGCACGGATTTATAACATTTAACACATTAGAATATTTAAAACGTGGAGGAAGAATAGGTAAAATATCTGGAACTATAGGTGAAATATTACATATAAAGCCTATTGTATCTTCAGATGATGACGGTGAATTATATACATACACAAAAACTAGAGGAAGAAAAAAAGCCATTTCAAAGATGAAAAACATTTTATTTGAATATTTAGAAAAAAGTAAATGTAGAGTTTGGGTTTTAAGTGGAGCTGCTGATGAAGAAGCAAAAGAATTTTTTGAAAAAGTAAAAGGACATGAAAATATAATAGATATATCATTAGAGCAAATCGGAGCTGCAATGGGTATTCATACTGGGCCAGGAGCTTTAGGGTTATGTATATTAGAAGAGAATGTATAAAACATTCTCTTCTTATTTTAATAAATTTATAATTATATTGCTAAAAAAGTTAAAAATAGTATAATATAATTGGTATAAATTAAATGAGGTGATATTTTGGAGGTACTTATTTTATATTTTTCAATTTATAGTATTATAGGTTGGATATGCGAATGTATTTATTGTGCTGCTATAGATAGAGTATGGGTAAATAGAGGATTTCTGAATGGACCAGTTTGTCCTGTTTATGGAGTTGGTTCATTAAGTGTTATATTTCTTTTAAGTAGATTTAAAGATAATATTTTCTTACTTTTTATAATAGCTGTTATTATAACTACTATAGTTGAATATATTACAGCTGTAGTATTAGAAAAGTTATTTAATTTAAAATGGTGGGATTATTCTAACTATAAATTCAATTATAAAGGAAGAATATGTTTATTAAATTCAACTTTATTTGGAATAGGATCTGTAATATTGGTGAAATTTATACAACCAATTGTAGCTGTATTTGTAAATGGAATAAATAAAGAATATGGATTAATTATAAGTGTAATATGTTTAATAGCATTTTTAGTTGATTTTGTAGTAACTATACTTTCTTTAATAAATATGAAGAATGTAATGGAAAGAATGTGTGCTATAAAAGAAGAATTTAAGCTATTAGAAGTTAAAATAGAGAAATTTAATTCTAGTGATTTAAAAATAAATTTTAATAAAATGAAAGATAAAGCAGATTTAAATGAGGTTAAAATTAAGTTTGAAGAATTCTCCAGTATACTAAAAGAGTTAAAGGAAAATTCAGCTGTGCAAAAAAGGTTGCTTAGAGCTTTTCCAAATGTAAAGTCTTTAAAATATGGAAAGCAATTTAAAGATTTAAAACTTAATTTATTTGAGTATTGGAATAAGAAAAAGAGATAAGCTTGTTATAATATAAGTAAAAATGTATAATGGGTAATGAAATTTAAAAATATGGAGTGAACTATATGAGATTAAGAAAAAAACCGTGGGCTAGACCTGAGCTTGAAGCATGCCATTTTTTTGTTGTAGATCCAAATTCAAAAAAAGGAACTTGGAAAAATGACTTTAAAAATTCAAATAATCCAATATACTTAGAACTAGGATGCGGAAAAGGTACTTTTGTAGCTACTCATGCATCTTCAAATACTAATATAAATTATATTGCTATAGATATAAAAGATGAAGTTTTAGTGTTAGCTAAAAGAAATATAGAAAAAGCATTTGAAGAAAAAGATATAAAAGACATAGATAACGTTAGACTTATGGCAAAAGAAATTGCATTAATAAATGAGATGCTAGATAAAAATGATATAGTAGATAGAATATATATAAATTTCTGTAATCCATGGCCAAAAGAAAAACATAAGAAAAGAAGACTTACTCATCCAAGACAACTTAATCAATACAAAGAGTTTTTAAATAGTGAAGGTGAAATTTGGTTTAAAACAGATGATGATGAACTTTTTGAAGAATCATTAGAATATTTTGAAGAATCAGGCTTTAAAATTGATTATATAACTAGAGATTTACATAATAGTGGATTTGAATATAATGTGATCACAGAGCATGAAGCTATGTTCACTAAAGAAGGAATAAAAACTAAATTTTTAATTGCAAAAATAAAATAATATATTATTTAGTAGCTAGTTTTTACTAGCTACTTTTTTTATAAAATTATCAAAATTAAAGTCATATTTTTAAATAGGAGATTAATAAAGGGTATTATTTGTAAATATTTAGTTGAAAATATTTTAGCGGGTTTTTATAAGTAGTATTATTAAGATAAAGATTTATATGTATATGGAGGGCATTAAATTGCAATTAATAAAATCACTAATAGAAAATTTCCCATTTGGAATTTGGATTGAAGATGAAGAGAAAAAAATAAATACTGTAAATTTAAAATTTTTAGAGCTATTTAATTGTGAAAAAGAAAAAATAATGGGAAAAACATTCTATAACTT
>NZ_LTAY01000040.1 GCF_002050515.1 Clostridium thermobutyricum DSM 4928 | reverse complement strand
ATAAATATTAATTTAAATAGGATTTTTTATATAAACTGAATATTATTTTAAATTTAAATATATTTTCTAATTAGAAATATATAAGTTAAAAAAATAATAGTTAAATAATAAAAAAAAATAGGATGAATTAAATATTTTCATTATGAGCGTAAGTAAATTTAAACGTAAGAAAATCTAAATATATTTTATATGTAATTTTTTCTATTATAAAGTTTAATAATGTATAAACATGTTTTTAAATTTATTGGAGGGTTTATAAATATGTATTATAATTAAAATGTTTTGAAAATTTTTTAATTACATTAAAATTTATATATTTTGGAGGAGAATGATGAAAAAAGTTAATAACAGAAGAAAAAAAGCTGCAATAGCAATTTCAGCAATAGTATTATCTAGTATGATGTCACCAGCTGTATCTTCTTTTGCTGACACAATACCAGCTAATACTAATAATACTACTAACAAGGTGACAACAAACTACATGCCTGTTGTAAAGGCTCAGAATAATTCAACAAAAACACAAAAGGACTCAGAGGCTAAAGTAATAGGCGCTGCATTAACTTCAAAGACAGATTATGCAGATGGACAAGTTGTAGTAAATTCATTACATACTCAAAATATAAATTTTGATGGAGAGTATTCTAAAACATTTACTACAAATGGAGCTACTGTACCTAATGGATATAAAGTAGTTAAGACTACTATAAATGGAGTTGAAGTTCCAAATGTTACAACTTACAGAATTAATTCTGATAAAAATGTACAAGTTGTAGATAATAATGGACAAGTTCAAAAGGAAATTAAAGGACTTCATGAGCAAGGTAAAGATGTACAAGTAGTTTATACAGTAAGTAAAATAAAAGAATCAAATAAAAAAGAGACAAAACAAGTACAACAACATAAACAAGTACAACAACCAAAACAAACAGATAAAAAAATTAATGAAGCTCAACTTCAACAGTTAAGAGCTACAAATTTTGCAGCAATAACAAATGAAAACTTACCAATCAGAGCATTAGTAACACCAAATATCTATACAAATGTTCAATATTCTCAAACATTAGATGAATATGTTGCTGGAGAAATACAAAATTATATGGCTTGTCTAGGAGTTTCAAGTTTAAGTCAATCTCAAATACAAGAATTAACTAATGCAATAAATCCAGAAGATTCAAAAGTTATGTATCAATTCTTAAAAGTTAATACTTTTAGAAATGTAAATGAACAAGCTTTAGCTAACTTACTTCAAGGTAAAGGAGTATTTTCTGGACAAGCTCAAGCATTTATAGGAGCAGCTAGAAAATATAATCTTGACCCAGTATACTTCTTATCTCAATCAGCACTTGAAACTGGATGGGGTACAAGTAACTTTGCAAATGGGATTACAATAACTCAAATAGCTAATACAAATGCACCAATTTATAATAGTAATGGTGTTATAGTTGGATACCAAATGATTAATTTACCACATCCAACTACAGTTTATAATTTATATGGAATAGGTGCTTATGATGCAAATGCTAGTTTCCCAAATAAAACTACTATTTTAGGAACTACTTATGCATATAATCATGGATGGACAAGCATTTCAAATGCCATTTATGGAGCAGCACAATTCTTATCAGTTAACTATATTCATAATACAAATATAGCTCAAAATACACCTTATGAATTAAGATATATAAATGCCCCAAATGATGATATGTGGCATCAATATGCATCAGATATTCATTATGGATCTTTAATAGGTTCTATAATTGAACAAAATAAATGGGTTTATGCACCAGGAGATACATTTACATTTGCAATTCCTCAATTTGCATCTTCAAGCTCTTCAGGAATGAAAACTGTAAATGAAACTGGGAATGTAAATGTAAATCCAGGTTCTTCATTAAATGTTAGAAGTGGAGCTTCTACATCTGATTCAATTATAGGTTCATTACAAGCAGGAACTCAAGTTACTATAATAGGAAAAGTAAATGGATGGGATAAAATAGTATATAACGGCGGAGTTGGATATGTTTATGCAGAATATATAAATAATGTTCAAACAAATACTCCAAATAGTGAAATAAATGTAACTCCACTAAATATGAAAGGTGTTATTGACTTTAGTGGTGGACCATTTACTTATATAACTTCAAGACCAGATTGGAATAATTCAGGAGTAGGTTCATTATATAATGGAACTGAAGTAACTATAACAGGAGAATATGGAAGTTGGTATAGAATAAATTATAATGGTGGTTCAGCTTGGGTTTGCAAAGATAGAGTAGATACACAAATAAAATCTTTAAACATGCAAGGAATAGTAGATTTTAGTGGTGGACCATTTACTTATATAACAAGACAACCAAACTGGAATAATTCAGGAGTAGGTTCACTATATAATGGAACTGAAGTAACTATAACAGGAGAGTACGGAAATTGGTATAGAATAAATTATAATGGTGGTTCAGCTTGGATTTGTAAAGATAGAGTAGATACACAAATAAAATCTTTAAATATGCAAGGAATAGTAGATTTTAGTGGTGGACCATTTACTTATATAACAAGACAACCAAACTGGAATAATTCAGGAGTAGGTTCATTATATAATGGAGATGCAGTAACTATAACAGGAGAGTACGGAAACTGGTATAGAATAAATTATAATGGTGGTTCAGCTTGGATTTGCAAAGATAGAGTAGATACAAATATAAAAACTTTAAATATGCAAGGAACAGTAGATTTTAAAGGTGGACCATTTACTTATATAACTTCAAAACCAAATTGGAACAATTCAGGAGTAGCTCCATTATATAATGGAACTCAAGTAACTATAACAGGAGAATTCGGAAACTGGTATAGAATAAACTATAAAGGTGGTTCAGCTTGGATTTGTAAAGATAGAGTTCAAACAATGCCAACTTCAGGTGTTGTAAACTTTGGTGGAGGAGATTTCACTTATATAACAAGACATCCAAATTGGGATAATGATGGAGTAGGGTCTTTATATAATGGTACTGAAGTAAAAATAATTTCAGAATCAGGTTCTTGGTATGAAATAGATTATAATGGAGGAACTGCTTGGATTTGCAAAGATAGAGTAGATACATCAGGAAACTTCCTTATGAATAAAGTAGGAACTGTAGATTTTAAAGGTGGACCATTTACTTATATAACAAGACATCCAAATTGGAATAATGATGGAGTAGGTTACTTAAATAATGGAACTAAAGTAACTGTAACAGGTCAACTTAATGGATGGTACAGAATAAACTATAATGGCGGTTCTGCTTGGATTTGTAAAGACAGAGTAAGTTTTAATTAATATAAAAAAGATGAGTGTCTAAAGTGATTATATATACTTAAGACACTCTTTTTTATTATATAATTAGTGGAATATAGGAGTTTTACACTCCATGTTTGGTTATAAGATATTTAAAGAATAGTATTATTACGCAGTAATATTTTGAACTATAATAATACTCTTTATTCATGGTAAAATTTAGTTTGCGACTAAATACTTATTTAAATTTGTTCCAATTATTATGCTTCCAAATAAGCTAACACAAAATATTATTAGTATATTGAAATATGAATTTGTATTTTTAGTAAATAAAATCAAACTTAATAAAGTCAGTAAAAAACCAAGAAAAAATTGCATTAAAAATGAAATTCTTAAATAAGTAGCTTTATTTATAACTTTTCGTTTAATATTAAGCCTTTTCTTTTGAAGCTTCTTTCCAATATAACTAGTGAAAATTAGGAAATTTGATAATGTAACAGAGCTCTTTATAATAGCTATAAATGGTACAAGTATAAAAGAAAAAGCCATTATTAATGCTAAAGCGTACATAAACATTAAGATACCTCCTAACAGTTATTAATATAAATATATTCAAAAAAATTAATTACGATTACAATTAAAATTAAAAAGAAAAATAATTAATTATTTAAGTAAAGGAGAAATATAATATTACGATATATATATTATATTTTAAGATTTAGGTGTAAAATAGTTAATGAAAACATTTAAATTGAGATAAATATTTATTTAATAAGAGGGGGGATTAATATTGTTTATGGAAACGATTCCTAAAGAGTTCCAAAAAATAAGGGGGGATAATAATGATAGTTGTAGAGAATTTAAGTAAGGATTTTAAAATTAAAATTAAAGGGGAAGGATTGAAAGGAGCAGTAAAAGGATTATTTAGTAACAAATGTGAAATTAAAAGTGCTGTAAAAGATATATCTTTTACAATAAATGAAGGAGAAATTGTTGGATATATAGGTTCTAATGGAGCAGGAAAATCAACCTCTATAAAAATGATGACAGGAATTTTAACACCTACTAAGGGAAGAGTTATTGTAAATGGGAAAATTCCATATGAAGATAGAGAAAATAATGCTAAAGATATAGGAGTAGTATTTGGACAAAGAACTCAATTGTGGTGGGATATTCCTCTTAGAGAGACTTTTAAAATTTTAAAAGTAATTTATGATATTAATGATGATGAATTTAAAGAAAAAATGAAATTTCTAAATGATATTTTAGAGCTAGAAGAATTCATAGAAAGACCTGTTAGAACACTTTCTTTAGGACAAAGAATGAGAGCAGATATTGCAGCTTCTTTAATTCATGGGCCAAAGGTTTTATATCTAGATGAGCCTACTATAGGGCTTGATGTAGTTGTTAAAGAAAAAGTTAGAGATGCTATAAAGCTTTTAAACGAAAGATATAACACAACAGTAATATTAACAACTCATGATTTAAGTGATATTGAGGAACTTTGCAGTAGAATAATAATTATTGATAAAGGAATGAAGCTTTATGATGGAACTTTAGAAGATATAAAAAATAAGTTTGGGTCTGATAAAATTTTAAATATAAAAATTAAAGAGCATATAGAAAATAAATTAAATATAAATGAGATGCTTAATTTAAGTGAAGAAGATTTACAAGAAGAAATAAAAGACAAAGAGATAATAATAAAATTTAATAAAAATAAGACAACCTCATCAGAGATTATTAGCAAAATAATTGATAAAGTAAATATTATAGATTTTGCAATAAAAGAAACTACTCTTGAGGAAATAATAAAGAAAATATATAAAGATGAGGTGTAAATATGAGTATTTGGGAAAAGAACAAAATATATTTAGCCTTTTCTATAGGAAGTTTAAAAAGAAGTATGGCATATAAAACTAATATATATATGGGTACCATAGGAAATATATTAATAGTTAGTGTTACATTTTTTCTATGGAAAGCTATATATAGTAGCTCTTCAAAAGGTGTTATGAATGGATTTAACATAAATGATATGCTTGTATACGTGATGATAACATTTGTAATATCTTTAATAACATTTTCTGATTGTAAATTTATTGTAGGGGATGAAGTTCGTGATGGTTCTATAGCAATGGAACTTATAAAACCTATAAATTATAGAAAAAGAGTTATGTTTATGAACTTTGGTGTGTTTATGTATAATTTTATATTTCTATTTTTACCAGGGTTTATAATAGTTACGGCATATTCTTTCTATAAAGGAATACACATAGGAATTATGCAAATTATATTATTTTCAGTAAGCATATTTTTAGGATTTTTAATAAATACTTATTACAGCTACATGTTTGGTCTTTTATCATTTAAATTTTATAATATTTGGGGCATAAGCCAAATTGCACAGGCTATAGTTATGCTTATTTCAGGATCTTTAATACCTCTAACTTTCTTTCCAAGTATAATTGCACAAATATTTAGTATATTACCTTTTAGTTCAATAATATATACTCCAGCTATGATATATTTAGGAAAATACAGTACATTTGATTCAATAAAAGCTATAATAATTCAACTTATATGGGTTTTTATAATGTTTGTTTTATCAAAATTAGTTTGGAATAGATTAGCTTATAAATTGACTATACAAGGGGGCTAAAATAATGAAGAGATATTTATATGTGTATAAATGCTTTTTAAAGCAATATTTAAAAACTTTAATGGAATATAGAGAGGATTTTTTATGTGGACTTTTTGGGTTTTTATTAATTCAAGCTACATCTCTTATTTTTATAAATTTAATATTCAATAATATACCATCTTTAAAAGGGTGGACTTTAAATGAGATTTTATTTATATATGGTTTTTCTCAAATTCCAAGAGGAATAGACCATATATTTACTGATTATCTTTGGATGTTTAGTGGAGGATCTATTGTTAAGGGAGAAGTAGATAGATATCTTTTAAGACCTTTAAATCCATTATTTCAAGTTATAGCAAATAGATTTCAACCAGATGGGTTTGGAGAGCTTATAATAGGATTTATTCTTGTAATATATTCAGGAATGAAATTAGGATTAAAAGTTAATTTTATTATGATTATAGCCTTTATAATTGCAGTTATAGGAGGAGTATTCATATATACAGGGGTAAAGCTTATAACAGCTTCAATGGCTTTTTGGATTAAAAATAGTTTTCAATGTGTTAGGATGGGATATGAACTTGGAGGATTTGCAAAATACCCTGTTAGTATATATCCAGGAGGAATAAGAGGAATCTTAACATTTATAGTTCCATTTGCTTTTACAGGATATTATCCAGCTGCATATATGCTTAATAAAGAGTCATTCTTTAAAGGAATTATCTTAACATTTATAGTAGGAGTAATATTTATTGGTGTTTCATATTGTGTTTGGCTTAAGGGATTATCAGCTTATGAAAGCTCAGGAAATTAGAATTAGTATAGTAGATTATTTTATAGATTTAATACAATTTATTTTAAGATACTTTAGATAAATATTGTTTTTAATTTTAGTTATATATAGTTTATTTATAATAATTTCTTATTTAATATGATTAAAACGTTTTAGTATATATAAAAATTAAATTAAGAAATAAAAATTGAATAGATAGAAAAAAGGCCGTAAATAGAACATAATGTGAAATTTACGGCTTTTATTTTAGAAGATTTATTATGAATAAAAAGTTAATTTTTTAAATAAGATAGTCTTTTATTTAGTTAAATTGATAGATATATGCATAGTTTGGTTAATAAAAAATTAATTTTTTCACTATTGATTAACAATATAATACAAATTACCATTATATTAAGAAAATTTTGTAAAAAGGGGGTAAAGTGAGATAATAAAATGTTTCACTAAAGAATAATGCATAAGATAATTACTAAAAGATACATAAGAGAGATTGTCAAAAGAGACCTAGATAAAGTAAGTGAAGAATCGTTAAGACAAGTTCTTGAGATGAAAAATATTCCTTTTAATAAAAACTGTAGCAGAGAAGCAATGATAGCAATGATTTTTCATCACAAGATTAATCTTTGGTATGTTTATTTAAAATCTAAACATGAATTTTTTGGGGTAAATGAATATGAGATTTTAAAAATTTTAGATGTAGATAAAATTATATTAGAAAAATTAGAAGCAGAAAAAATAATAAATGTAGCATATTATAAAGATAAATATATTGATGGGGAACTTTTTAGAGAAAAATATTACTTATTAGAAGATATATATAATACCTCGAGAGAAAAAATTAATTCTTTCAAAAATAAAAATAAATTAATTAGAAGTGCAGTGAATGTGAGAGTACCTGAAAAAAAAGAAAATCATATTAAAAAGGCACTTAAAAATAGACTTTTAGATGCTTATAAAAATTATGAATACTGGGAAGGGTTACTACTAGATGATAAATATGTAATTGTATTTATACAAACTACAGGTAGAAATTCTAAAGTTGATGAAATATTAGATATTGGAATTATAGATACTAATGGAGTTATACTTTACAATTCAACTTTTAATATAAACAAAAGAATTAGTGATGATACTTATATGATAAAGGGTGTAGATAAGGAAATTTTAAATAATAGTCCAAGCTTTAAAGATAGTATTGAAGAAATTGCAAAAGTATTAGAGGGAAGAGTAATTTTAAATTATAATTCTGAGTTTATAGATGGAATAATGAAAAATAACGGATATAATTATGAGATTAAAAGTGTATGTTTAATGAAATCATATATGAAATATATACATAGCAGGTATATAATAAGATTTAAGAGAGCTTTAAATATGCAAGGAATTAATCAAGATGAAAGAGAAACGAAAGCTTTGACTGGTTGTTTTGATACTTTACAACTAATAGAATCAGTAGTAATGGAATGTAAAGAAAATATAGAAGAGCTTGAAAACAAGATAAGTAAAATATCATAGACTTAAATAAGAGTAAGAGTATAATCTTACTCTTATTTTTTAGAATATAATAAAATTTGAACAAATGGAAAACAAAATAAAAAAGATATATTTTTATAAAAAAACTGTTAAATTAGCTAATTGTCAAGGATATTATACAATAAAAAATCAATAAAACACTTAATAAATATAAACAATTTTTTAATGTGGTAAATGGCTCATTGTAAATGTTTACTTTAATTGCTATAATTCTAATTGGAAACGTTACCTAAATAAATTAATATTTAGATTTTTTTATGAAACAAGGGGAATAGTAAATTTTTAATAATTAAATTGAACTAATTTAAATAATAATTACTTCATTATGAAATCTAGATATTAAAAGCGTTCCACTAAAATAAAAGAGGGGGTTTTTTAAACATGGGTAAGAAAAAAATAATACCTATAATAATCGTTATTGCAATTATAGTTGTTGGTGTTGGATATTTCGCATTTGGGTCTAACAACAATAGCAAAACTTTAACTGTATGGTCTTATTTAACTAAACCAGAAGTTGAAGCATTACAACCAATAGCTGATAAATGGGGTGAAGAACACCACATGAAAGTTGAATTGGTTTATTCTCAACCAAATTTCCAAGAAGGTATGCAAGCAATGAAGAGTCCTTCAGGGCCTGATGCTATCTTTGGTATTCCAAATGATAATATTGGTACTTTCGTTAAAGCCGGTCTTTTATCAGAACAACCTAAAGATTTAATCCCATCAGATAAATTCCATTCAGAAGCATTATTAAAAGCAGGTAATGTTGATGGAGTTCAATATGGTACTCCAATCGCTGAAGGAACTGTAGCTTTATTCTATAATAAAAAATTAGTTAAAGATGTTCCAACAACTATGGAACAATTAGTTAAAGAAGCTAAAAAAGTTGGATTTGAATATCCAATTACTAACTTCTACTACTCATATGGATTTATAGCTGCTAATGGTGGTTATGTATTCAAAGATAATGATGGAAAACTTGATCCAAATGATATTGGACTTGCTAATTCTGGTGCAATAAAAGGATATGAATTCTTAAATTCATTAGTTAAAGATGGATTAATAAATTCAAGTGTAACTGCAAATATTGCTAAAGCTGACTTTGAAGCTGGAAAAGTTGGATTCTATATTTCAGGACCATGGGATGTTCCATCATTTAAATCTAATAAAGACTTAGATTTTGGTGTTGCTAAACTTCCAACTTTAGATGGAAAATCAATTCCAACATTCTCAACTGTTCAATTAGCTGTTGTTAATAAAAATTCTAAAAAAGCTGCAGATGCTTGGAGTTTAATTAAATACTTAGATGAAAATGGACAAAGTGTACTATTATCAGTTGGTAACAGAATTCCTGTATTAAAATCAGCTGATACTACAGAAGCTGCTAAAAATGATCCATATTTAAAAGCATTTGAAGCTCAAGCTAAAGTAGCTCAATATATGCCAAATATTCCAGAAATTCAAGCTATGTGGGAACCAGCAGGAAACAACTTACAATTATTAATTGAAGGAAAATTAACTCCTAAAGAAGCTGCTGATAACACAGTTAAACAAATGGAAGCTGGTATAAAACAACAATAATAAAGTAATTAAATTTAAATTAAATCTCCAAGCTTTTTTAAAAGCTTGGAGAATTTAAAAAAATTATTAAAGGAGCAGATGGACATGAAGAAGGCTAAAGGGGACACTTTACTAATAAAACCAGTTAGAGAAAATGGACAAGCAGCTAAATATTTAGGTCCCGCATTAATTTCTATAACAATCTTATCATTATTACCTATACTTTATACAATATATATTTCTTTTACAAATTACACTATATATACACAAGGCTCAGCTAAATTTACTGGACTACATAATTATATAGAAGTTTTAACAGGTCCTTTTAGTAAAATATTTTTACCTGTATTTGGTTGGACAATAGTTTTTGCACTTGTTTCAACATTTGGATGTTTCTTTGTTGGATTAATACTTGCAATGCTATTAAATAACTCACACATGAAAGAAAAAGGATTTTATAAAGGATTATTAATAATACCATGGGCACTTCCAGCTACAATAGCAACTTTATCATGGCAAGGACTTTTAAATACAGCATATGGTGCTATTAATACACTTTTATTAAATCTACACATTATAAGTACTCCAATTCCATGGCTTACAAATCCAGAATGTGCAAGAGCAGCCGTACTTTTTGTAAACGTTTGGCTTGGATTCCCATTTATGATGTGTGTATGCTTAGGAGCTTTATCTTCAATTCCTAAAGTTTATTATGAAGCCGCAAGTATTGATGGAGCAAGTAGATTCACTCAATTTAGAAAAATAACTTTACCTGCACTTGCAAAAACTGCATATCCATTACTTATTTCAAGTTTCGCATTCAATTTTAATAACTTCAATACTATTTATCTAATCACAAAAGGACTTCCACCTAGAGTATCTACTCAATGGGCTGGTTATACAGATATACTAGCATCAAGTATTTATAAGTTAGCAGTTAACTTTGGTAAATATAATATAGGTGCAACACTAAGTGTACTTGTATTTATTATAGTAGGTACAATTTCATTTATTCAAATGAAAGCTTCAGGTCAATTTGAGGAGGTTGATTAATGATGAGTAAAAAAGAAAAAACAGTTTACAAAGAAAAGCGAACTTCATATGAAACAAGAAGCTTATGGATTAGCAGAATAATAGTTTGGATATTTATTTTAATTGTAATATTTCCAGTAATTTCAGTAATAGGTTCTTCACTTGCAAAAGGGCAAGTATTCGTACAAACAACACTTTTCCCAAGTCAAATAACTTTTGATAATTATATAAATGTAATTAAAAATACTAATTTCTTAATTTGGTTTAAAAATTCAATGATTATATGTGTAATAGTTTCATTAGTTCAATTAGGATTATCAATGACAGCAGCATTTGCTTTCTCTAAATTAAGATTCTCAGGTAGAAAATATGGATTAATGTTTCTTTTAATACTTCAAATGTTTCCAGGAATTATGACTATTCCAGCAATATTAAAATTTGCTTACAGTGCACAATTAATGGATCATATGTGGGCATATATACTTTTACTTTGTGGTGGTAGTGCATTTAATATTTGGCTTTTAAAAGGTTATATGGATGGAATTCCAAATGAACTTATTGAGGCTGCAAAAGTTGATGGAGCTTCAACATGGGATATATTCTCAAAAATATTACTTCCACTTTCAAGAAATATGGCAGTAGTAATATTCTTATTCACTTTTATTTCAACATATAGTGAATATGTATTTGCATCAGCACTATTAAAATCACCATCACATTATACAATTACAACAGGATTACAAAGTTTTATAACTAATAATTTCTCAGCTAACTGGACTCAATACTCAGCAGCTGCAGTTATGGCATCGATTCCACTTGTAATAATGTTTGCATTTAGTCAAAAGTATATAGCAGAAGGACTTATTGCAGGTTCAGTAAAAGGATAAAATTAGGACAGTTATTAAAAAAGCATTATACCTTAGGAGGTTACAATTATGGCAGGATTAAGTTTAAAAAATATATGTAAAATTTATAGTAATGGATATGAAGCAGTAAAGGACTTTAATTTAGAAATAGAGGACAAAGAATTTATAGTCTTTGTAGGGCCATCAGGATGTGGTAAAACTACTACTTTAAGAATGATTGCAGGGCTAGAACAAATAAGCAAAGGTGAGCTTTGGATTGGAGATAAACAAGTAAATGATGCTCTTCCAAAGGATAGAGATATAGCAATGGTATTTCAAAATTATGCATTATATCCTCATATGAGTGTTTATGATAATATGGCATTTGGATTACAACTTAGAAAAGTGCCAAAAGAAGAAATTGATAAAAAAGTTAAAGAAGCAGCTAAAATACTTGATATTGAACATCTTTTAGATAGAAAGCCAAAAGCACTTTCAGGAGGACAAAGACAAAGGGTTGCAATGGGAAGAGCTATTGTAAGAAATCCTAAAGTATTCTTAATGGATGAGCCATTATCAAACCTTGATGCAAAGCTTAGAGGTCAAATGAGAATAGAAATTTCTAAACTTCATAGAGATTTAAATACAACATTTATATATGTAACACATGACCAAACAGAAGCAATGACACTTGGAACAAGAATTGTTGTTATGAAAGATGGAGAAGTTCAACAAATAGCTAGTCCAAAAGAAATATATAATAATCCAGCAAATATGTTTGTTGCAGGATTTATAGGAAGTCCTCAAATGAACTTTTTATATGGAGAATTAACTTCAAAAGAAAATGGTAAATTTATATCAGTTCAAGGTTCTAAGGAAGTTAAACTTTCTGATTGGCAAATTGAAAAAGTTAAAAGCTTTGGAAGTAAAGATGGACAAGTTTTAGTTGGAATAAGACCAGAAAAAATACAATATGGGGATGAACACAATATTCCAAAGGACTCTTGTATAGAATTTAATGGAACACTAGACCTTATAGAAAATCTTGGTGGAGAAATTTGCCTTCATGTAACAATAGGTAAAAAAACAGTTGTCTTAAAGAAACATGGTGAAACTGAAATGATGGTTGGAGATAAAATAGATTTAAGAATAAATATAAATGATATTCATGTATTTGATGAAGAAAATCAAGTAACTGTATTTTAAATAATCATTATTTTAAGTAACATATATATTTTAAATAAATGCTAAATCTTTGAGAAGACCTTTACAAAGAAATAGTTTAACTATAAGCTAGTAATAAGAGCTTTTATTAATAACAAAGAGGTAGTAAATATATGAACATAAAAGATATAGCTAAAATGGCCAATGTTGGTGTTGGAACTGTTTCGAGGGTTTTAAATAACCATCCAAATGTAAAAGAATCAACTAGAAAAAAAGTTATGGATGTAATAAATGAAATAAATTATATTCCAAATAATAGTGCAAGAAATTTAAAACAAACAAAAAATAACTCTAGAGCTATTGGAGTATTAATAAGAGGAGTATTTAATCCATTTTTCTCTCAAATGGTAGATACTATAAATAAAAAGATAACAGAGGCTGGTTATACCATGATACTTAGACAAAATGACTATGCAAGATCTGGAGATGATGAAGTTCGTAATCTTATAGCACTAGGAAAGGAAATAAGGCTTCAGGGACTTATTTACCTTGGGTGTAATATTGATGAGATTAATGAGGAAACTTTTAAAGATATAAATGAACCTCTTGTATTAATATCAGGAAGTAAGAGTTATAAAAAAGATAAAGTTAATAATTTTTCATCTGTTGGAATAAACCAAATAGATTCAGCAAAAATGGCTGTAGATCATTTAATAAAAAAAGGTTGCAAAAAAATTGCGATAATTCTTGGTACAAAAGATGAATCAATTATTGATAAACAAAGATTTAAAGGATATAAAAAAATATTATCAGAAAATAAAATAGAGTTTAATGAGAATTTAATTGCATATGGGGAATATACTTCATTAGGTGCTTATGAAGAAACTAAGAGAATATTAAGTACAAATAATGATGTAGATGGTGTTTTTTGTACATCAGATATAATGGCAATTGGAGCAACAAAGGCAATTTTTGATTTAGGATTAAAGGTTGGAAAAGATGTTTCTATTGTAGGATTTGATGGAATGGACATGGTTAAGTTTTATAATCCAAGTATTACTACTGTAGTTCAGCCAAGAGATGAAATGGCGAGCTTAGGAGTTGATATTTTAGTAGACTTAATTAAAAACAAAAGTGAACATAAGCATATAGAATTAAAAACAGAACTTTTTGAAGGAGATTCTTAAAAATAACTGTCTTAGATATAGAGGTTTAATCTCTATACTCTAAGATGAAGTTTGTAGGGGGAAAGAATATGAAAAAGAGAAGTAGTGGAATATTAATGCATATATCATCACTTAACAATAATTTTGGAATCGGTTCATTTGGTGATGAAGCATATGAATTTGTAGATTTTCTAGTAGAAAGTGGACAAAAGTATTGGCAAATACTACCTTTAGGACACACAAGCTATGGGGATTCTCCCTATCAATGTTTTTCAGCTTTTGCAGGAAATCCTCATTTTATAAATTTTTCAATATTAAAAGATAAGAGATTATTAAAAGAGGAAGATTTTAAAGATGTAGATTTTGGTTCTGATGAAGAAATAATAGATTATGGAAAAATTTTTGAAAATAGAAAACCAATTTTATATAAAGCATATGAAAATTTTAAATTAAATAAAGCTAGAGATTATGATTACTTTATAGAGAAAAATAGGTTTTGGTTAAAAGATTATGCAGAATATATGGCGATAAAAGATAATCAAAATTTAGTGGCTTGGACTGAATGGCCAGAAAAGCTAAGATTACGAGATGAGGAAATTTTAAATAAATATAGAGAAAAATTAAAAGATGAAATAGAATTTTATTGTTTTATTCAATATGAGTTTTTTGAACAATGGACAAGCTTAAAAAATTATGCAAATTCAAACGGAATAAGAATAATAGGAGATTTACCAATATATATTGCTGGAGATAGTGCAGATATGTGGGTTAATCCAGAAATGTTTAAAGTTAATGAAGATATGAGAGCTAAATTTGTAGCAGGATGTCCACCAGATTGTTTTGCAAAAACTGGTCAGCTTTGGGGAAATCCAATTTATGATTGGGAGAAGATGGAGAAAGACGGATTTAAGTGGTGGATAACTAGAATAAAGGAAAGTTTAAAGCTTTATGATGTTATAAGACTTGACCACTTTATAGGATTTAATAGCTTTTGGCAAATACCAGCTGAAGATGAAACAGCTGAAAATGGAAAATGGATTAAAGGTCCTGGATTAAAACTTTTTGATGAAATAAAAAAAGAGCTTGGAGAAGTCAATATTATTGCAGAAGATTTAGGAACTGTAACAGAAGAATTTTTAAAATTTAAGGAGAAAACAGGATTTCCAGGAATGAAAGTAATTCAATTTTCATTTGGAGAAGGAGATTCTGAAAGCTTACCACATAATGCAGAGAAAAATTCAGTTTCTTATGTTGGAACTCATGATAATGAAACAGCTAAAGGTTGGTATTTAAATAATTTAGACACTAATGAAGGAATTAAAGCTAAAGATTATTTAGATATAAGAGAAGGAGATAACATAGGATTTAAATTTATAAGAGGAAATATGTCATCTCATAGCAATATAGCAATAATGACCATGCAAGATATTTTAAACTTAGATAATAAAGCTAGGATGAACACACCTTCAACTCTAGGAGGAAATTGGTGCTGGAGAATTAAAAAAGGAGCATTAACAAAAGAACTTGCAGAAAAAATTTACCATTTAACGAAATTATATGGGAGAGTGTAAAAATGAAAGAGCTAATTAAAGAAGGTTTAAAAAGACAATTAAAAATAAAATATGGAACAGATATTGAACATGCAAATAAAGGTGAAATATTTAGTAGCCTTTCAACAGCTTTAATGGAAACTATAATAGATGATTGGAATAACACTACACAGCTTTATAGAGAAGGAAAACAAGCGTTTTATTTATCTGCTGAATATTTAATGGGAAGAGCACTTGGAAACAATCTTATAAGTCTTAAGCTATATGATGAAGTAAAAGAGCTTTTAGAAGAGTTAAATGTAGATTTAAATGCTATTGAGGAAGCAGAAGAAGATGCGGCACTTGGTAATGGTGGGCTTGGAAGACTTGCAGCTTGTTTTATGGATTCAGCAGCAACTATGGAAATTCCACTAAGAGGTTATGGAATAAGATATTCAAATGGATTATTTAAACAAAACTTTAAAAATGGGTTTCAATATGAAACAGCTGATAATTGGTTAACTTATGGAGATCCATGGAGTATAAGACGTGAAAAGGAAAAAGTTATAGTACATTTTAATGGAATGGATGTTTATGCAGTTCCTTATGATACACCAATTATAGGATATGATAGCAAGAATATAAATACATTAAGACTTTGGAAATGTGAGCCAATAGAAAGCTTTGATTTTAATGTGTTTAATTCTGGTAGATTTGATGATTCTGTATTATTAAAAAATAAAGCAGAACATATTTCAAGAGTTCTTTATCCAAATGATGATACAAGAGAAGGAAAATTATTAAGACTTAAACAACAATATTTCTTAGTAAGTGCTTCAATTCAAGATATAATAAAAGAATTTGAAAATCTTCATGGTACTGATTATAGTGAACTTACTAAATATGCTGCAATTCAATTAAATGACACTCACCCAGTTTTAGGAATACCAGAGCTTATAAGAATTTTAGTTGATGAAAAACAAGTAAAAATAGATAAAGCTATAGAAATTGCAGAAAAGATTTTTGCATATACAAACCATACAATATTAGCTGAAGCATTAGAAAAATGGAATGTAGAATTTATAGAAGAATTATTCCCAAGAATTTTAGAAATCATAGAAGAAATTGATTTAAGATTTATAAAAGAATTAGTTGAAAAAGGATATTCTAAAGAAGAAATAAATGAGTTTAGAATAATAAATGATAAACAAGTGAGAATGGCAAACTTAGCTATTCACATAGGATTTGCTGTAAATGGAGTTGCTAAGCTTCATACAGATATATTAAAAGACATAGAACTTCATAATTGGTATGAGCTTTACCCAGATAAGTTCCAAAACAAAACAAATGGGATTACACCAAGAAGATGGATAAGACTTTGTAATAAAGAGTTATCAAGCTTTATAACAGAGCTTATAGGAGATGAATCTTGGGTTAAAGATTTAAGTAAGCTTAAAACTTTAGAAAAGTATGCTGATGATAAAAAAGTCCTTGATAGATTTATGAATATAAAGAAAGAAAAGAAGGTTCAATTAGCTAAATATATTAAAGAAGCTAGTGGAATTGATATAAATCCAGATTCTTTATTTGATATACAAGTAAAAAGGCTTCATGAATATAAGAGACAATTATTAAACACATTATATGTTTTAGACCTTTATTACAGAATAAAAGAAAATCCAAGCTTAGATATTCCTAAAATAACATTTATTTATGGGGCAAAAGCGTTCCCAGGGTATAGAAGAGCAAAAGCAATAATTAAGTTTACAAATGATGTAGCAAATCTTATAGATAATGACCCAGTTGTTAAAGATAAGATAAAGATTGTATTTGTAGAAAATTATAGAGTTTCATATGCAGAAAAATTGTTCCCAGCAGCTGATATATCAAAACAAATCTCAACAGCAGGAAAAGAAGCTTCAGGAACAGGAAATATGAAATTTATGCTAAATGGAGCCCCTACTTTTGGAACAATGGATGGAGCAAATGTTGAAATTGTAAGAGAAAGTGGAGAAGAAAACAACTTTATCTTTGGATTAACAGTTGAAGAAATAGAAAACATAAGAGGAAAATACAGCTCAAAAGAATATTATGAAAAAAATAAAGATATTAAGAGAGTTGTAGATTCATTAATAGATGGAACATTTGATGATGAAGGAACAGGGTTTTACAAAGACCTTTATAAATCATTAATTGAAGAAAATGATCAATATCTTTTACTTGCTGATTTCGAAGCATTTAAATTAGCAGAAGAAAGAGTATTTAAAGCTTATAAATATAGCGAAAAATGGGCTAAAATGTGCTTTATGAATACTTGTAATGCAGGAATATTCTCATCAGACAGAACTATTCTTGAATATGCAAAAGACATTTGGAACATTAAGCCTATTCAAAATAAATAAAATTAATTACAAAAACTCACTTTCATTTGAGGGTTGTTTGGGTTTTGAGAATGAGATAATATAAAGTAAATCTATACAAAAATAGTTCTCTAGAAATAGAGAACTATTTTTTATAATTTAAATAATAAAGTATCTAAATTATAAATTTTCTTTATATTTAATAATATTTAAAATATTTGGCTTTATATGTATGATAATATGATAAAAAGAGTCTTTTGCAAATAGATTTAGATAAATTAAATTATATAAATTTTAATTAAAAAGGATAATAGTTATTTAAAAAATAATTATTATGTTAATTTATATTATAAGATTTAAAATTTTAGTTTAGAAAATTTATAATGGAGGTAAAACAGATGAAAAAAATCGGTATAATTATAATAGTTTTAATTTGTTTAGGTTCACTAGGATATGTTACATATGAATATTTAAGTTCAAATGTCAAATCATCTATAGCAAGTAGTAATAATTATTTAGCAAATGGGAATTATAAAAAAGCTGTTGAAGCAATGCAAGATGTATTTGCTATAACAAGTTCTCAAAGACAAGCTATTGAAAATCAAGAAATAGTATTAAGAAATTATGATAATATAGCTATACAATTAAATGGTGCAATAAATTATGCAAATAATGAACAATATGGACCAGCACTAGAAATATTAAATACATTGCATACAGATAATAAGTATTTAAATAATAAAATACAAAACATTACAGAGCTTTGTAATAGCAGCTATCCTTTTCAAATATATGAAAATGGAGAAAAAGCTTTAGAATATGGGAACTTATATGAAGCAGATAAATATTTAGAGCAAGAAGAGGAGCTATATCCTAATAGCCAATTTGCACAAGCGCTTACTTATGATACAACTCATAATACACCTAGAAGCTATAGTAATCTTAATATTAAAATACAACAAAGAAGTTATACATTGGCTAATGTTGAAGAGTAGAGAAAAGAATATTTTAATAAAAATAGTTACCTGAAATTAGGTAGCTATTTTTTTATTAACATTAAGAGTAATAATTAAAGAAGAAGTTTTGTGAGAGTATAAATATACTAAAATTTACAATAATAAAAATAGAAAAACACGAAATATACAATAAATATGCATAAAATAATATATTTTATTGAAAGAAGTATACTTAAAGCTAAATCTAAATGATTTAATTAAGCATACTTCTTTCATTTTTACATACTAAAATAAATTTTTAACAATAAAAAATATAAAAAATGAATTTAAATTATTAATTACTTTCAAAAAAATATTAATAAAGAGTAAAATAATGTATTCTTATATAATTTTAAAAAATGCATTATTATACATAAGGCTATAACTTAAATTAATGATTTAATAAAAAAAACGAAATGTTTTATTAATCTGATTAAAAATAAAAACAAATTAATAAAATAAAAATTTTATAATGCTCTTTTAATAGAATTTTAATTTATGCATAGTTGATTATTAAATGAATTCAGTATATCATACTAAATAAGAAATTTCTGAACATTTGATAAAACTTTAAATTTATTTATTCGGAATTATACGAATGAAAGAATTAATTAACGAAAGAAAAAATTAAGAAAGGAAGATGAGGCTAATGAAAGACAATAGTTTAAACAAAGGTGAATATGCAGAAGAAATAGAAGAAAATATAGAAGAGAAAGCAGGAAAAAATAATAAAGTTGCTAAAATTGGATTTTGGTCTTTTGTAGCAATGATATTTATGACTTGCTATGGTCTTGGAAATGGTCAACAAATCTATTATCAAATGGGTTATGCAGCTATTACTTACGTTATTATTGGTGTAGTGTTATTTTTTATTCCTTATACATTTATGGTATCTGAAATGAGTTCTGCATTCCATGATGAAAAAGGTGGAATATTTTCTTGGATGAGAAATTCTGTAGGAATAAAATTTAGTACTGTTGGGGCTTTTCTTTGGTATATTTCAGCAGTTATTTGGTGGTTTAGTACTAGTTCTATATGTATCACATTATCAACAATGATTTTCGGTAAAGATGAATCTGAAACTTGGCATTTATTTGGATTAAGTAATACTGGAACAACAGCAATAATAGGTGTTATTTGGTTTATTATAATAGTATTTTTCTGTAGTAGAGGAATAAAGTCAATTTCAAAATTAGCTAATATCTCAATGCTCGTAACAATTCTTATGCACATAATAGTTTTAGGAGGAGGTCTTTTAGTATTCTTCTTAAATGGTGCACACTTCGCTCAACCTTTTGATTATACAGGAATCCATTCTTTATTTATGGGGCCTAACAAATCTTATGATACTCCTATAGCAGCTCTTGCTTTCTTAGTATTTGCTATATTTGTACTAGGAGGAATGGAAGCTAGTGGAGGTCTTATTGATAAAGTTAAAAATCCTAAAAAAAATGTTCCAAAAGCTATGATTCTTTCAGGAATTATAATAGCAATATTATATGTTGCAATAGTAATTATAACTGGGATGGTAATCAATTGGAAAACAACTTTTAGCAATCCAAATGTTAATCTTTTTAATTATGCAATTTACATAGTACAACAACAATTCTTTGAGTTAGGAAGAGAATTAGGAATGTCAGTTCCAGCTTCAATTGCATTAGGACAATGGGTAAATAGAATTACAACTTGGGTAACATTTATATCAATGCTTAATTTACCTTTAATGCTATATTATCCAATAAAACAAATATTTGAAGGAGTTCCAGAAGGAATGCTTCCAAAATTCTTAACTAAAAAGAATAAGCGTGGAATTACTGCAAATGCTTTATATGTACAAGCTGCCATAATTATTATAGCAATGCTTTTAATAGGCTTTGGAGGAAATGTTGCAAATACAGTTTATAATAACTTAACTTTTATGGTAACAATAACAACTTCAATTCCATGGGCATTTATAGTATTTGCATACATAAAATTTAAGTTAAATGACAACATAAAAAAAGAATATCAATTCTTTAATAAAAAATGGGGAGTAATAGTTGGAAGTATAACATTTGTAACTTTAGTTTTTGCAGATGTATTTTCAATAATACAACCATTTATAGAGCATAATTATCAACAAGCTATATGGATTCTTTCAGGACCAATAATATTTGGTTTAATAGGATTTATACTAGCAGTAAATTACTTAAGAAAACAAAAACAAAATTTAATTTAGAAAATTAACTTTTATCCACAGAATAATTTAGATAGATTTAAAAAAATATAAGTATAAAAAATAAAAATATTTCATATCAACTAACAATTATTATTAAGATATTATTAATTTTAATAAATAAAGTTGATTAAATTAATCTGAATTGATATTCTATATTTAAAGAAATAATTAAAGGGTTGGTGATTTAAATGAAAAATTTTTCAAATGAATTAAAGTCTAGAACAAAAAATATGCATAAGGCTTCTGAAAGCACAGGATTTATTAAGAGGCTTCAATCAGGAAAAGCTGATGAGAAAAGTTATGCAGAATACATACTTAATTTACTTCCAGTATATGAAGCAATTGAAAATAGTTTAGATTCATTAATTGAGAATGAAAGAATAGCACCATTAGTTACAAAAGAACTTTATAAATCAGAATTAATTAAAAAAGATATAGAATTTATTTTAGGTGATGAAGCTAAAAATATAGAATTACTTGAATCAACAAAAGCATATGTTAAGAGAATTGAAGAAATGAAAAATAGTAATCCTATTGGAGTTGTTGCTCATGCATATACAAGATTTTTAGCAGACCTTTTTGGTGGAAGAACTTTTGCAGAAATGCTTAAAAATGATTATAAAATCGCAGATGAGGGATTAAATTATTATAACATGGATGGTATTGGAGAAATAATGCCTTATGTTATGGGATACCACGGAAAACTTGCAAAACTTAATTTAACAGACGAAGAAATTGAAAACTTTATAAATGAAGTAGGAAATTCATACATTTACAATACAGGAATTTCAACAGAACTTGAAGTTAAATTATTTTAATAATAAATAAATATATAAATTTTAAAAAGATTAGGTCTTAAAGGCTTAATCTTTTTTTATTAAAAATTAATTGAAGATAAACTACGGAATTATTTATTTAAAGAAAAATAAATAATATAAGCTAATATTATTTATAAATAGATGTATTTAAACAGTAAAATACCTAGCATAAGGGAGAGGGGGAACTCATAACTTATACTAGGTATTGTTAAGATTAATTTATTTAAAACTTAAGCCTAACTTTACGGTTAGGATTGATGGGGATATGTTTAAATTATTGACCTAATTAAAAAAAATATACACTTTATTCCAAAAAAATTTTATTAATATTTAAAAAGCCATTTTTAAGGTGTTTTATATGAAAATTTGCTGACTTTTTAATCAGAGTTTAATGAAAAATAAGACTTTATTTTAATTTTTAAACTAGAAAAACTAACAATTAAGAACTTTATAAAAATTACAATATTTAAGAAGCTAGTTATATAATTTAAATAAAAGAATAAATATAAATGTGATGAACTCCTTTAAAGTAATAATATCTAAATAAATTAAGTGAAAAAAGTGGTATCAAAATCGAACTTTTTATCAACTTAGACTGTGCATAATTATAAATTTTATGCACAGTTTTTTTCTTTTTTTAAAATTTATAAAATTAGGGGAGATAAGTATATATGTTTATCATTTTCGATAGTATAATATTAATAAACAATCCAAAGAGGGGTGATATTATGTATACTAAAGAAAAAAGTAATATAGAATACATTGCAAATAAGACAAGGAGATGCTTAAAAATACAGAGTAATAAAATTGATATTTATTCAGTAATAGATAAATTAGATATTAAATTACAAAAGTCTAATTATGTACCAAAAGCATCATTTGGAAGAATTAAAAGAGTAAAAAATTCCTTTGTTTTAAAATTACCCGCTAACTTAACAGAATGTCAACAGCGTATATATATAGCAAAAGAAATTGGACATTTATTGTTACACTTAGGATATAATATAGAAAATAAGGATATTAGATATACAAGAAAGATTGAATTTGGTAAAATTTCATTATTTGAATTACAAGAGCAAGCTAAATTTTTTTCTTATGCTTTTTTGCTACCTAAAGCTGAATTAAAAGAAGTATTAGAAAAAAATATAATTAGCATAGGAGATACAATTAATTATAATTTTGAGACTGTTGCTAAAGAATTCGGGTTAGAAGAAAGATTTGTTAAAGATAGAATAAAACTATTAGAGAGTGAATAAAATTTCATTTTAAATTCTTAAAACTCAATAGATAAGTTTAATTTTAGAAAAGGTGTATAATGTATCTAGAATAAGAAAATTATTTTGTTAGTTATAGAAAATAAGATTATAATTTTACAAAACTTTAGAATTATTAAATAGCAATATAGGAGAAAAGATGAATAGAGAAACAAAAATAGCATTAAAAGGAATAATAGTAAGAGAAGATAAAGTGTTGGTTGCTAAAAGAGCACTTACAGATAAAATTGGAGCAGGAAACTGGGAAGTCATAGGTGGAAAGCTTGAGTTTGGAGAAGATACAGAGACTTGTCTTAAGAGAGAAGTAAGAGAAGAAGTAAATTTAGAAATCGATATAGAAGGTATAATTTATGCAAAAAATGTAGTAATAGATGAAGAAACTCAAATGTTTCTTGTAGTTTATTTATGCAGATATAAAGAGGGTGAAGTAAAGCTATCAGATGAGCACACTGATTTCAAGTGGGTAAATAAAGAAGAATTAAAGAAAATAATAAGTCCAGAAATAAGAAAAGATTTTGAAGATAATGAGGTGTTTGAGCTTTTAAGCTAAATGTAGGAGGCTTAAAATGAGAAAAATAATAATTATTATATTAATCATAGCTGGAATTATAATAGTAGCTTTACCTTCAATGCCAGTCCCAATAGGAAATATAACATATAAAGATTGGGCAGAAAGTTTATTAGTTTTGATAATTACTTTTATATTTATAAAGATAGGTAATAGAAAACATTCAAAGGACAAGAAATAAAATTTAATTTTTAAGAAGAAATTTTATGAGGTGAAAAATGAAGAAAAAATTAAGGAAACTTTTTTCACTCATAATTTTAATTATAGTAGTAATATTATTAGTAATATCATATCTTCCTATAACAACAGGGGATTATTCAGTTAAGAAGTTAATATATAGTTTAATAGGATTAATAGTCATTATAATTATGAGTGTATATGAAAAGAGAATTAAGTTAAGAAAAAAGTTTTAGAAAAGTTGAATCAATTTTGATTCAACTTTTTTTATTATTACATATTTGAATTATAAAGAAGAGAATTATATTAATTTTATTTAGGGATTAAAGAATTTATTACTTTAAATAAGTGAATTATTAAATTATTATAAAAAAAAGAAAAATATGTATAAATTATTATAT